>NTHE01000138.1 GCA_002551355.1 Streptomyces sp. man185 | reverse complement strand
CCTGGGTCGCGGGCGCCGACGTCGACTGGACATCGGTCATACCGGCCGGACACCGCGTGGAACTCCCTCCCTACGCCTTCCAACACGAACGCTACTGGCCCCGCCCCGTGGCATCCGGAGACGTGTCGGCCGTAGGACAGGAAAGCCTGGACCACCACCTGCTGGGCGCGTCCCTCGCCCTGCCGACCGGCGGCGCCGTACTGACGGGACGACTCTCGCAGTCGTCACACCCATGGCTCCAGGACCACACGGTAGGCGGACAGACACTCGTACCCGGCACCGCCTTCGCCGAGATGGCACTTTGCGCCGGCGACCAGGTCGGCACCGGATTCCTGCGCGAACTGATCCTTCACAAACCGCTCGCACTCCCCACCCGGACCGGCGTCGCCCTCCAAGTCACCGTCGGCACCCCCGACGAAACCGGCGACCGCCCCGTCGAGGTGTTCTCCCGACCCTCCGACGACGCCGCATGGGAATGCCACGCCACCGGCCTGCTGGGCGAGACCCCCGCGACCGCCCCCGCGGAGCCGACGCCCTGGCCGCCCCCGGGCTCACAACCGGTCGACGTGACCGGCTTCTACGACGGACTGGCGGATGCCGGCTACGGCTACGGCCCGGCGTTCCAAGGCCTGCGGGCCCTCTGGACCGACGGCGACACCCTCTACGCCGACGTCGAACTCCCCGAAACAGCCGACGCCGCGGGATTCGGCATCCACCCCGCACTGCTGGACGCGGCCCTGCACGCCGTCGCGGCCACCACCACCGCCGACACCACAACCGGCACCCGGCTCCCCTTCGCCTGGAACGGCCTCGCACTCCACGCCACCCGAGCGACCGTACTCCGCGTCGCACTCACCACCACCCCCGACGGCCTCAACGTACGGGCCACCGACCCCACCGGCGCCCCCGTCGTCACCATCGACACCCTCGTCCTGCGCGAGATCACCCCCGACAACCTCCGGCAGACCGGCGAACAGCACCTGCGCGACGCCCTGTTCACCGTCGACTGGACCAGACTCCCCGACCCCGGCACCACCCCGCCCGACACCTCCCCATGGCTGCGCCTCGACCCCGCCGGACCGACCCCGCGAACCGGCACCACACCACCCCCCGTCGCCGTCCTCACCCTCCCCGACCCCACACCCGCAACGAACCCGTCGGCGGACACCGTCCACCGCACCACCCGCGACGTGCTCCGCACCGTCCAGAACTGGCTCACCGACGACCGCTACCTCGACACCCGTCTGGTGGTCCTCACCCGCGGAGCCGTCCCCGCCCTGCCCGGCCAGAGAGTGACCGACCTCGCCGGAGCGGCGGCCTGGGGCCTGCTGCGCTCCGCACAGTCCGAACACCCCGGCCGCATCGTCCTGCTCGACCGCGACCCCGCCTCCACCGACGACGACATCTGGCCCACCTGGGCCCTCATCGACGGCGAACCACAAATCGCGCTACGCGACGGCGAGGCCCGGGCACCCCGCCTCGCCCGCCCCCACACCGACGACGGCCTGCCCCTCCCCGCCGGACCCGCCGCCTGGCGACTGGACGTCACCGACGAGGGAACCCTCGACAACCTGGCACTGATCCCCGCCCCCGACGCCGACGCCCCCCTCACCACCGGCCAGGTACGGGTCGCCGTACGCGCAGCCGGCGTCAACTTCCGCGACGTACTGCTCGCACTCGGGATGTACCCGGACCAGGCACAGATGGGCGCCGAAGCCGCCGGCATCGTGACCGAGACCGGCCCCGAGGTCTCCGAACTCGCCGTCGGAGACCGCGTCTTCGGATTCTTCACCGGCGGCATAGCCTCCGGCGCGATCACCGACCACCGACTGCTGGCCCCCATACCCACCGGCTGGACCTTCGCCCAAGCCGCCGCCGTACCGGTCGCCTTCGCCACCGCCTACTACGGACTCGTGGACGTGGCCGACGCCCAGCCGGGCGAATCAGTGCTCGTGCACTCCGCCGCGGGCGGCGTAGGCATGGCAGCGGTACAACTCGCCCGCCACCTCGGCCTGGAGGTGTTCGGCACCGCCAAACCCACCAAATGGGACACCCTGCGCGCCGCCGGCCTCGACGACACCCACATCGCCTCCTCCCGCGACTTGGACTTCGAAGACCGCTTCCGCGCCGCCGCCGGCGACCGCGGCGTGAACGTGGTACTGAACTCCCTCGCGGGCGCATTCGTCGACGCATCCCTGCGCCTCCTCGGCGACGGCGGCCGGTTCGCCGACCTGAGCCGCACCGACCTCCGCGACGCCGCACAGGTCGCAGCCGACCACCCGGGCGTCCGCTACCAGGCCTTCAACCCCGCCGAGGCCGGACCCGACCGGATCCGGGAGATCCTCACCAACATCCTCGACCTCTTCAACACCGGCGCACTGGACCCCCTGCCGCTCACCGCATGGGACGTACGCGACGCGATACCCGCATTCCGGCACATCAGCCAGGCCCGCCACGTGGGCAAGAACGTCCTCACCGTACCCACACCGCTCCACCCCGACGGCACCGTCCTCATCACCGGCGGCACCGGCACACTCGGCGGCCTCCTCGCCAAGCACCTGGTCACCGAACACGGCGTACGCAACCTCACCCTCCTCAGCCGCCAGGGCGCCGACAGCACCGGCGCGACCGAACTCCTCGCCGACCTCCAAGCCCTGGGCGCCCGGGCAACCGTCACCGCCTGCGACGCCGCCGACCGCACCGCGCTCGCCGACGTACTCGCCGCGATACCGCACCAGCACCCCCTGACCGGCGTCATCCACGCCGCCGGCATCCTCGACGACGGCATCTTCGCCTCCATGACCCCCCAACGGGTCGAGGCGGTACTCCGCCCCAAGGTCGACGCCGCCGTCAACCTCCACGACCTCACCCGCGACACCGACCTCGCCCTGTTCGTCCTCTACTCCTCCGCCTCCGCCACCCTCGGCACCGGCGGCCAGGCCAACTACGCGGCCGCCAACAGCTTCCTCGACGCCCTCGCCTCCTACCGCCGCGACCGCGGCCTGCCCGCCCAGTCCCTCGGCTGGGGCCTCTGGCAGCAGGCCAGCACCATGACCGGCCACCTCCTCGACGACACCACCCCGGCCCCGAACCGCAAGACCACCACCCTGCGCACCGAGCAGGGCCTGGCACTGTTCGACGCCGCAACCGCATCACACACCCCCCACCTGCTGCCCATCCCCCTCGACCTCACCCGCAGCAACGAGATCCCCCCACTGCTGCGCGGCCTGATCCGCCCCGCCGGCCGGCTCGCAGCCGGCCGGACCGAGGAAAACCACACCGCGCTCGCCACCCGACTGCACGGACTGCCCGCCACCGACCGGCGCGACCTCCTACTGGACCTCGTCCGAGGCAACGCCGCGACCGTACTGGGCCACACCCGGGCCGACGCCGTCGGCGCCCGCCACGCCTTCCGCGACCTCGGCTTCGACTCGCTCACCGCGGTCGAACTCCGCAACCGGCTCAACTCCGCCACCGGCCTCCGGCTCCCCGCCACCCTCGTCTTCGACCACCCGACCCCCACCGCCCTGGCCGACTACCTCAGCACCCGCCTGGGCGGCGAAACCGCACCCGCACCGGCCGCCCCCCGCCCCACGACCGCCGCCGCACCCGGCGAACCCATCGCGATCGTCGGCATGGCCTGCCGGCTCCCCGGCCGAGTCACCTCCCCGGCAGACCTCTGGCCCCTCGTCCGCGAAGGCATGGACGCGACCACCGCCTTCCCCACCGACCGGGGCTGGCCGCTGGACATCGTCGCCGCCGAAGCGGCACGCGGCGGATTCCTCGACGCAGCGACAGAGTTCGACGCCGCACTCTTCGGCATCAGCCCCCGCGAAGCCCTCGCCATGGACCCCCAGCAGCGGCTGCTCCTCGAAACCGCCTGGGAAGCGTTCGAATCCGCCGGAATCACCACCTCTGACGCCCACGGCACACCCACCGGAGTGTTCATCGGCGCCGCCCACGCCCAGTACGGCGTCGGCATGCAACTCCCGGACAACGCACTCGGCCACCTGATGACCGGCACCACCACCAGCGTGGCATCAGGCCGGCTCGCCTACACCTTCGGCCTCGAAGGACCGGCCGTCACCGTCGACACCGCCTGCTCCTCCTCCCTGGTGGCACTCCACCTGGCCGTCCAGGCCCTGCGCAACGGCGAATGCGCCATGGCGCTCGCCGGCGGCGTCACCGTCCTCGCCACCCCCGGAGTGATCACCGAATTCGACCGCCAGCGCGGCCTGGCCTCGGACGGACGCTGCAAAGCCTTCTCCTCCGGCGCCGACGGCACCGGAATGTCCGAGGGCGTCGGCCTGCTCCTCGTGGAGCGGCTGTCCGACGCCGAACGGCTCGGCCACGAAGTCCTGGCCGTCGTACGGGGGAGCGCGGTCAACCAGGACGGCGCCTCCAACGGACTGACCGCCCCCAACGGCCCCTCCCAGGAGCGTGTCATCCGCCAAGCCCTGGCGAACGCGCGGCTCACCGCACCGGAAGTCGACGCGGTCGAAGCCCACGGCACCGGCACCAAACTCGGCGACCCGATCGAGGCCCAGGCAATCCTGGCCACCTACGGACAGGGCCGCGACACGGACCGCCCGCTCTGGCTGGGGTCGGTGAAATCCAACATCGGCCACACCCAGGCCGCCGCCGGCGTCGCGGGCGTCATCAAGATGGTCCTGGCGATGCGCAACGAAGAACTGCCACCGACGCTGCTCCACGCCGACGAACCCACCACCCACGTCGACTGGACCACCGGCGCGGTCGAGCTCCTCACCGAGCTGCGCCCCTGGCCGCGCTCCGACCGCCCCCAGCGCGCCGGAGTGTCGTCCTTCGGCATCAGCGGCACCAACGCCCACGTCATCCTGGAAGCCGCAGCACCCGCACCCTCCCGCACCACCCCCACACCCCCGCCCGGCCCGGTCAGCTGGCTGCTCTCCGCACACACCCCCCAAGCCCTGCGCGCCCAGGCGGAACGCCTGACAACCGCCCTCACCGAAACCGGCACCCCCGCACACGACGTCGCCTGGTCACTGGCCACCACCAGGACCGCACTGGACCACCGCGCGGCGGTCATCGGCGACGACCACAGCCAACTCCTCGCCGGACTGACCGCACTGGCCGGCGGCGACCCCGCCGCCAACGTCGTCCCGGGTACCGTCCGAGAAGGGCGTACCGCGTTCCTCTTCACCGGTCAGGGTGCACAGCGTGCGGGTATGGGGCGGGGACTGTACGAGGCGTTTCCCGTGTACGCCGATGCTTTCGATGCG
>NTHE01000137.1 GCA_002551355.1 Streptomyces sp. man185 | reverse complement strand
GAAGGCAGGAGCGCGGGCGCAGCCAGAGCCGGGAAGCGCGCCCGGCGGAGCGGAGCGCAGCCGGGTGCCTTGATGAGGTAGAGAAACCTGTAACAGCTCCGGGTGACGTGAGTAGTCAGGTGCCCGGCTGGGGGCTGATCGCCTGGGCGATGGCTTGCATGGAGTCGGTAACCGCTTCGGCTCCTGCCTCGACGAAGAGTTGGTGCTTGCGCGGTTTGTTGGCGAAGCCGATGGCTGCACTGCCGATCGCGTGGGCGGCCTGGATGTCTGTCAGCGAGTCGCCGATCAAGGCGCACAAGGAGACGTCAACGTCCAGACGTTCAGCCGCTGTGATCAGCGAATGAGGGTTCGGCTTCATCAGCTCCGGATGTCCTTCGGGCCTTCCAACGATCGTGAGCACGTGTTCCGACAACCCATGTCGATCAAGGAACGCGCTCACAGCCTCCGCAGAGTTGTTACTCACCACAGCCGCCCCCCTCCCTGACGCTCGAACTGCTTCCAGAGAGGCAACGGCTCCGGAAACCGGATCTCCAGCCACCCCTACAGCCTCTACCTCGGCCGTGGTCAGCGCCTTCTCGATGGCTAGTCCAGCGGCATCATCTGCTTCGTGCGTCAGTCGCAGGACCTCCAAAGGATCATCGATGCCGGACAGCTTCCCTTCCAGCTCCGGGTTGCCTTCGGCTGCAAGCTTGGAGAGGTCCCTTGCAACCTGGTCCGCCGGACGTCCCGCGAAGACATCGCAGATAGGGCCGTCGAAGTCGAACAGCACCACCGAGGCCCCGGCGAGTGCCGCGTTCAGGTCGTCAGTGTCCATCGAGATCGAATCCCCTCGCGATGGTGTTCCACACGCTGTCGAACCACATGCTGGCCTGCTGGACCTGCTGCGTGCCACTGGACGATTCACCGTCGTTCACGGAGTGATGGAAGAGAACCGTGTCCTTCCCGACCAGGTCGTAAATCTCGACGGGCTCCCCCTGAGCCACAACCTTGTTGGGCTTGATCGGGTAGTACCCGAAGAACGCGTCAGCTCCGTTGATCACGTACAGCTTGAAGAACTGCGTGCCGCTGTGCACCCGAACATCGACGCTCGTGTCAGGGACTAGGCCCAGGTGACTCAGCTCCGCCATTGAGTCACGGATGCTGCGCGCATAGCCGGTCATGATCTCGTGCATGCGCAAGCGGAGCCGTTCGTCGTCCCCGCAGTCCTCACGACGGACCGGGGCAGCCTGAGCAACTGCCATATCCGGAACGAGTATGCGGACCTTGATGCTGGAGGGCGTCAACCTGCCAATGCGGATCTTGTCCAACGGCTCTTGCAGAGCACCGTGCAAGGTCTCACTGGAGAATCCCGCGAAGTCGATGGTGACGTCGGTGGCGGCGAACGCCTGCTCGACGTAGGGGCGGAGCCCTGCCGGCCGTTCCGTTCGGTTGCGGACGAAGACTCCGCTGCCCTTACGAGAGACCACCAACCCCTCGTCTTCGAGATCCCGCAGAGCGCGCTGAATGGTCGCGCGCGCGAACCCGTAGTGCTCCGTCAACTCCTTCTGCGACGGCAGCTTCTCGCCCGGGGCGATCTTCCGTGTCCTGATCGCCGCTCCGAGGCTGCTTGCAACCTGCTCGTAGGGCGGTCGGTCGTCGTCTGGGTCGAGGGGATCGGGGACGAAAGTCATAAGGCGATGGTACGCGGAAGCTCTGGTATTGGGACAGCCAGGATAGCCAGATGTTGACATGACTAGCCATGTTGCTTACGTTAGTCATGCAGCCAAGAGGGCTAGCCAAGTCAGTCACCTCTGTCAGAGGAGCAATCCCATGCCGTCCTTCAAGATCGATGTTTCGACCGCTGTCGTGTTCGTGGCGACGCCTCCGACGCCGAAGCTCGTGAGCAAGCAGACCGGTGAGATCGCGATCGACCGGGAGACCGGTGCCCCGCTCGCGACGGTGGGTCTGCTGGTCGCGGACGAGGGTGAGGGCAACCTCTACCAGGTGACCGTGCCGAACACGGGCGTCCCGGAGAACCTGGCCCCCGGCACCCCGGTCACGGTGGTCGGCCTCAAGGCCCGCGACTGGGAGAACACGTTCAACGGCCAGACCCGGCACGGGATCAGCTTCCGCGCGGTCGCTGTGACCCCGCTGGGGGCCTGATCATGTCGGACCTGTCCACGGTGATCGAGGTTGCGGGGGCCTTATCGGNGGATCAGCTTCCGCGCGGTCGCTGTGACCCCGCTGGGGGCCTGATCATGTCGGACCTGTCCACGGTGATCGAGGTTGCGGGGGCCTTATCGGCCGCCGGCGGCCTCGGCTACGCCAAGGCCCGCTCCCCTCGGGTGTTCTGGTCGCTGGTCGGTGCCCCGGTCGCCCGGGTCCGGTTCACACTCACGTATCGGGCGACGATGGATGTGTGCGGGCTGACGGTCCAGCCGTCCCGCCTGCGAGCGTTCATGGTCCGCAACGTCGCCCGCCGGCAGGACGTACAGCCCGTTCCCCCGCAGGTCCGCCGCGTCCGCTACTCCTCGACCGGCATGCGGGCGACGCTTCGCCTTCCCGCCGGTCTGGAGCCCGCCGACGTATCCGCCGCCTCCGAACGGCTCCGCCACGCCTGGGGCGTCCACTCCGTCCACGTGGTCGAGGTGAAGCCGGGGTTCGTGGAACTGCGGATGACCGGCTACGACGTCCTGCGCCGGGTGAAGATGCCCCGCCGGCTCCCGCGCAACACCACCGCCGGTCCGCTGGTCGTCCCGGTCGCTCTGCGCGAGGACGGCACGGCTTTCATCCGGGACTACCAGAAGATCCCGCACGCCCTGACGGTCGGTGCGAACCAGTCAGGCAAGTCGATGTATCAGCGCAACCTCATCTCCCAACTCGCCAAGCTCCCGGTCGGCCTGATCGGCATCGACTGCAAACGCGGGGTGGAACAGCACGGCTACGCACCGCGCCTCTCCGCGCTGGCGGTCACCCCGGATGAGGCGGACGGCCTGCTGGAAGCCCTCGTTGGGGTGATGGAAGAGCGCTTCGACCTCCTCAGTGCTCACGGTGTCCCGGACATGTGGGGCCTGCCCGCGAAGCTTCGGCCGGTGCCGCTGGTCGTCCTTGTGGACGAGGTCGCGGAACTGTTCCTCGTCGCCGCGAAGAAGGATGAGGAGCGACGGGACCGGATGGTGATGCGGATGATCCGGCTCGCGCAGATGGCCCGCGCGGTCGGGATCTTCCTGGAGGTCTGCGGGCAGCGCTTCGGCTCCGACCTCGGCAAGGGAGCCACCGCCCTGCGCGCTCAGCTCACCGGGCGTGTGGTGCACCGGGTCAACGACAAGCAGACCGCCGAAATGGCCCTCGGGGACATCGCCCCCGAAGCGGTCTTCGCCGCCACCACCATTCCCCCGGACCGTCCCGGCGTCGCCGTGGCCGGGGACTCCTCCGGCGGCTGGTCCCGCATCCGCACCCCCGCCATGACCCCCGCCGAAGCCGTGGCCGTCTGCCGGGAGTACGCGCACCTCACCCCGCACCTTGCCGCTCTGGCACCCTTCCGGCCGGCCGTCTCCGCCACCCCGGCCCCGGGCTCCCCGCTCCTCAAGCCCCGCCCGGCAACCAGCTAACTCCCTTACCCACAAGATCAGTTGGCGTGACTGCTTCGCGCCGGGTCCCTACCCCGCCCATGCCCGGAACCGAAAGGAACCACCGCCATGGCCACCCGACGGACCACCAAGCCCCCGAAGAACCCCCCGCCCGCGCCGTCCGCGTGCTCGCCGTGCGACGGGTCCGGAATGGTCGCCGCCACGGTCCGCGTCGGTCGCAAGCGCCGCCCGGTCGGACAGCAGGACGGCCTCTGCCTCAACTGCCTCGGCTCCGGAACCGCCCCCAACGCCTGACCACCTCGCGCCCCGGTGCCCGGCGGCGACCCACTCCCCGCCCGGCACCGGCCCACCACCTCGAAAGGAGGTGACCCCCTATGTCCCGCATCCGTATCGACGCGGTCCTCGTCCAGGCCGTGATCGCCGGTGCCCTGTCGTTCGCGCACCTGCACGACCTGGCCGCAGCCGCAGGGCAGGACGGCTGGAAAGCCTGGGCCTACCCCGTCAGCGTCGATCTCCTGCTCGTCGCGGCCTGGCGGCGCATGCGTACCACCGCCGACAACCGTGCTGCCTGGGCCTGGTTCGTCATCGCCCTGGCCGCCTCGCTCGGCGCGAACGTCGCCACCGCCGGACTCCTCGACCTCAACGAGGTTCCCGCCTGGCTGCGCATCCTCGTCGCCGGCTGGCCCGCCCTCGCCTTCCTCGGCGGCACCCTCCTCGTCCACGCTCCGACCACCGCACCCACCGAACCCGACCCCGCGCCGGCTGCCGCACCGGTGGCTGCTCCGACCGCTGAGCCGGTCCCGGACGTGACGGTGGAGCGGGCTCCCGAACCGGCTCCGGAACTTCCGCCAGCACCGGCCGCTAACCCAACCCCGGTGCCTGTTCCGGCTCCTGCCCCGGCGGCGGTCCCTCCGGCCCTGCTCGACCACGCCAGGAAGTTGGCCGACGCCCACCAGGCCACGACCGGTGCCCGGATCGACGCGGCCACCCTGCGCGCCCGCCTCGGCGTCCCCGCACCCCTAGCCGATGCCATCACCGCCCAACTCGCCTAACCCATATGGAGGTTCATGTCATGCCGCGTCCGAACCGCTTCACGAACGTGCTCCGCATCGGTCCCGTTCAGGTCGGCACGCACTACGACGGCCGGGGACGTACCAAGCACGTCGCCGCCTGCACCGCCCCCGGCTGCGACTTCTCCGCCGACTACCACGGCCGCGCCGCCGCCGAACTCGCCGCCCGCACCCACCGCTGCAACCCCTGACAGGAGGCCCTACTCGTGTTCACCCCGAAGATCCCGCCCCCGGACACCGCGCCCGCCCCGGGGACGTCCCTGGTCCCGCCGCTCACCGGTCTCGTGCACCCCCCGGCCTGCACCTGCCACCACACCCCGAACGTCCCGGCCCCGGTACCGGCTGCGCCCGCCCGGCCGGCTGTTCGCTTCACCCCGGGCTCACTGCTCGTCGCCGCCGCCGGCGGAACCGCCATGGTCCTGATCATCGGCACGGTCCTCGTCTCCATGCTCCTGGCCACCGCGATCACCGCCGCCTCGGTCGCCCTGTGCGCCGTGGTCCTGCGCTCGCTGCTCAACCGCCCCGACAACCGCTAACCGGCCCCCGGGGCGGCCTCAACCGCCAAGTTTCCGCCGCCCCGGGTGCCCACCCCTTCCAGATCCAACGGACCCGAAAGGGAGATCCCATCATGCCCCAGCACACCCCGACCCGGCCGATCTGCGCCAACTGCGACGGCTTCCCCACCGTCACCATCACCACCGGCCAGACCACCCCCGACGGGCAGCGCCAGACCATCACCGCGCACTGCCCCGCCTGCCACGGCACCGGCCACGCCACTGCCGCCCGCGCCCACACCCGGATCGGGGCGTGAGCGCCGTGGCCGACCTGACCCCCACCCCGGACCGCCCCGGTCTCCACGTCAGCAAGCCGTCCCCGAACGCCCCGGCCACCGGCTCGGCCGTCTGCCGCTGCGGAGCCTCCGCGACCGCCACGGGTGACAGCCAGGTGCGTGCCCTGGTCGAGGGCTACACGGCGAACCACGGTGCCGCCCACAACCGGACGGGACGGTGACCGCCGTGCGCCGGGTCCTCGATCTCTTCTCCTGCGCGGGCGGGGCCGGTTGGGGCTACCACCTCGCCGGGTTCCAGGTCGACGGCTGCGACATCGCCGACCGCCCGAACTACCCCTTCGCCTACCACCGGGGCGACGCCCTCGAATACCTCGACCGCCTCACCTCCACGGGCGACGTCGATCGGTACACGCTGGTGCACGCCTCGCCGCCCTGCCAGGCCGGCTGCGCCCTCACCATCGGCACGAACACCTCCCAGGGCTGGGGCGGTGACCATCGCGATCTGGTGGCTCCCACCCGCGAACTGCTGGAACGGACCGGGCTCCCGTACGTGATCGAGCAGCCCAACGGCCGCGCCCCGATTCGCAAGGACATCTCCCTGTGCGGCGAGATGTTCGGCCTCGGGGTGATCCGGCACCGGAACTTCGAACTCGGCCGCTGGAGCACCCCCACCCCGGCCCACCGCCGGCACCGGGGCTACGTACGCGGCTACCGCCACGGCATCTACCGGGACGGGCCCTACGTCGCCGCGTACGGGGAGGGCGGCGGCAAAGCCACCGTGCCCGAGATGCAGACCGCCATGGGCATCACCTGGACCGACGTCCACGAAGAGCTCACCGAAGCGATCCCGCCCGACTACACCCGCTGGATCGGCACCGCGTTCTCCACCGCACGGCAGGAGGTGTTGGTGTGAGCGACACCGCCACCATGGCGGGCCTGGACCCGACCACCCTGGGCGATCTGCTCCGGGTGGTCGGGTCTCCCGGCTTCGACCGCCTTACCGAACAATTCCGCCGCACCGGCGGCTGTTCCCAGCCCATCCACCTCACCGGCGCCACCAAGACCATCGACCGGGCGACCGGCACCCTGTTGCACCACTACTCGACGGACACGGAGCCCGGGGGCCGGTTACGGATCGCTTGCGGCAACCGCCGCGCCTCCCGCTGCCCCGCCTGCGCCTGGACCTACGCCGGCGACACCTACCACCTCGTCCGCGCCGGCCTCACCGGCGACCCGGACAAAGGCACCCCCACCACAATCCGGGATCACCCCCGGGTCTTCGCCACGCTCACGGCCCCCTCGTTCGGCCCGGTCCACAACCGGCCCGGCAACCGGCCCTGCCGCTGCGGTGTCCGGCACTCGGAAGACGCCCCGGAACTCGGCACGCCGCTCGATCCGGAGACGTACGACTACGCGGGGGCGGTGCTGTGGAACAACCACGCCTCCGACCTCTGGCGCTACTTCACGATCTACCTCCGCCGCGAGATCGCCAAGCGAGCCGGACTCACCCAGAAGGAAGCTCGCGAACAGTCAAAGGTGTCCTTCGGGAAGGTCGCGGAGTACCAGAAGCGCGGGGCCGTGCACTTCCACGCGGTGATCCGCTTCGACGGTCCCGAAGGTCCGGACACCCCGCCCCCGGCGTGGGCCACCCTCGATCTGTTGGACGACGCTATCCGCGCCGCCGCCGCCCGGGTCGAAGTGGTTGTGCCGGCCAATCCGGATGCCGGGGTTACCGAGGGGTGGACGTTGCGGTGGGGCACGCAGCTCGATGTGCAGCCCATCGGCGCGTTCGGCAACGGTGAAGACCTCACCGAACAGGCCGTCGCCTCCTACGTCGCCAAGTACGCCACCAAAGCCGCCGAGACGACCGGGACCGTGGACCACCGGGTTGGCAACAAGGAGGCCCTGGTGCTGCTCGACGTGCCCGAGCACCCGCGCCGGCTGATCGAGGCGTGCCTGGACCTGCACCACGCCTACCCGGAACGCAAGCTCCGCGACTGGGCCCACATGCTCGGCTTCCGGGGCCACTTCTCCACCAAGTCCCGCGCCTACTCCACCACCCTCGGCGCCCTCCGCCAGGTTCGGGCCGACTACCGCGCCGCCGAACAACGCGCCGCCCTCGGCCTCCCCGACCCCGACGACCACCCGGAAGCCACCACGCTCACGCTCGCGCACTGGGCCTAC
>NTHE01000136.1 GCA_002551355.1 Streptomyces sp. man185 | reverse complement strand
GGATCAGCTTCCGCGCGGTCGCTGTGACCCCGCTGGGGGCCTGATCATGTCGGACCTGTCCACGGTGATCGAGGTTGCGGGGGCCTTATCGGCCGCCGGTGGCCTCGGTTACGCGAAGGCCCGGTCTCCTCGGGTGTTCTGGTCGCTGGTCGGTGCCCCCGTCGCGAGGGTCCGGTTTTCGGTGACGTATCGGGCGACGATGGATGTGTGCGGGCTGACGGTCCAGCCGTCCCGCCTGCGGGCGTTCATGGTCCGCAACGTCGCCCGCCAAGAAGTCCAGCCCGTTCCCCCGCAGGTCCGCCGGGTCCGCTACTCCACCACCGGCATGCGGGCGACGCTTCGCCTTCCCGCCGGTCTGGAGCCTGCCGACGTGTCCGCCGCCTCCGAACGGCTCCGCCACGCCTGGGGCGTCCACTCCGTCCACGTGGTCGAGGTCAAGCCCGGGTTCGTGGAACTGCGCATGACCGGCTACGACGTCCTGCGCCGCGTGAAGATGCCCCGCCGGCTCCCGCGCAACACCACCGCCGGCCCGCTCGTCGTCCCCGTCGCCCTGCGGGAGGACGGCACGGCGTTCGTCCGGGACTACCAGAAGGTCCCGCACGCCCTGACGGTCGGTGCGAACCAGTCGGGCAAGTCGATGTATCAGCGCAACCTCATCTCCGGGCTCGCCAAGCTCCCGGTCGGCCTGGTCGGGATCGACTGCAAACGCGGGGTGGAACAGCGCGGGTACGCATCCCGCCTCTCCGCCCTCGCGGTCACCCCGGACGAGGCTGACGGGCTGCTGGAAGCCCTCGTGGGGGAGATGGAAGAGCGCTTCGACCTCCTCAGCTCGCACGGTGTCCCGGACATGTGGGGCCTTCCCGCAAAGGTGCGGCCGGTGCCGCTGGTCGTCCTGGTCGACGAGGTCGCGGAACTCTTCCTCGTCGCCGCGAAGAAGGACGAGGAACGGCGGGACCGGATGGTGATGCGCATGATCCGGCTCGCACAGATGGCCCGCGCGGTCGGGATCTTCCTGGAGGTCTGCGGGCAGCGCTTCGGCTCCGACCTCGGCAAGGGAGCCACCGCCCTGCGCGCCCAGCTCACCGGGCGTGTGGTGCACCGGGTCAACGACAAGCAGACCGCCGAAATGGCCCTCGGAGACATCGCCCCCGAAGCCGTCTTCGCCGCCACCACCATCCCGCCGGACCGCCCCGGCGTCGCGGTGGCCGGGGACTCCTCCGGCGGCTGGTCCCGCATCCGCACCCTTGCCATGACCCCCGCCCAAGCCGTGGCCATCTGCCACGAGTTCGCACACCTCACCCCGCACCTTGCCGCTCTGGCACCCTTCCGGCCGGCCGTCTCCGCCGCCCCGGCCCCGGGCTCCTCGCTCCTCAAGCCCCGCCCGGCAACCGGCTAACTCCTCTCCCTGAAAGCCCAGTTGGCGTGACTGCTTCGCGTCAGGTCCCTACCCCGCCCATGCCCGGAACCGGAAGGAACCACCGCCATGGCACCTCGACGGACCACCACCAGGCCCCCGAAGAACACCCCTCCCGCGCCGGCCGTGTGCTCGCCGTGCGACGGGTCCGGGATGGTCGCCGCCACGGTCCGCGTGGGCCGCAAGCGCCGCCCGGTCGGCCAGCAGGACGGGCTCTGCCTCAACTGTCTCGGCTCCGGCCTCGCCCCGGACGCCTGACCGTCCCTCCTCGTCTCGGTGCCCGGCGGCGGCCCGTTCCCCGCCCGGCACCGGCCCACCACCTCGAAAGGAGGTGAACCCCTGTGTCCCGCATTCGTATCGACGCCGTACTCATCCAGGCCGTGATCGCCGGTGCCCTGTCGTTCGCGCACTTGCATGACCTGGCTGAGGCGGCCGGGCAAGACGGATGGAAAGCCTGGGCCTACCCCGTCAGCGTCGATCTCCTGCTCGTCGCGGCCTGGCGGCGCATGCGCACCACCGCCGACAATCGCGCCGCCTGGGCCTGGTTCGTCATCGCCCTGGCCGCGTCGCTCGGCGCGAACGTCGCCACCGCCGGACTCCTCGACCTGGGCGACGTCCCGGCCTGGCTGCGCATCCTCGTCGCCGGCTGGCCCGCCCTCGCCTTCCTCGGCGGCACCCTCCTCGTCCACGCCCCCACCACCGCACCCAGCGAACCGGACTCCGTCCCGGCTGCCGCACCGACGGTTGCCCCGGCCGCTGATCCGGTCCCGGACGTGACGGTGGAACGGGCTCCCGAACCGGCTCCGGAACTTCCGCCGGCACCGGCCGCCGACCCCACCCCGGTGCCTGCTCCGGCTCCTGCCCCTGCGGCTGTTCCGCCGGCGCTGCTCGACCACGCCCGGAAGTTGGCCGACGCCCACCACGCCACGACCGGTACCCGGATCGACGCGGCCACCCTGCGCGCCCGCCTCGGCGTCCCCGCACCTCTCGCCGACGCCATCACCGCCCAACTCACCTAAACCGCAAGGAGGTTCATCTCATGCCGCGTCCGAACCGCTTCACGAACGTGCTCCGCATAGGCCCCGTTCAGGTCGGCACCCACTACGACGGCCGGGGCCGCACCAAGCACGTCGCCGCCTGCACAGCACCCGGCTGCGACTTCTCCGCCGACTACCACGGCCGCGCCGCCGCCGAACTCGCCGCCCGCACCCACCGCTGCAACCCCTGACAGGAGACCCCACCAGTGTTCACGCCGAAGATCCCGCCCCCGGACACCGCACCCACCCCGAGCACGTCGCTGGTCCCGCCGCTCACCGGTCTCGTGCACCCCCCGGCCTGCACCTGCCACCACGCCCCGACCGTCCCGGCCCCGGTTCCGGCTGCTCCGCCCGCCCGGCCGGCGGTTCGGTTCACCCCGGGCTCGCTGATCGTCGCCGCCGCCGGCGGGACCGCCGTGGTCCTGGTCGTCGGGACGGTTCTGGTCTCGATGCTCCTGGCCACCGCGATCACCGCCGCCTCGGTCGCTGTGTGCGCCGTGGTCCTGCGCTCGCTGCTCAACCGCCCGAACAACCGCTGACAGCCCCCGGGGCGGCCTCGGTCGCCAAACTTCCGCCGCCCCAGGGGCCCACCACTTCCAGATCCAACGGACCCGAAAGGGAGATCCCATCATGCCCCAGCACACCCCGCCCCGGCCGATCTGCGGCCACTGCGACGGCTTCCCCACCGTCACCATCACCACCGGGCAGACCGCCCCTGACGGGCAGCGGCAGACCATCACCGCGAACTGCCCCGCCTGCCACGGCACCGGCCACACCACCACCCCCGCCCGCGCCCACACCCGGATCGGGGCGTGAGCGCCATGGCCGACCTGACCCCCACCCCGGACCGCCCCGGCCTCCACGTCAGCAAGCCCTCCCCCAACGCCCCCGCCACCGGCTCGGCCGTCTGCCACTGCGGAGCCTCCGCCACCGCCACCGGGGACACCCAGGTGCGTGCCCTGGTCAAGGGCTACACGGCGAACCACGGTGCCGCCCACAACCGGACGGGACGGTGACCGCCATGCGCCGCGTCCTGGATCTCTTCTCCTGCGCCGGCGGGGCCGGTTGGGGCTACCACCTCGCCGAATTCGAGGTCGACGGCTGCGACATCGCCGACCGCCCCAACTACCCGTTCACGTACCACCGGGGCGACGCCCTCGAATACCTCGACCGACTCACCACCACGGGCGACATCGACCGGTACACGCTGGTGCACGCCTCGCCGCCCTGCCAGGCCGGCTGCGCCCTCACCATCGGCACCAACACCTCCCAGGGCTGGGGCGGTACCCACCAGGACCTCGTCACCGAGACCCGCCGGCTCCTCGACGCCACCGGGCTCCCGTACGTGATCGAGCAGCCCAACGGCCGCGCCCCGATCCGCAAGGACATCTCCCTGTGCGGCGAGATGTTCGGCCTGGGGGTGATCAGGCACCGGAACTTCGAACTCGGCCGCTGGAGCACCCCCACCCCGGCCCACCGCCGGCACCGGGGCTACGTACGCGGCTACCGCCACGGCATCTACCGCGAAGGGCCTTACGTCGCCGCGTACGGGGAGGGCGGCGGCAAGGCCACCGTGGCCGAGATGCAGACCGCGATGGGCATCACCTGGACCGACGTCCACGAGGAGCTGACCGAGGCGATCCCGCCCGCCTACACCCGATGGATCGGCACCGCGTTCTCCACGGCACGGCAGGAGGTGTTGGTGTGAGCGACACCGCCACCATGGCGGGCCTGGACCCGGCCACCTTGGGCGATCTGCTCCGGGTGGTCGGGTCTCCCGGCTTCGACCGCCTCACCGAACAACTCCGCCGCACCGGCGGCTGCTCCCAGCCCATCCACCTCACCGGAGCCACCAAGACCATCGACCGCAGCACGGGCACGGTCCTGCACCACTACTCGACGGACACCGAGCCCGGCGGCCGGTTACGGATCGCCTGCGGCAACCGCCGCGCCTCCCGCTGCCCCGCCTGCGCCTGGACCTACGCCGGAGACACCTACCACCTCATCCGCGCCGGACTCACCGGCGACCCCGACAAAGGCACCCCCACCACCATCCGAGACCACCCCCGCGTCTTCGCCACGCTCACCGCCCCGTCGTTCGGCCCGGTCCACAACCGGCCCGGCAACCGGCCCTGCCGCTGCGGCACCAGGCACCCCGAGGACGCACCGGAGCTGGGCACGCCGCTCGACCCCGACACCTACGACTACGCGGGGGCGGTGCTGTGGAACAACCACGCCTCCGACCTCTGGCGCTACTTCACGATCTACCTCCGCCGCGAAATCGCCCGCCGCGCCGGACTCACCCAGAAAGCCGCCCGCGAACAGTCCAAAGTCTCCTTCGGCAAGGTCGCCGAGTACCAGAAGCGCGGAGCCGTCCACTTCCACGCGGTCATCCGCTTCGACGGACCCGAAGGCCCGGACACCCCGCCACCGCACTGGGCCACCCTCGACCTCCTGGACGACGCGATCCGCGCCGCCGCCGCCCGCGTCGAAGTCGACGTGCCGGCCAACCCGGAAGCCGGAATCCACGAGGGCTGGACGCTGCGGTGGGGCACGCAGCTCGACGTGCAGCCCATCGGCGCGTTCGGCAACGGCGAAGACCTCACCGAACAGGCCGTCGCCTCCTACGTCGCCAAGTACGCCACCAAAGCCGCCGAGACCACCGGGACCGTGGACCACCGGGTCGGGAACAAGGAAGCCCTGGTGCTGCTCGACGTGCCTGAGCACCCGCGCCGGCTGATCGAGGCGTGCTTGGACCTGCACCACGCCTACCCGGAACGCAAGCTCCGCGACTGGGCCCACATGCTCGGCTTCCGCGGCCACTTCTCCACCAAGTCCCGCGCCTACTCCACCACCCTCGGGGCCCTCCGCCAGGTCCGCGCCGACTACCGCGCCGCCGAACAACGCGCCGCCCTCGGCCTCCCCGACCCCGACGACCACCCGGAAGCCACCACGCTCACGCTCGCGCACTGGGCCTAC
>NTHE01000135.1 GCA_002551355.1 Streptomyces sp. man185 | reverse complement strand
CCCCGGGCTACCCGCCGGCCCAGGCACCGGGGCAGCCACCCGCCCCCGCCCCCGGCTTCGGGCCCCCGCCGGCCCCCGGCTTCGGGCCCGCGCCCGCCTCCCCGCCGCCCCGGTGGTGAGCCGGGAGCGGACGGGGAGTGCGAGGTGGCTCAGGCCCCGGTCAGCCCCAGCGACCGCTTGAGGAAGTCCACCTGGAGCAGGAGCAGGTTCTCCGCGACCTGCTCCTGCGGCGTCATGTGCGTCACCCCGCTCAGCGGCAGTACCTCGTGCGGACGGCCCGCCGCCAGCAGCGCCGAGGAGAGCCGCAGGGCGTGGGCGACCACCACGTTGTCGTCGGCCAGACCGTGCACGATCATCATCGGCCGGAACTCGGCCGCCGGCTCGGACAGTCCTTCGTCGGTGAGCAGCGAGTTGTACGCGTACACCTCCGGCTGCTGCGCCGGGTCCCCGAGATAGCGCTCGGTGTAGTGGGTGTCGTACAGCCGCTGGTCCGTCACCGGAGCCCCCACGACCGCCGCGTGGAAGACGTCGGGCCGCCGCAGCACGGCGAGCCCCGCCAGATAGCCGCCGAAGGACCAGCCGCGGATCGCCACCCGGGACAGGTCGAGCGGGAAGCGGTCCGCGAGCCCGTGCAACGCCTCGACCTGGTCCTCCATGGTCAGCACGAGGTTGTCCCGTACCGCCTTCTCCCAGGCCGGCGAGCGGCCCGGCGCGCCCCGTCCGTCCGCCACGACCACCGCGAAGCCCTGGTCCGCGAACCACTGCGAGGTCAGGTGGGCGTTGTGGGCGGCGACCACCCGGCGGCCGTGCGGACCGCCGTACGGATCCATCAGAACCGGAAGCGGGCCGTCCGTCTCCTGGTAGTCCGAGGGGAGCAGCACGGCGCACGGAATCCGCCGTGCGCCCCCCTCGGTGAGGGTCACGCGGGCCGACAGCACCGGTTCCTGGGCGAAACTCGCGATCCGGGACAGCCGCTTGCCGTCCCGCACCACCCACGCGGCGGCTCCGGGCTCCTCGGGGACCGCCGAGACCACGACCGACAGACCGCCCGAGCGGACCGCGGAGTGCACACCCACCCCTTCGGAAATCCGCTCGATTCCCAGCTCGTTCACCCGGTACACATGGCTCTGCCCGATCTCCGGCTCGACCGCGTCCTCACCGGCCACCGCCGAGATCAGAACGTCCGACTCCCCGATGTCCAGGACCGACTGGACGTGCAGCTGCGACCCGGTGAGCATCCGGTCCCCGACCGCCAGCACCCGGGCGCCGCCCTCGTCGGCGATCCGCACCAGCCGCCCGTCCGGCGCCCACGCGGGCACTCCGGGGAAAAGATCCAGCCACACCGGGTCCTCGTCGACATGGACGATCCGGGTCGCGCCGGTCTCCGGATCCACCGCCAGATACCGCTGACTGCGCTGGTCGCGGGCCTGCACCAGCAGCAGCGGAGCACCCGCGGAGGACCAGTGCACCTGGGCCAGGTACGGGAACGCGGCCCGGTCCCAGACCACTTCGGTACGGGCCCCCTCCAGGTCCATGACGAAGAGCCGCACCTCGGCGTTGGGTGTGCCCGCCGCCGGGTAGGCGACCTCGGCGGGCTTGCGCTCGGGGTGCGCCGGATCGGCGATGTACCACCGCTGTACGGGGCTGTCGTCGGCCCGCGCGACCAGCAGCCGGTCCGACTGGGGCGACCACCAGAAACCCCGGTAGCGGTGCATCTCCTCGGCCGCGATGAACTCGGCCAGACCATAGGTGACCTGGGGGTCCTCCGGCTCGGCCAGCGCCCTGTCCGCCTCGCCGTCCGCGCCCACGACCCGCAGCGCGCCCTTGGCCACGTACGCGATGTGCCGGCCGTCGGGGGACGGGCGGGGGTCGATCACCGGGCCCGGCACCGGCAGCGCCCGCGCGGTCCCGGCCCGCAGCTCGGCGACGTACACCTTGCCGGACAGGGCGAACGCGGCCAACTCCGCCGCCGCGTCCACCGCGTAGGAGACGATGCCCGAGGAACCCTCCCGGGTCCGCTCCCGCCGGGCCCGCTCCTGCGCCGACAGCTTCTCCGCCGAACCGCCCAGCAGGACCTCGGGATCGGCGGCGACGCGCTCCTCACCGGTCGCCGGGTCGAGCACCCACAGCCGAGTGGTCCGGTCCGTTCCGGACGTGGACCGCAGGAAGATCACCCGTGTCTCGTCCGCTGAGACGGTGAAGGCGCGAGGTGCGCCCAGAGTGAAGCGCTGGGTCCGGGCGTGCTGGCGGGGAAAAGACAGCTTCTGCGAGGTCATGGCTCCGAACTTAGCCCCGAACTCGGCTGCGTGGCGCGGTTCGTGCGCCCCTCGTGCTGCTGTGCCCCGATCAATGCGTTGGCACGGATAGTTATGATCCGTAGCGCTGGGTGGGTAGGAACCCGCTGACTTCGCGTACCCCCAATCCGACCGTCCGAACGTACCGATGGAGGTGAACCGCCGTGGCGCTCTCGATTTCGGCGGTAGTGCTGCTGGCGATCATCGTCTTCCTGCTGATCCGGAAATCCGGGCTGAAGGGGGGACACGCGGTGGTCTGCATGCTGCTCGGGTTCTACATCGCGAGCTCGTCCATCGCACCGACCATCTCCGATCTGACGACCAACGTGGCGGGAATGATCAGCAGCATCAAGTTCTGACCCCGACGGCGGGGGCGGGGGCTCGGGGGCACGGGGGGCCTCCGGGCTCGTAGGGTGGTCCCCATGAAGGACCTCCCCGCCCGCCGTCTGCTGCTCGTGCACGCGCACCCCGACGACGAGTCGATCAACAACGGCGCCACCATGGCCAGGTATGCGGCCGAGGGCGCCCACGTCACCCTGGTGACGTGCACGCTCGGGGAGGAGGGCGAGGTCATCCCGCCCGCCCTCGCCCGCCTCACCGCCGACCGGGACGACGCGCTGGGCCCCCATCGCGTCGGCGAGCTGGCCGCGGCGATGCAGGGGCTCGGCGTCAGCGACCACCGCTTCCTCGGCGGTGCGGGCCGCTACCGGGACTCCGGAATGATGGGCGCCGAGCAGAACGGCCGCCCCGGCTCCTTCTGGTCCACCCCGGTGGACGAGGCGGCGGCCCACCTCGTGGAGGTGATCCGCGAGGTCCGCCCCCAGGTCCTGATCACCTACGACCCGGACGGCGGCTACGGCCACCCCGACCACATCCAGGCCCACCGGGTCGCGATGCGCGCCGCCGACCTGGCCGCCGACCCGGCGTACGGCGTCGGCGCACCGCACACCGTCGCGAAGATCTACTGGAACCGGGTGGAGCGGGAGGTGCTGGAGGCCGCCTTCGACCGGCTGCGCACCACCGCCTCCGACGCCTTTCCCGGCATCGCCGCCGTGGACGACGTCCCGGGCGTGACCGGCGGGGAGCAGATCACCGCGGAGATCGACGGATCGGCGTACGCCGGGGCGAAGTCGGCGGCGATGCGCGCCCACGCCACCCAGATCGCGGTCGACGGCCCCTTCTTCGCTCTCTCCAACGACCTCGGCCAGCCCCTGCTGACGACCGAGTACTACCAACTGGCGCGGGGCGTTCGCGGCGTGGCCGGACCGGAGCGCGAGAGCGACCTGTTCGCGGGCGTCCCGGACACCGAGGGAGGCGCGGCATGAGCGAGCACCCCGAAAAGGCCCGTGGGAACCCCGGAGAGGCCGCTGGGGATACCAGAAGGGGCGCTGGGGCCCCCGGAAAGGGGGCTGGGAACCCCGGAAAGGCCCGTGGCCGCGCCGGCTCCTCCCACGCGCCGCGGCGCAACGCCCCGCCCAGGGAGCCCGACCCCACCGGATTCGCCGCCCGGCCGAACCCGGCTCGGATCGCCGCCTACTTGGGCCTCGCGGTACTCGGCGTGCTCGTCGCCCTCGCCGGGACACTCGTCCAAGCCGCCTGGTTCCCGGGTGGATTGATCATCGCCCTGGCGGGGTCCGCGGGCCTCTTCTACGGCGGCCGGATCCTGACCCGCACCCAGATCGGTGCGCTCGCCCCGGCGGTCGGCTGGTTCATCACGGTGTTCCTTCTGCTGAGCGGCCGGCCGGAGGGCGACTATGTGTTCGGGGACGAACTCGGCCTGGTGCTCTTCATGCTCGGCGGGACGGCCGTCGCTGTGATGTGCGCCACCACCACCAAAGTGCCGCAATCAGCCATCCACAGCGGCCGGTCCGGTACGTGAAGTGCCAAGTCCGGGTCCGGAACGACCCCCACAGGTGTGAGGCACGGGTGGAGGTTTCACCCGGTCGCGGAGTGTCCGACGGCGGCGGCCAGTATGGTGGTGCGCGCGCCGAGCCGTCCCCTGGCCTGCGGCATGGGGGAAGTACGGGCGGCGGAGCCAATCGGGAGAACCTGCTTTGAGTCGTGAAACTGACAGTTCGTCCTCCGGGCCCCAGGGCCGCGGCGGAGCCGCGTACCCCTCGGGTACGCCGCCGTACGGATCCCGCCAGTATCCGTCGCTCCACCCGTCGCAGGACGGCTCTGACGAGAACCCGGAATCCGTGGATCCGCCCCGGCCCGAGGAACCGAAGACCGAGACGACGCTGACGACGCGCATCCGGATCAACATCCCCGGGTCGCGCCCCATCCCGCCGGTCGTGATGCGTACGCCGATGGCGGCGAGCGACATCTCCGGCGACGGCGGCCGTTCCGACGCGGAGCGCACCGGCGCCACCCCGCGCCCCGGCACCCCGCCGCCCGCACCCGGCGCCGGCGCATCGGACCGCTTTGGCGGCCCGAACGGCGGAGCGCCCGCGGACCGGCCCCGGGACGGCGGTCCGGCCGCCGACCCGACGCCCGGGGAGAAGCCGGCCCGGGAGAAGAGCGGCAGCGACTGGTTCGCCCCGCGCAAGGCCCCGGCCACCGGACCGGCGGCAGCAGCTCAGGGCACCGGTGCGCCCGGCGGCGCGCCTTCCGGCCCGGGTGGTCCGGGTGCGGGCGGTCCCGGCGGCCCGGGCGGCGCTTCCGACGGTGGCGCGGGCCGCTCGCGCCCCGACCTGCCGTACTTCTCGGACTCCCCGCAGCCCGGCGGCGGTCCGGGCGAGCCCGGCCCCGGCCGCAGTGCGCTCGACGGCTACGGCTCCGAGCCCCCCGGCGGCGGCCCGCGTGCCACCCCCGGCCCCGGAGTGCGGACGGCCGGCCCGTCCGGCCCCACCACGGGACCGGTCACCGGCACCTCCTCGCTGACCCCGAACCTCGACGGCGTCCCGGGCCTCGGCGGCCCCGGACCGATGGTCCCGGGCACCCCCGGCGGCGTACCGCCCCGGATGTCCGACGACACCGCGATCCTCACGCCGCAGGCCCCGGCGCCCGAACCCGGCCCCGGCGGCCATGTCTCGGGCGACACGCTGACGAGCGGCATCCCCGTGGTGCCCAGCGATGCCCGCGCCCCGTTCCCGGGCGGTCCTGGCGCCCCCGGCGGTCCGGTGGCGGGCCACGGCGGTCCCGGGGGGCCGGGCGGTCCGGGCGTTCCCACGCCGGGCCCCGCCGCC
>NTHE01000134.1 GCA_002551355.1 Streptomyces sp. man185 | reverse complement strand
CGACTCCACCAGCCGGAACAGCGCCACCTCCACAGCGAACAAACCCGCCTGCGCGAACACCGTCCGCTCCAGCAGACCGGCATCCTCCCCGAACACCACTTCACGCAACGGACGGCCCACATCCACCCGGGCGCACACCGCGTCGAAAGCATCCGCGAAGACTCCGAACGCCTCGTACAGCTCACGGCCCATCCCCGGCCGCTGCGACCCCTGACCCGGGAACAGCAGAGCGAGGGAGCCGTGGACGATCTTGTCGGACACCGTTTCCTGGGTGTGCTCGCCGAGGGCGAGGGCTGTCAGTGCGGCTGTGTGGGGGGCGAAGACCACGGCGCGGTGTGCCAGTTCGGCGCGTGTGGTGGCCAGGGAGTGCGCCAGGTCGGCGGGGTCGGCGTCCAGCCCGGCGAGCAGGGCGGCTTGGCGGGCGAGTGCGTCCGGCGTGGCGCCGGACAGCGGGAGGGGCAGCGGGAGGTTCGGGCGGTCGCCTCGTGCGCGGACGGGTGCCTGGGCCGTTTCCGGGGCCTGTTCCAGGATGGTGTGCGCGTTGGTCCCGCTGATCCCGAAGGAGGAGACGCCGGCCCGGCGCGGACGGGCCGCCCGCGGCCAGGTGCGGTTCTCGGTGAGCAGTTCCACCCTGCCGGACGTCCAGTCGACCTCGGGGGTCGGCTCGTTGGCGTGCAGGGTGCGGGGCAGCACGCCGTGGCGCAGTGCCATGACGGCCTTGATCACGCCCACGACACCGGCGGCGGCCTGGGTGTGGCCGATGTTGGATTTCACCGACCCCAGGTAGAGGGGTTCGGTGCGGTTCTTGCCGTACGTCGCCAGCAGGGCCTGTGCCTCGATCGGGTCACCGAGCCGCGTGCCCGTGCCGTGGGCCTCCATCAGGTCGACGTCGGTCGCCTCCAGTCCGGCCGAGGCCAGCGCCGCGCGGATCACCCGCTGCTGCGAGGGCCCGTTCGGCGCCGTCAGGCCGTTCGAGGCCCCGTCGGAGTTGATGGCGCTGCCGCGGACCACGGCCAGCACCTCGTGCCCGAGCCGGCGGGCGTCGGAGAGCCGCTCCACCAGCAGGACGCCGACGCCCTCGCCCCATCCGGCACCGTCCGCGGAGGCGGAGAACGCCTTGCAACGGCCGTCGGCGGCCTGGCCGCGCTGCTTGCTGAACTCGGCGAAGACGGACGGCATGGAGAGCACGTTGACCCCGCCGACCAGGGCGAGGTCGCTCTCCTGGTGCCGCAGCGACTGGCAGGCCAGGTGGAGCGCGACCAGGGACGAGGAGCAGGCGGTGTCCACGGTGACCGCCGGGCCCTCCAGCCCGAAGGCGTAGGCGACCCGGCCGGACAGCACGCTGGGGGAACCGCCGGTGACCAGGTAGCCGTCGCCGGCCTCGGGGTCGGCCGCCAGCACGCTCAGGTAGTCCTGACCGCCGGTGCCGGCGTACACGGCCGTGCGTGAGCCGGCCAGTGACCGGGGGTGGATGCCCGCGTGCTCCAGTACCTCCCAGGAGGCTTCGAGGAGCAGTCGCTGCTGGGGGTCCATGGCCAGCGCCTCGCGCGGCGAGATGCCGAACAGTTCGGCGTCGAAGGCGGTCGCGTCGGGGAGGAAGCCGCCTGTGTGCGGGTAGTCGCCGCCGAGCGCGTCGAGGTCCCAGCCGCGATCGGCGGGGAACGGGCCCATGGCGTCGGTGCCGGACTCGACCAGTGTCCACAGGTCTTCCGGGGAGCGGACGCCGCCGGGGAAGCGGCAGGCCATGCCGACGATGACGATGGGGTCGTCCGCGACGGGGGTGCTGTCAGGTGCGGGCACCGCGGGAGCGGCGGCCTCGGGGGTGCCGTCGGTGTTCGCGCCGGTGATCTCGGTGGACAGGAAGCGGGAGAGGGCCAGCGGGCTGGGGTGGTCGAAGACGGCGGTCGCGGCGATACGCAGACCGGTGGTGAAGGTGAGGCGGTTGCGCAGTTCGACGGCGCCCGCCGAGGTGAGGCCGAGTTCGCCCAGTGCCCGGCCCGGTTCCACCTCGGAGCCCGACTCGTAGCCGAGCACGAGCGCCACCTGGTCACGGACCAGTTCGAGCAGGAACCGGTTGCGCTCGGCCTCAGAGGCTCCCGCCAGCCGCTGGGCCGGCGGCAGGCTCTCCTGGTCGGCGGCAGGGTCCTGGGCGGGGCTCTGCTGAGATGTCCGGCGGAGCTTGCGCACGTCGGGGAGTTCGTCGAGCAGGCGGCTGGGGTGGGTGGCGGTGAAGAACCAGGAGAAGACCTCCCAGCGGATGTCGGCGAGGGCGAGCGCGGTCTCGTCGCGTTCCAGCGCCGTACGCAGTCCGGCCAGGGCGAGTTGGGGCTCCATGCGGAAGATGCCGTGGCGCTCCAGGACGTCGCCGAAGTCGCCCTCGGCCATGCCGCCGTCGGCCCATGAACCCCAGGCCACCGAGGTCGCGGGGAGGCCCTGGGAGCGGCGGTACTGCGCGAAGGCGTCCAGGAAGGCGTTGCCGGGGGCGTAGTTGCCCTCCCCGGCCGAGCCGAAGACGCCGGCGAGCGACGAGAAGAGGACGAAGGCCGACAGGTCCAGATCCGCGGTGATCCGGTGCAGGTTGAGGGCGCTGGCGGCCTTGGCCCGCAGCGCGGTCTCGACGCGGTCCGGGGTGAGCGAGTCCACGATGCTGGAGTCGACGACGCCGGCGGCGTGGAAGACGGCGGTCAGCGGCCGGTCGGGGGGGAGGTCGGCGACGGCGGCGGCCAGTGCGTCGTGGTCGGCCGCGTCCACCGCGGCCACGGTGACCTCGGTACCCGACTCCCGTAGCTCGGCGGCCAGTTCCGCCGCGCCGGGGGCCTCGGGGCCGCGCCGGCTGAGGAGCAGCAGGTGTTCGGCGCCCGAGGCGGCGAGCCATCGGGCGACGTGTGCGCCGACGCCGCCGGTGCCGCCGGTGACCAGTACGGTGCCGGACGGCTGCCACACCCGTCGGAGCGGGGTCGGCTCGGCGCGGCGCAGGCGGGGCACGAAGACTCCGGTGGCGCGTATCGCCGCCTGGTCCTCGTCGGTGCCGGCGAGGACGGCGGCGAGCCGGGCGAGCGCGCGCGGTTCGGGTTCGGCGGGCAGGTCGACCAGCCCGCCCCACTGGGTGTACTCGTGGGCGGCGACCCGGCCGAGGCCCCAGGTCAGAGCCTGGTCGGGGTGTGTGACCGTGTCCCCGCCTCCGGCTGCGACGGCGCCGGAGGTGGCACACCACAGGCGCAGCGGCTCGCCGGTGTCGTGCACGGCGTGCAGCAGGGTGATGGTGAGGGCGAAGGCGGCCGGGGTGGCGGGGTGTCCGGGGGTGTGACCGTCGGTGAGGAAGAGCAGTGACAGCACGCCGCTCGCGCCGCGCAGCCGCTCGGCGAGGGCGCCGCGCTCGTCCTGGTGGGAGACGGGCAGCAGTTCGGGGGCGGCGCCGGCCGCTGCCAGGGTCTCGGTGACGGCGGTGACCATGGGGTGTGCCCGGTGGTCGGGCGGTACGGCCACCACCCAGCGGCCGTCGAGCCGCCCGGCGGGGAGCTGGGCGGGGGTCCAGGCGGTCGCGTAGCGCCAGCCCTCGATCCGGCTGCGTTCGCGGTCTCGCCGGTGCCATGTGGAGAGGGCGGACAGCGCTTCCTCGAGCGGGGTGCGGCCGCTCACGTCGAGCATGCGCTGGAGGGCGGGCAGGTCCTCCTGTTCGACGGCGGACCAGAACCGGTCCTGGGAGTGGTCCGCGGCGGGTGGTTCGAGTTCGACGGTGTCCAGCCAGTAGCGGCGGCGTTGGAAGGCGTAGGTGGGCAGTTCGACGCGGGTGCCGCCGCGGCCGGCGTACACGGCGGCCCAGTCGACGCGGACGCCGTGCACGGCTGCCTCGGCGACGGCGGTGAGCCAGCGCCGGGCTCCGCCCTCGCCGCGGCGCAGGGTGCACAGGACGGAGGCGCGCAGTCCCAGGGCCTCGACGCTCTCGCCGATCCCCTGGTTGAGGCCGGGGTGCGGGCTGACCTCCAGGAACAGGGTGCGCCCCTCGGTCAGCAGGGTGCGGGTGACCTCTTCGAACCGGACGGTGTTGCGCAGGTTGTCGTACCAGTAGTCCGCGTCGAGCCCGGCGGTGTCCTTCCGCAGGCCGGTCACCGTGGAGTAGAACGGCACGGTCGAGGAGGTCGGTGCGACCGGGGCGAGGTCGTGCAGCAGCCGCTCGCGGATCTGCTCCACCTGCGCGCAGTGCGAGGCGTAGTCCACCGGGATGCGCCGTGCTCTGATCTCTTCTTCCGCGCAGTGCGCCAGTAGTTCCTCGACGGCGTCCGCGTCGCCGGAGACCACCGTGGAGCCGGGCCCGTTGACCACCGCCACCGACAGCCCCTGCCACCGCGCCGCCAGCTCCTGCGCCTGCAGGACCGGCAGTGCGAGGGACACCATTCCGCCCTGCCCCGCCAGCTCCCGGGCGACCGCACGGGCTCTGAGTGCCACCACCCGTGCCCCGTCGTCCAGGGACAGCCCGCCGGCGACCACGGCCGCCGCGATCTCTCCTTGGGAGTGCCCCACCACCGCGGCGGGCACCACGCCCACCGAGGCCCACAGCCTGGCCAGTGACACCATCACCGCCCACAGGACCGGCTGGACGACCTCCACCCGCTCGAGTTCGGCGCCCTCTGCGCGCACCACCTCCAGCAGGGAGAATTCGGTGAACGGTTCCAGTGCCCGGTGGCACTGCGCCATCGCTTCGGCGAACACGGGCTCCTGGTCCAGCAGTTCCGCGGCCATTCCCGCCCACTGCGAGCCCTGGCCGGGAAAGACGAACACCGTGCCGCCCTGCCCCGCGTCCTGGGTGCGGGCGATCACTTCCGCCGTCTCCCGGCCCTCGGCCAGCGCGGCAAGGCCGCGGCGGAACCCGGCGTGGTCCTCGGCCAGCACCACCGCGCTGTGCTCCAGCATCGCCCGGGTGGTGGCCAGGGAGAAGCCGATGTCCGCGGGGGCGGGGGCGTTCTCCTCCCCGGCGTCCTGGAGGTGGCGGAGCAGGTGTCCGGCCTGTCCCCGCAGGGCCTGCTGGGTGCGCCCGGACAGGATCCAGGGGGTGGCCGGGTGGGCGGGGCGGGCCGGTGCCGTCGTCTCCGCGGGCGCCTGGGCCGGCTCCGGTGCCCGGTATTCCTCCAGCACCACATGGGCGTTGGTGCCGCTGACACCGAAGGAGGACACCGCGGCACGGCGCGGCTGCTGCCCGCTGTCCCACTCCCGCTCCTCGGTCAGCAGCTCGACGGCCCCCGAGGACCAGTCCACGTGCGGGGTGGGCTCCTGCGCGTGCAGGGTCCGCGGCATCACCCCGTGACGCAGCGCCTGCACCATCTTGATCACACCACCGGCACCGGCCGCGGCCTGGGAGTGTCCGATGTTCGACTTGACCGACCCCAGCCACAGCGGACGGCCCTGCGGCCGGTCCTGCCCATAGGCGTTGAGCAACGCCTGCGCCTCGATCGGATCACCCAGCGTCGTCCCCGTGCCGTGCGCCTCCACCACATCGATATCGGCGGCGGTCAGCCGGGCCGCCGCAAGCGCCTGGTGGATGACCCGCTGCTGCGAGGGACCGTTCGGCGCGGTCAGGCCGCTGGACGCGCCGTCCTGGTTGACGGCGGAGCCGCGCACCACGGCCAGGACCTCGTGCCCGTTGCGTACGGCGTCGGAGAGCCGCTCCACCAGCAGCACCCCCACCCCCTCGGACCAGCCGGTGCCGTCGGCGTCGGCGGAGAAGGCCTTGCAGCGGCCGTCGGANTACGGCGTCGGAGAGCCGCTCCACCAGCAGCACCCCCACCCCCTCGGACCAGCCGGTGCCGTCGGCGTCGGCGGAGAAGGCCTTGCAGCGGCCGTCGGAGGCGAGGCCTCCGGACAGGGCGAAGTCGACGAAGGTGTTGGGAGTGACCATGACCGCGACGCCGCCGGCCAGGGCCAGTGAACTCTCCCCGCTGCGCAGCGACCGCATGGCCAGGTGCAGTGCCACCAGGGACGAGGAGCAGGCGGTGTCCACGGTCAGGGCCGGGCCCTCCAGCCCCAGGGTGTAGGCGACCCGGCCGGAGACGACGCTTCCGCTGTTGCCGGTGCCCAGGTGTCCGGCGACCTCGTCCGGGACGGACATGACGCGCGAGGCGTATTCGTTGTACATGACACCGGTGAAGACGCCGGTGCGGCTCCCGCGCAGGGACAGCGGGTCGATGCCCGCGCGTTCCACGGCCTCCCAGGAGGTCTCCAGCATCAGCCGCTGCTGGGGGTCCATCGCAAGGGCCTCGTGGCGGGGAAGTCGCCCATCGCGTCGACGCCGTCGCGCACCAGGCGCCACAGCGCCTCGGGCGAGTCGACCCCGCCGGGGAAGCGGCAGGACATGCCGATGACGGCGATCGGCTCGTGCTCGGTGGATTCCGCGGCACGGAGGCGTTGGCGCACCGAGGTGAGGTCCGCGGTGACCCTTTTCAGGTAGTCCCGCAGCTTGTCCTCGGTGGACACGGTACGTGCGCCGACTGTCTCGTCCGGCATCGCCTCAGGCTCCCAGTTCGTTGTCGATGAAGGCGAAGAGGTTGTCGTCGTCCGCCGCGTCGAGGTGTGCGGCGGCGGTGACCAGGCCCGGGTCGTCCGCGGTGTCGTGGCGGGCCAGCAGCGCGTGCAGCCGCGAGATCACGCGGCTGCGGGTCTCGTCCCCCGGGGTGGTCCCGGTGAGGGCGGCGTCGAGCCGGTCCAGGTCGGCCAGGAGTGTGGCGGGGCCGGCCTCGGCGTTCTCGATCACCAGTTGTTCCAGCAGGTGGTCGGTGAGGCGGGCGGCGTTCGGGTGGTCGAAGACCAGTGTGGTCGGCAGTCGCAGGCCGGTGGCGGCACTGAGCTGGTTGCGCATCTCGACCGCGCTGAGCGAGCTGAATCCCAGGTCGGTGAAGCCCAGTTCGGGGTGGATGGCCTCGGCGGAGGCGTGTCCGAGGACCGCGGCCGCGTGGCCGCGGACCAGGTCGAGCACCACCTGCCGCCGCTCGGACGGGTCGAGGGGGGCCAGGCGGGCGCTGAGCGAGGACGTGTCCTGCCTCTCCCCCTCGGCCTTCCGCCGGGCCGGCGGTGGAACGAGGGTGCGCAGCAGTGCGGGAACCGGAACGCTGTGCGCGTGGGCCCGCACGGCGGTCAGGTCCAGGCGTGCTGCGACCAGGTGGGAGCGGCCGGTGGTGAGGGCGGCGTCGAGCAGGGTGAGGCCGTCCTGGTCGGACAGAGCGGTTCCGCTGCCGGTCGCGTCCTCGCGTTCGGCGTCGGAGAGGTGGCCGGTCATGCCGGTGCCGGTGGCCCACATGCCCCAGCCGACGGAGAGGGCGTCCCGGCCCCGGGCGCGGATCCTGGCGGCCAGTGCGTCCAGAGCGGCGTTGGCGGCGGCGTAGTTGGCCTGGCCGGGTGCTCCGAAGGTGCCGGTGGTGGAGGAGAAGAACACGAACAGTTCGGCCCCGGCCAGTTTGCTCAGGTGGAGCGCCGCGTCGGTCTTGGGGCGCAGTACCGCCGCGACGCGTTTGGGTGTCATCGACTCGAAGACGCCGTCGTCGAGGGTGCCCGCCGCATGTACCACGGTGGCGATCCGCCGGCCGGTCAGCACCTCGGCGAGACGGTCCTCGTCGGCGGCGTCGCAGGCCACGATCTCGGCCCGGGCGCCGAGAGCGGCGAGATCGGTGGTGAGGTCGGCGGCTCCGGGGGCGTCCGGGCCGGAGCGGCTGAGCAGGAGGAGTTCGGTGACGCCGTGGGCGGCGGCGAGGTGCCGGGCGACCAGACTGCCGAGGCCTCCGGTGCCGCCGGTGATCAGGACGGTTCCGGCGGGCAGCGTGGGCTCGCCGGCAGGCCTGGCGCGGACCAGGCGTGGCACCAGTGGGGATCCGCCGCGCAGCGCGGTCTCCGGCTCGCCCGGGACGAGTGCCTCGGCGAGCCCGGTGAGGTCGCCGTCGGTGTCGACGAGCACGAACCGGCCGGGGTGTTCGGAATGTGCCGACCGGAGCAGTCCCCGGGCGGCCGCGCCGGGCAGGTCGGTGACGTCCTCATCGTCCCGGACGGCGACGGACCCGCAGGTGAGCAGCACGATGCGGGACTCGTCGAAGCGCGGGTCCTTGAGGAGGGTCTGTGCGGTGTGGAGTACCTCGGCCACCCGGTGGTGCACCGCCTCGGTGTCTTCGTCATCCGGTGTTCCCGCCCCGGAGAGGAGGACGACCTCGGGTACGTTCATGCCCGCGTCGACGTATTCGATGAGCGCGGCGGGGTCGGCGTGCCATTCGACGGCGAGGTCCTCCTCGGCCAGCTGGTCGGCCGCGCCGAGGATGTCGCCGCCGACCACTGCCCAGGACGCGGGGATCGGGCCGGGGGCGGCGGAGTTCCAGTCGATGGTGAAGAGCGCGTCGCCGGGGCCGTTCGCGGAGGTCAGTTGGGCGGCGGAGACCGGGCGGAACTCCAGCGACTCGACGTGGAGCACCGGGGCGCCGGTGGTGGTCACGGCTTCCAGGGTCACGGATTCGCGTTCGGCGTGCCGGCTGAGGCGGACCCGCAGTTCGGTGCCGCCTGCCGCGTACGAGGTGACGCCCTGCCAGGCGAAGGGGATCTGTACCCCGTTGGTGCCGGAGAGAAGTTCTCCGGCTCCGATGGCGTGCAGGGCGGCGTCGAACAGGGCCGGGTGCAGAGCGAATCCCGCGGCGTCGGCGCGGACTTCGTGGGGAAGGGCGACCTCGGCGAACACTTCGCCGTCCCGCCGCCAGACGGAGCGCAGGCCCCGGAAGGCGGGTCCGTATCCGTAGCCGCTGTCGGCGGTGGGTTCGTAGAACCCGGTCAGGTCGACCGGTTCGGCGTTCGTGGGTGGCCACGGGACCGGTTCCGGGACGTACCCGGCCGGGTCGGCGGCGCGCACCGTGCCTCTGGCGTTGCGGGTCCAGGCTCCGTCGTCGCCCTCGAGGCGGGAGTAGACGGTGAGGGTGCGGGTGCTCTGTGCGGGGGTGCTGTCCCCGACGACGATCTGCAGGACGGCCGCCCGCCCCTGGGGCAGGGTGAGGGGGGCCTCCAGGGCGAGGTCGTCCAGGTGGGGGCAGCCGACCGACGTGCCGGCCCGGACGGCGAGTTCGATCAGGGCGGTGCCGGGCAGCAGGACGGTGCCCAGCAGGACGTGGTCGGCGATCCAGGGGTGGGTGTCGGCGGCGATCCGTCCGGTGAGCAGTACTCCCTCCGTGCCGGCCACCGGCACCGCCGCGCCGAGCATCGGGTGGTCGGCGCGGTCGAGGCCCATGGCGAAGACGTCGGCGGGCAGCGCCCGGCTCTCGGGCCAGAAGCGTTCCCGCTGGAACGGATAGCCAGTTGACGGGGAGGCCGTGGACGTGTGCCTCGGCCAGCGCGGTCATCCACCGCTCAGGTCCGCCCTCGCCCCGACGCAACGTGCCCAGCACCGTCCCGGAACGGTCGGCGGCCTCCATCGCCTCCTGCAGACCCACCGCCAGCACCGGATGCGCACTGACCTCCAGGAACACCGTGCGCCCCTCGGCCAGCAGCACATCCGCAACATCCCCGAACCGCACCCTGCTCCGCAGATTCTCATACCAGTAACCCGCATCCAGCCCCGCAGTGTCCAACCGCTCCCCCGACACCGACGAGAAGAACGGCACCCCCGAAGACACCGGCACCACCGGAGCCAGCACCTCCAGCAACCGCTCCCGGACCCGCTCCACCTGCACCGAATGCGACGCATAATCGATCGCTACCCGCCGAGCCCTGACCCCCGCACCCTCACAGTGCGCCAACACCCCCTCAACACCCGCCACATCACCCGACACCACCGTCGAACCCGGACCATTGACCGCCGCCACCGACAACCCCGGCCACCGGCCCACCAACTCCTCCACCTCCGAAACCGGCAGAGCGAGCGACACCATCCCCCCGCGCCCCACCAACTCCTCGGCAATCACCCGCGCCCGCAACGCCACCACGCGCGCCCCGTCCTCCAAGGACAACCCACCCGCAACCACCGCCGCCGCGATCTCCCCCAGCGAATGACCCACCACCGCGGACGGCACCACACCCACCGAAGCCCACAGCCTCGCCAGCGACACCATCACCGCCCACAACACCGGCTGCTCCACCTCGGCACGCTCCAGCCCCACCCCCGAACGCACCACCTCCACCAACGAAAAACCGGTGAACGGCTCCAACACCCGCCCACACTCCGCCATCGCCCCCGCGAACACCGGCTCCCGCTCCAGCAACTCCGCACCCATCCCCGCCCACTGCGCCCCATGACCGGGAAACACGAACACCGCAGACACTCCGGAACGAGCAACACCCCGCACCACACCCGCATGCGGAACACCCCGCGCCAACGCCCCCAACGCCCCCACACGATCCGACCCCAGCACCACCGCACGATGCTCCAGCACCGCCCGCCCCGCGGCGAGGGTGCGGGCGACACCTGCCGGGTCGAGGCTCTCGGCGACGCCGGTCAGCCGTTCGGCCTGTCCCCGCAGTGCCTCGGGGGTGCGGGCGGACAGGATCCAGGGCAGCACCGTGGTGTCGGCGATGCGCGGAGCGGGCTCGTCGGTGGCGTCGGCCCTGTCCTCGGGCTGGTGGTCGGTCTGGTCCTCGGGCTGGTCGTCGGTCGGTGCGGCCGCGGCGTCGGCGCTCTCCAGGACGAGGTGGGCGTTGGTTCCGCTGATGCTGAACGAGGAGACGCCCACGCGGCGGGGCCGCTCGGGGTCCTGCGGCCAGGCTGTCGGGGAGGTCAGCAGCCGGACCTGGCCCTGGGACCAGTCGACGTGCGGGGTGGGCTCGGTGACGTGGAGGGTGGGCGGCATCTCCTCGCCGCGCAGGGCCATCACCATCTTGATGAGGCCGGCGACACCGGACGCGGCCTGGGAGTGTCCGATGTTCGACTTGACCGACCCCAGCCACAGCGGACGGCCCTGCGGCCGGTCCTGCCCATAGGCGTTGAGCAACGCCTGCGC
>NTHE01000133.1 GCA_002551355.1 Streptomyces sp. man185 | reverse complement strand
GGTCCTGCCCATAGGCGTTGAGCAACGCCTGCGCCTCGATCGGATCACCCAGCGTCGTCCCCGTGCCGTGCGCCTCCACCACATCGATATCGGCGGCGGCGAGCCGGGCGTTCTCCAGCGCGGCGCGGATAACCCGTTCCTGCGAGGGGCCGTTCGGCGCGGTCAGGCCGTTGGACGCGCCGTCCTGGTTGACCGCGGAGCCCTTGATCACGGCAAGGACCCGGTCGCCACGGCGGCGGGCGTCCGAGAGGCGGCGCAGCACGAGGACGCCGGCGCCCTCGGACCAGCCGGTGCCGTCGGCGTCGGCGGAGAACGGCTTGCAGCGGCCGTCGGACGCCAGGCCTCGTTGCCTGCTGAACTCGGTGAAGATACCCGGGCTGATCATGACGGTGACGCCGCCCGCGAGCGCGGTGTCGCACTCGCCGTTGCGCAGCGCCTGCACGGCGAGGTGGGTGGCGACCAGCGACGAGGAGCAGGCGGTGTCCACGGTGACCGCGAGCCCTTCGAGGCCCAGGGCATAGGCGACGCGGCCGGAGACGACGCTGGGCGCGCTGCCGGTGAGCAGATGGCCCTCGACGCCCGGCGGGAGGGCTCGCAGTCCGGTGCCGTAGGCGGACGACGAGGAGCCGATGAAGACGCCGGTGCGGGTTCCGCGCAGGGACAGCGGGTCGATGCCCGCGCGTTCCAGGGCTTCCCAGGAGGTCTCCAGCATCAGCCGCTGCTGGGGGTCCATCGCGAGCGCCTCGTGGGGGGAGATACCGAACAGGCCGGCGTCGAACTCGCCCGCGTCGTGGAGGAATCCGCCTTCGCGCACGTAGGTCGTGCCGGCGGTGTCGGGGTCGTCGTCGTATACGGCGGTGTCCCAGCCGCGGTCGAGGGGAAATCCGGAGATGCCGTCACGGCCTTCGGAGACCAAATGCCAGAGGTCCTCCGGGGAGTGCACGCCCCCGGGGTAGCGGCAGCCCATGCCGACGATCGCCACCGGGTCGTTCCCGCGCGCCTCGACCTCCCGCAGCTGGCGCCGGGTCTGCCGCAGGTCTGCGGTGAGCCGCTTGAGGTAGTCGAGATACTTCTGATTGTCGGCCACTCGATGCCACCTTCTCCGGACCGGCAGTTCACTAATTTTTTCGCGCGGGGAATCTCGCACAGATCGCACGGGCCGCGTATTGCATGGTTTCTTCGGGGTCCCGAATCTTTTCGGGTTCCCGGAAATCGCCCCAATACCACCAGCAAAAACCCTCACTGAGGCTACGAACGACTCCAAGGCACAGACAACCCCTAGCCCACCCCTAGGGGGGACGAACCATGAGGTCGGTCCGGGTGCGGGGCGGCGGACCGGCACGCCGGGAATGACCGGCGCGAAGAGGGGCCGGGCCGTCCGAATACGCCAGGTGGTCCGGACGGCCCGGAAACCCGTCCGCGTCATCACCCGGCCGCCCTGGGAGGTATTCCGGGAACATTCGCGGAATACCTCCGTAACGGAACACACTCGGGTGAACTCCAGCACCCGGCGGGGTCCGCTCAGTGGTGGGTCACGGGCTCTCCAGTTCGTTGTCGATGAGCGCGAAGATGTTCTCCTCGGTGGCGGAGTGCAGATCTGCGTCCCGGCCCTCGCCGGCGGTGTTCCGGCTCTCGGGTCCGTCCGCCCACCGGGCGAGCAGGGCGTTCATCCTGACGCGCAGGCGGGCACGGTCGCTGTCGGACAACTCGGCCGAGGCGAACTCCAGCTGGTCCAGTTCGGCCATCATGGCCTCCGCCGGGTCGTGCGTGGGCGGCACCAGATCGGCCCCGAGCCGCTCGGCGAGCGCGTCGGGCGTCGGGTAGTCGAAGACGAGGGTGGCGGGCAGCCGGGTGCCGGTGGCCGCGCCGAGCCGGTTACGCAGTTCCACGGCGGTCAGCGAGTCGAAGCCCAGGTCCTTGAACGCCCGGTCCCGTTCGACGGCGTCCGCACCGGCGAAGCCGAGCACGGTGGCCGCCTCCGACCTCACCCAGTCCAGCAGCACCTGCGCCCGCTCGGCAGGAGGCAGGGCCCGCAGCCGGTCGGCGAACCCGGTCTCCCGGGCCGCGGCGGCGGTGCGCCGGCGGCCCCGTACCAGACCACGCAGCAGATGCGGCACGTCGGGGCGGCCGGCGAACCCGGTGACATCGACGGCACCCGGCACCACGGCGGGGTCGGGGCCGGTGAGAGCCTCGTCGAGCAGGACCAGGCCCTCGTCGGCGGTGAGCACGGGCAGACCGGAGCGGGTGGCCCGCCGGCGGTCGTCGTCGGTGAGGACACCGAGCATCCCCGCGCCGACGTCCCACGGGCCCCAGGCCAGGGACAGGGCCGGCAGCCCGCAGGTATGGCGGTGGTGGGCCAGGGCGTCGAGGTAGGCGTTGGCCGCGGCGTACGACGCCTGGCCGGGGGTGCCCAGGACGGCGGAGACGGACGAGAAGAGCACGAACTCCTCCGCGTCGGGGACAAGGTGGTGCAGAGCGCGCGCCGCAGTGATCTTGGTTGCCAGCACCGGGGCGACGCGGTCGGGTGTGAGGGCGGTGGCCACACCGTCGTCCAGGACACCCGCGAGGTGGAAGACGGAGCTGATGCGTCGCCCGTCCAGCACCTCGGCCAGTGCTTCGGGATCGGCGACGTCGCAGGCCACGATCTCGACCCGCGCTCCGGCGGCCTCGAGGTCCGCCGCCAGAGTGTCCGCGCCTTCGGCGTCCGGGCCACGGCGGCTGAGCAGCAGCAGCGTGTCCACCTCGCGCCGGTCCACCAGGTACCGGGCGATCAGCGCGCCCAGAGCACCCGTGCCACCGGTGATCAGCACCGTGCCGCCCGGTTCCACCGCATGGGGTACGGACAGCACGACCTTGCCCACATGCCGGGCCTGGCTCATGAAACGAAACGCGTCGGGCGCTCGCCGTACGTCGAAAGTCCGCACCGGCGGCAGACTGAGCACACCCCGCGCGAACAGGGCCAGCACGTCGTCCAGCATCTGCCCGATCAGCTCGGGGCCCGCCTCGCTCAGGTCGAACGCACGGTACATCCGGTCATCCACCGAGTCCGGATCACGGATGTCCGCCTTCCCCATCTCCACGAACCGTCCGCCCTCGGTCAGCAGCCGGACCGAAGCGTCGACGAACTCGCCCGCCAACGCGTTCAGCACCACATCCACCCCGCGCCCGCCCGTACGCTCCGCGAAGATCTTCTCGAACTCCAGATCCCGCGAGGAGGCGAGGTGCCCCGTGTCCAGCCCGGTCGCGCCCCACTTGCCGGGGGAGGCCGTGCCGTACACCTCGGCTCCCGTATGACGCGCGATCTGCACCGCCGCCATCCCGACCCCGCCCGCGGCCGCGTGGACCAGCACCGATTCCCCGGCCGTCAGACCGCCCACGTTCAGCAACCCGTAGTACGCCGTCACGAACGCGATCGGGACCGCGGCGCCCTGGGCGTAGGACCATCCCCGCGGAACGGGAGCCACCAGCCGCTCGTCCGCCACCGCCAACGGCCCCATCGCCCCGCTGAAGAACCCCAGTACCCGGTCCCCCACAGCGAGTTTCGACACCCCGGGCCCGGTTTCCACCACCACACCAGCGGCCTCGCCCCCCAGCTCCACCTCTCCGGGGTACATACCGAGCACGTTCAGCACATCGCGGAAGTTCATCCCCGCCGCGCGTACAGCCACCCGCACCTGTCCTGCTTCCAGTGCGGCTTCCGCATCCGGCGCGGGCACCAGCCCCACACCCTCGACGGCACCCCGCGACACCACACCCACACGCCACGGGCCCTCGGGCGCCCGCAGGGTGCGTTCCGCGGGCGAGGTCAGACGGGCGGCGTACAACCGGCCTTCGCGGACGGCGAGTTCCGGTTCGTTCGCACCGGGCGCGCTGAGCAGCGCGGTCCACGGGTCGGTGTCGAGGTCGACCAGCAGCAGGCGGCCGGGGTTCTCCGACTGCACGCTGCGCAGCAGGCCGCGCACGGCTGCGCCCGCCATGTCGGACAGGTCCTCGCCCGTGCCGGCGGCAACGGCGCCCCGGGTGAGCACCACGAGTGTGGCATCGGTGTGCTCGCGGGCCAGGAAGTCCTGGACGGTGGCCAGCATCGCGGTCACCCGCGCCTCCGCGTCATCCCCGCCGTCGTCCCCGCCGTCGACCGGTGCCGAGGTGACCAGCAGAAAGTCGGCCGAGACCGAGGCGATGTCGGACGCCCGCGTGCAGTCGGCTCCCAGGGCCGAGAGGGCCCCGGCCGCACCGTACGGGTCGTTGCCCAGGACGACCCAGGTGCCGGCGGTGCGAGCCGTGTCGGGGAGCGGAATCCAGTCCACCCGGTGCACCGGCCGCGCCAGGGCGCTACCCGTCGCGGCGTCCTCGGCAAGGGGGCGCAGCACCACTCGGCCGACCGAGAGGACTCTCTGCCCGCCGGGGTCGAGGGCCAACAGCTCCACCCCGTCGGCGCCGCGTGGTGAGACACGCACCCGCAGGGTGGTGGCGCCGGAGACGTTCAGGGCGATCTGCGACCAGGAGAACGGCAGTCCGGGGGGTCCGGCGGGGCCGTCGGAGGCCACCGCCCCCACGGCGAGCGAGTGGAGAGCGGCGTCGAGGAGCGCCGGGTGCAGTCCGTAGCGTCCGGCGTCGGCGTGCGCCGTCTCGGGCAGCTCGACCTCGGCCCAGAGGTCCTCACCCGCTCGCCAGACTCCGCGCAGGCCACGGAACACGGGCCCGTAGTCCAGGCCGGCCTCGGCCAGCCCGGGGTAGAGCTCGTCGATCGGCACAGCCTGCGCATCGGCCGGCGGCCAGGACAGAGGGGGCCCGGCGACCGGGGCGGCGGCCCGCAGCGCGCCGGAAGCGTGCCTGGTCCACGGCTGCCCGAACCAGCCGGTGCCGTCGGACGTTCGGGAGTGGACGGTGATCTGCCGCCCCCCGTCCTCGCCCAGGGCGCCCACGGTGACCTGAAGCTGGACGGACTCTTCGGCGGTCAGCACCAGCGGCGCGTGCAGTACCAGTTCGTCCACGACATCGCAGTCCGTCTGGTCGCCGGCGCGCACCGCGAGGTCGACGAACACCGTGCCGGGCACCACGATCCGGCCGTGCACCCGGTGTTCCGCGAGCCACGGGTGTGTACGCAGGGAGATGCGTCCGGTGAACAACAGACGTCCGTCGTCGGCGAGTTCCACGCCGGCGGCGAGGACGGGGTGCCCGGTCTCCCCCAGCCCGGCGGATACCACGTCACCGGGGTGTGCCGCCGCTGAGGGCGAGGGCCAGTAACGCTCGCGGGTGAACGCGTAGGTGGGCAACTCGATGCGCCGGCCGCCGGCGGGGGCGAGCAGGGCGGCCCAGTCCACCGCGACACCCCGCACGTGCAGGGTGCCCACAGCACGGAGCAGAGTTTCGGTTTCGTCGCGCCCGGGCCGCAGTGCCGGCACGGCCGTGGCCTGGTCCAGCAGCGCCGAGGCGGCCGCCGACAGCACTGCGTCCGGTCCCAGTTCCAGTGCGGTCCGTACGCCGGTGAGCGAGGTGAGTGCGTCGGCGAAGCGGACGGGTTCGCGGATCTGCCCCACCCAGTAGGCGGGGGTGTCGATC
>NTHE01000132.1 GCA_002551355.1 Streptomyces sp. man185 | reverse complement strand
GTGGCGGGGCGCGGCGGGGCGGTGGCCCGGACCGTGGGCCGGGAGCGGGCGGACGGACTGCGGGAGTGGAGCGGGCAGCAGGGCGTGACCCTGTTCGCCACGCTGTGCACCGCCTGGCAGCTGGTGCTGCGGCGCCGGTCGGGGCAGGACGCGTTCCTGCTGGGCACCACGTTCGGGCGGCGGCGGGCGGAGACGGCGGACGCGGTGGGCTTCCATGTGGCGCTGCTGCCGCTGTCGCTCTCCGCGACGGACTCCACCCCGCTGCCGGAGGCCGTACGGGCCACCGGCCGGGCGCTGTTCGCGGCGGAGGAGCACAGCGGGGTGGACCTGGACGCCCTGCTCGCCGCCGTCCGTCCTGACCCGGGGAATCCGCGTCCGATGGTGACCGTTTCGGTCGATCTGGACCGAGCGGCGCTGGCCGGAATCGATCTGCCCGGGCTGGGTGCGGAGCCGGTGGCGGCCGGGACGGAGTCGGCGCCGCTGGAGCTGTCGCTGATGGCCACCCACGCTCCGGACGGGAGCCTGCGGCTGCGGCTGCGCTACGACGCGGACCTGTTCGACGCGGCGACGGCGGAGGGGTATCTCGCGCAGCTGGACGAGCAGTTGGACGCCGTGACGGCCGCTTCGCCCGGGACGCCCGCCGCGGACGCCGCCGTCGTCCTGCGCGAGGTCTGGGAATCCGTCCTCGATCTGCGCGGCTTCCCCGCCGACAGCAACTTCTTCGACCTGGGCGGCAATTCGATCGCCGCGATCCGCCTCGTGAACCGGGTCCGGGACACCCTCGGCGTCGACTACCCGCTGGCGGACTTCTTCGCCGACGCCACCCTGCGGGCGATGACCGGGCAGCTGGCGGGCGACGACGGGCCCGCAGCAGAGGCCGGGGACACCGACGTCGTCGACCGCGCCCCCGTCAGCGACCAGCAGGCCCGGATGATCGCCGGGCACCACGCCGTGCCCGACCCCGCCGTATGGAACGTCCCCACGCGGATCACGTTCACCGGGGCGCTGGACCCGGCGGCCCTGCGGTCCGCCGTGTCCGAGGTGATCGCCCGGCACGACGGGCTGCGGACCCGGTTCGTCCAGGAGGACGCGCCGGACGGGCCGTGGTGGCAGGAGGTGGTGGCGGCGGGGCCGGTGGCGTTGCCGGTGGCGGACCTGACCGGGCTGCCGGCCGATGATCGGCGCTCCCGGGCGGACGCCCTGTGCCGCGCGGACGCGGCGGGCCCCTTCGACCTGGGGCGGCCCCTGGTGCCCCGGGTGCGGCTGCTGCGGGTCGAGGAGGACCGCTGGGAGCTGATGTTCGTCCTGCACCACGTGTGCGCCGACGGCTGGTCCCTGTCCGTGCTGCTCGCGGAGATCGCCGCGCTGTACACGGCGGCCGCGGCGGGCGTTCCGCACTCTCTGCCCGATCCGGCGATGCAGGCGCCCGGGTACGCCCGGTGGCAGCGGGAGCACCACGATCCCGACGTCGAAACGGAGCGGGCCGCGTTCTGTGCCGCCTATCTGGACGGGGTTCCGTCCGCCGTTCCCGTACCGACGGACCGGGCGCGGCCGCAGAAGCTGAGCGGGCACGGGGAGACGGTGCGCGGGGTCGCGTCGGGCGAGTTGCGCGCGGCGGTGGAGGAGTTGGCGACCGCCCGGCGCACCACCCCGTTCGCGGTCGCGGCGGCGGCTCTCGGGGTGTTCCTGACCCGGCTGTCCGGGGAGGAGGACACCTTGCTGAGCGTGCCGTACGCCAACCGCGAGGGCACCGCTTCGGAGTCGCTCGTGGCGATGACGTCCACCGCGGTGATGGTCCGCGTACGACTGGATTCAGCCAATCTTGAGGAGACGTGCGGGGAGCTCGCGGTGCGTACGGGCGCGGGCGCGCTCGGCGCCATGGCGCATGTGCTGCCCACGGCACGGATCATGCAGGCGATGCGGGACGCGGGCGCTGTCAGCGTCCCCGACCGGGTGCCGCACGTCCTGGCGTTCCAGAACTCCGTCGACACGGACATCGAGATCCCCGGCCTGCGGGTCGAGGTGACCGATCTGGCACCGCCGCTTTCCCGCAGCGAGTTGTGCTTCGGGCTTGCGCCGCGCCGGGACCCCGCGAAGGGTTATCGAACGTTCCTGGAATTCTCCACCGACCTGTGGGACCACGAGACCGCCCACGACCTTCTCGGGTCGTACACCGACCTGCTCGCGGAGTTCTGCGCCCGGCCCGACCGGCCGGTGCGGGAGCTCCTCGGGGAGCGCCCCTCGCAGGGGCCCTCGGGCCAAGGCCCCGGGGGCTCCGCCCGGGGCGCCAGCGCCGGGCCCGACCAGCCCGGCGGACCGTCACCCTCCCAGTCACTGCCGAACACCGGAAAGGCGGACGCCGTATGACTCCAGCCCCCCACCGCAGCCACACCGACGACCTGCTCTCCTTCATCGCCGCCAGCCCGTCCCCGTACCACGTGGTGGCCAGTGCGGCCCAGCGTCTGGAGAAGGCCGGGTTCCGTGAACTGCGCGGCACGGACGACTGGACGGGGGCGACCGGCGGCTGCTTCGTCAGCCGCGCCGGTGCGCTGATCGCCTGGTACGTCCCCGAGGGCGCGCCCGCCCACACCCCGTTCCGGATCGTCGGCACCCACACCGACTCGCCGAACCTGCGGATCAAACCCGCGCCGGACACCGGGACTTCGGGGTGGCGGCAGATCGGGGTGGAGATCTACGGCGGGGTGCCGCTGAACACCTGGCTCGACCGGGACCTGGGCATCTCCGGCCGGCTCGCGCTCCGCGACTCCGGCGGCGTCCCGCGCAGCCGGCTCGTCCAGATCGACGAACCCCTGCTGCGGGTGCCCCAGTTGGCGATCCACCTGGACCGTTCGGTGAACGAGGGCGTGGCACTGGACCGGCAGCGGCACATCGCGCCGATCTGGGCGCTGGGCGCCCCGCAGGAGGGCGAGCTGCTGCGCCGGGTCGCGGCGGCCGCCGGGGAGGACCCGGCGGACGTGCTGGGCTGGGACCTGAGCCTGCACGACATCCAGCCGCCCGGATACCTGGGCGTGGAAAGGGAGTTCGTGGTGGCTTCGCGGCTGGACAACCAGGTCTCGGTGCACGCGGGGGTGACCGCGCTGGTGGACGCGGCGACCGGGTCCACGCAGCCCGCGTTCGTCCCCGTGCTGGCCGCCTTCGACCACGAGGAGGTCGGCAGCGGCTCCGAGACGGGTGCCCAGAGCCCGCTCCTGGAGCGGATCCTGTCCCGGTCCGTGTCGGCGCGCGGCGGCAGCGAGGAGGACTGGTCGCGGGCGCTGGCGGGCGCGTTCTGCGTCTCCGCCGACATGGCGCACGCGGTGCACCCGAACTACTCCGAGCGGCACGACCCCGATCACCGTCCGCTGCCCAACGGCGGTCCGACGGTGAAGGTGAACGTGAACCAGCGGTACGCCACCGACTCCACCGGCATCGCGGTGTTCACGGCGGCCGCCGAGCGGGCCGGGGCTCCCTGGCAGCCGTTCGTCTCCAACAACGCGATGCCCTGCGGCACGTCGATCGGCCCGCTCACGGCGGCCCGCCTCGGCGTCACCACGGTGGACGTCGGGGTGCCGGGCCTGTCGATGCACTCGGCGCGCGAGCTGTGCGGGGTGCGCGACCCGGGCTATCTCGCCGCGATCCTCACCACGATCATGGTCGGGGACTGACCGGACCGCTCGACCGTACCGCTCGACCGGGACACCTCGACCGAGAGATCTCGACGGAGAGAAAGAGAACAGGAACGATCGTGGCCGACGAAGACACCGTCCTCATCTGCCTGCCCTTCGCCGGGGCGGGCCCCTCCTTCTTCACACCCTGGCAGAAACTGGCGCCGGAGGGTCTGCGGATCCTCCCGGTCTCCCTGCCGGGCCGCGAGAAGCGGTTCCCCGAGCCCGCGTACACCTCGGCGGCCCCGGCCGTCGACGACGCGTACGCGCAGGTGACGGCGGCGCTCGGCGGAGCGGGCGGGGGCGGGGGCGGCCCGGTCGTCCTGTTCGGGCACAGCATGGGCGCGGTGCTCGCGTACGAACTGGCGCACCGGATCGAGCGGTCGGGCGGGCCGATCCGCCTCGCCGCGCTCGTCGTCAGCGGCGCGCCCGGCCCCTGGTCCCCGCGCACGGACCGGGCCGACGGGCTGCCGGACGAGGAGTTCGCCGCGCGGGTCCGGGCGTTCGCCGGGTACGACCACCCGGCGCTGGCCGACCCGGAGATGCGGGAGCTGCTGCTGCCGACGCTCCGGGCGGACGTCCGGCTCCACGAGACGTACGCCCCGTCCACGGACCGCCCCCTGGGCGTGCCCGTCGTCTCGGTCCGGGGGCGCGAGGACACCCTCGTCGGTGCGGCGGACGCGGCCGAATGGGGCCGGGCGACGACGGGGAAGCTGACCGTGGCCGAGCCGGCCGGCGGGCACATGTATCTCACCGAACGGCCGGGCGCGCTGCTGGAACTGGTGGCCGCCGAGGCACGCGCGGCGAGGGGCCGGTGAGCGGCGGCGGTACAGGACCGGCGGCCGGTGCCGGCGCGGGCCGGCTCGTCGGGCGGACGGCGCTGATCACCGGGGCTGCGCGCGGTCTCGGCCGGGCCTGCGCCGTGGCCTTCGCCCGCGAAGGGGCGGACCTGGTGCTGCTGGACGTGGCGGGCGAGCTGCCCGGGGTGCCGTATCCGCTCGGTTCGGCCTCGCAGCTCGCGCACACCGCGAACCTCTGCCGCGAGGCGGGGTCCGCCGTACTGACCCGGCAGGCCGACGTGCGGGACCTGGCGGCTCTGGAGTCGGCGGCGGAGGCGGCCGAGGAGCGCTTCGGGCGGATCGACGTGCTGGTCAACAACGCGGGCATCGCCGCCCCTTCGGGCCGTCCGGCGCACGAGATCACCGAGGCCGAGTGGCAGTTGATGATCGATGTGGATCTGGGCGGCGCGTGGCGGGCGATCCGGGCGGTGGGCGGCCGGATGGTCGCCCAGGGGTCCGGTTCCATCGTCAACATCGCCTCGACGGCGGGTCTGGTGGGCTACCGGCACTTCGCCGGGTACGTCGCGGCCAAGCACGGTCTCGTCGGCCTGACGAAGGCGGTGGCCCTGGACTACGCGCCCCGCAAGGTCCGGGTCAACGCGGTCTGTCCGGGCTCGGTGCGGGACGACGAGGCGATGGAGGGCCGGATGCTCGCGGAGATCGCCCGCTCGCTGGAGGTGCCGGTCGCCGAGCACGAGACGGCCTTCGTCCGGGACCAGCCGATGAACGCGCTGGTGGAACCTGAGGACGTGGCGAGCGCGGTGCTCTGGCTGGCCACGGACGAGTCCCGGCAGGTGACCGGCAGCGTGGTCACCGTGGACGGCGGGTTCACGGCCCGCTGAGTCCCGATTCCACCTTCGCCTACGAGGAGTTGCGCACGTGCCGCCTGCCCATCACACCCTGACGGTCCGCCTGCCGTCGGCCGCCACCGACACCGCGCTCGCCACCACCCTGACGGCGGCGGCGGAGCTGTGGTGGCCCGGGGACCGCCGCCGCCCCCGGCTGTGGACGGAGCCCGTGCCCGCCCCGGCCGCGTCCGACGCGGCGGCCCGGCGGCGCGAGGCCTGTCTCTTATACACATCT
>NTHE01000131.1 GCA_002551355.1 Streptomyces sp. man185 | reverse complement strand
GGTACGCGAAACCGTCCGCTTCGCCGACGGCCTCCACGAAGCGACCGAACGCGGCGTCACCCGCTTCGTCGAGGTCGGCCCCGACGGCGTGCTCTGCGCGATGACCCGCCAGTCCGGCGCAACCGGCACCTTCGCCCCCGTCCTACGACGGGACCGCGACGAGGTCCGCACGGCATGGGCCGCCCTCGGCCGGATATGGGCCGCCGGCGCCGACGTCGACTGGACCACGGCGATACCCGCACACGGCCGACAGATCACACTGCCCACCTACGCCTTCCAGCGCGACCGGTACTGGCCCGCCCCGGCAACCACAACCCCCACCCCGGCACCGACCGAGGCCCCCGGCGAATCCCGGTTCTGGGCGGCAGTCGAACGCCAGGACACAACCGAGATCGCCAGCACCCTCCGGCTCACCACACCACCGGAGGCCCTGGCCGAGGTCCTCCCGGCACTCTCCTCGTGGCGACGGCAATCACAGCAGCACGCAGCGGTGAACAACTGGCGCTACCGCATCGAATGGACCCCGGTCACCACCCCCGCCGCCACCCTCGACGGCACCTGGCTCCTCGTCACCGAAACGGGCGACGACAACACCACCGACATCGAAGACGCACTCCGCACCGCCGGAGCCGACGTCCTGCCCCTGACGATCGACGCGACCCACCCCGACCGCCGCCAACTGGCCACCCAACTCGCCGCAGCCGCACCAGACAACCTCCGCGGAGTCATACACCCGGCAGGCCACCAAGCCGAACTCGCCGTCGCCCTCACCCTCGTCCAAGCCCTCGGCGACGCCGAACTCACCACCCCGCTGTGGACCCTGACCCGCGGCGCCGTCGCCATCAACGCGACGGACTGCATCACCCGAGCCGAGCACGCCCGCCTGTGGGGCTTCGGACAGGCCGTAGCACTGGAACACCCACACCGCTGGGGCGGCCTCATCGACCTCCCCACCGACGGCCACCACGACCTCACCCAGCTCGCCGCCGCACTACGCGGCGACACAGAAGAAGACCAACTCACCCTCCGCAACGGCCGACTCCACGCCCGCCGCCTCGTCCGAGCAGACCAACCCGACCCCGCCGCACCGGCCTGGACACCCTCCCGACCCGGCACGGTCCTGGTCACCGGCGGCACCGGCGCACTGGGCGCCTCGGTCGCACGATGGCTCGCCGAACGCGGAGTAGCCCATCTGCTCCTCACCAGCCGCCGCGGCACACAGGCACCCGGAGCCGACGAACTGATCGCCGAACTGAAGACCCTCGGCGCACACACCACGATCACCCACTGCGACGTCGCCGACCGGAACGCGGTAACCGAACTCCTCGCCGCCGTACCGGCCGACCACCCCCTGATCGGCATCGTCCACGCCGCCGGCGTCGCCCAAACCGGACCGGTCGCAACCACCCAACCCACCGACATCACAAAGGTCACCGACGGCAAAATGCTCGGCGCCACCCACCTGGACGAGCTCACCCAAGGCGCCGACCTGGACCTCTTCGTCGTGTTCTCCTCCATCGCCGCCACCTGGGGCAGTGGCGGCCAAGCACTCTACGCCGCAGGCAACGCCTACCTCGACGCGCTCGCCCAGCGCCGCGCCCACCACAACCTGGCCGCCACCTCGGTCGCCTGGGGCCCCTGGGCCGACGCCGGCATGGCAGTCTCCGGAGAGGCGGAAGAATTCCTACGCCGCCGCGGCCTCGCACCACTCGACCCGGCCCTCGCGATCGCCGCACTGGCACAGGCGATCGACAGCGGCGAAACGAACCTGACCGTCGCCGACGTGGACTGGACCCGGTTCACCCCGGCGTTCACCTCCAGCAGGCCGAGCCCACTCCTGCGCGAACTGCCCGAGGCCACCAACGCCCTGGCACCGACCGACCCACCCACCGACAACGAAGCCGACACCGGCCTACGAGCCCGACTCGCCACACTGAACACCGCCGAACGCCTGACCGAACTGACCGAGGCGATCAGAAGCGCACTCGTCGTCGTACTCCGCTACGCCGCCCACGAGCAGATCGACAGCACCCGCCCCTTCCAGAACCTCGGCTTCGACTCGCTGACCGCCGTCGAATTCCGGGACCTGCTGGCACGCCAGTGCGGCACACCGCTCCCGTCGACGATCGTCTTCGACTACCCGACACCGGCCGCCCTCGCCGACCACCTGCACGCCACACTCCCCGGCGCCGACCCGGCCACCGACATCGAGCCACTCATCGGGGCACTGGACACACTCGAAGCAGCAATGGCCGACTCACCGCCCGACGGACTGTCCAAGGCACGGGTCACCGTCCGCCTGCAGGCCTTCCTCGACAAATGGACCACCGACCAGCCGGCCACCGAAAACACCACGACCGACCGCATCCAGGCCGCCGACGACGACGAACTCATCAGCCTGATCCGCGACCAGCTCGCCGACGGACCACGTGAATGACCCACGACGGAGCAGCGCAACGACCCGAAGGGCTCTGCTCACGAGAACAGGTTCTGGCTCAACTTCTGACACTGCCCGCTGTCATCGAGTACAGGCGTCTGACGCCTCACCCCGAGGGCCGCCTGCCTCGGACGCGGCGTGCGGCGTACGAGCCCGCCGCACCGTGCCGCGCTGGGCCCGCCGGGTCGCCTACACGGTGCCGCTGGTGGTGTGCTCCCGTCCGGGATCTGGCGCCTGGGCGTGCAGTTCGCCGCGGACGCTCGGCATCCTGACGTACGCGGACTGGCGCCGGCGCAGGTCGGCGACGTCGGGCCCTTTCGTGCCGTACGTCGAAGTCGCCCGAAGACGGGCCGTGAACAAGGTGAACACCCTCGCGGCCGGCATCGACCGCGATCGGGACGCCGTCATCGCCGGACTCACCTTGCCCTGGAGCCGAATCAGGTATGCGATTAACGCGACCTGCATGCGATATGCGCATAGTGCTGGGTAGGCTGTGCTCATGGCGATGAGCACAGAAGAGACGCTGCGTGCGACAGTGACGGCGATCGCGCACCGCACAGGAGAGCAGCAAGCAGACATGGCCGCCGCCCTGGGACTGACACAGAGCCAGATCAGCCGCAGACAGCGAGGCCTGGCCTCCTGGACTCTCTCCGACTGCGACCGTCTCGCCGCGCACTGGGGCATGCCCGTCCTCGACCTTCTCGCCGGCCCCACACACGCCCTGACCCGCCTACCTGCCGACCGGGTCCTCGCCAACGCCACCCAGACCCTCCTCCCACTCGACACCTCCACCCCGGACCCGACCCCGCAGGCCGCTACCGACACCACCCCGGCCCCGGTCACGACGACCCGCAGCGCCCTGGCTCGCTGCCTTCCCACGGCCGGACCGGCAACCGCCGCGACACCCGCCGCCGAGCTCTCAACCCCCCGACGGGTTGCCGCTCCGGCCGGCCCGCTGGCGGACCACGTACGCGGACGCGCCGCCCAAGAGCTGGCCGCGCACGACGGCGACCGGGACGCGGCGCTCGCCGCGCTCCTGAAAGCGGCGATCCCCGATGTGATGGCCCTGTTCGCCGCGTCGCGAGTCGGTGGCCGGTACGAGCACTCGGAGTTCCCACCGACCGCCGACATCCTCAAGAAGACATCACAGAAAGGCGCGGACCAGATCTGGGAGGGCCGCCCGAAATGGCGCGCGGAGGAACTGCACCGGGCCGCCCGCAGCGGGCACGTCCGCCTGGAGGTGACAACCCTCGACATGAACGCCGCCTACCTGGCCGCGCTCAAGACCTGGTTGCCGATCGGGAAGCTCGTTCACTCCGAGGCCGCCCCGCACAACCCGAAGCGCTCCGGTGTCCACCTGGTCACCCCGGCCGCGTGGGAGATGCAAGATCTGCCGTCCCCGCTGGGCGCCCGGAAGGAGCCGGGGAAGTTGTGGATCACCGAACCCACGCTCCGGCTCCTCCTCAGGTGCGCGAAGCTGGGGTTCTGCGAGGAACCAGTCATTCACGAGTCGTGGACATCCGGAGCGTCCGAAGGCCTGTTGGAGAAGATGCGCCGCGCCCTCACAGAGGTTCGAAAAGAGGCCATTGCGCATTCCGACGATGTGGCAAATGAATACGTCAAGTCGATGTATTCTAAGTTCGTGTCGACCATCGGCGAGAGTACAGCGAACCGGGAAATTAGGCGGCCCGACTGGATGCACATCATCCGCTCTCAGGCCTTCGCGAATCTCTGGCTGAAAGCGCATAAGGCACACGCCGCCGGCCTGACGGTGGTGGAAATGTCGGGCACCGACGAACTGCATGTGGCCGGTGACTGGCAGCAGGTGTTCCCGGAAGGCCGCGACCTCACCCAGGTCAAGGCCAAATCGATCTACACGCTGGGGGAGTAGACCGTGAGCGGAGCCACCGACCTCTGGGGCGAATGGCAGAAGCACGGCGCTCAAGGTATGAGCGGCGCACAGGCCCTCGTCGCCGAGTTCGACCGGATCGCCCGCGAGGGAGGTATCGCGACCCCGGTCACCGCGAAGCGAGGCCTGTCCGCACGGCTGCGCTACCTCTCCAACGCCCCAGGCCGAGAGGTCCTCGCCCGTCATGGCGTCAGCGCCCGTCTGCTGCGTTCCTGGGAACGCGGCGCCCGCCCCAGCCGAGGCAAGCTGGAGGCCGTCGACCGGGCCTATCAGGAACACCGGCGGGCCAACCTGGTGCGGTCCGGGGCGCTTAGGCGACTGCTCGACAACGGGGGCCGGGGCAGGCGGATCGAGATCTACCCGGTGGATCAGTCCGCAGTGGACGAGAAGCGCCGTCGGCCCACCATCAGCGAGCGGTCTGTTCAGGCCCGCTACATCTGGGCCGACGCAATCGACGCCTGGGGCAGGGGCGACCTGGGCGCCCTGGACGAAATCTGGGACGACGTCATCACCGACCTGGATTCCGACTATGCGGCATACGCATACGTCGGCTCCATCGGAATCGGCGCGTAAACTGCGCTCGAGCTACGAAGCTGTCAACACCCATGTGAAGGCTCATGGTCAGATTCTTTGGATCGCATATCACGTTTCGTTGGTGTAAGGCGGCGATATCGTGGAGTTGCGGGTGGCGCGAGCGAATTTTTTGTTCGTATGCAGTGGGCGCTTTTAGGCAGCCGAGTGATGCGAATTTTGCATTTGCGCTTTTCGCATAAGACCTTGGAGCTCGTAGCACGATCATGAGTGGGCCTTCTTGAGGCGTCGGTAGCAGATGAGGCTGCAGGCGAGGGAGACGAAGGCGTCGAGCTCGCCGGCCGCGTTCAGCTCGGCGAGCAGGACCCGGTGCAGCCGGGTCCTGCCAAGGCGGCAGCAACGGCTCGATCAGCGTCCACAAGTCGTCGTCCACGAGCCACGGCTGAGTACTCGCACCATCACGAACGGCCGAATCCTCACACCGGTCACGGCCAACCAGCGCACTTCAACAAGATCGTGTTACGAGCTCTCAGGGGCGGGTTGGCACTGGTGACGCTAGGAGAAAATGGTGTAGACCTATATCTGAGAGGCCTGTTGGCTGTTCGGAGAGCCGGCACGAGATCAGCACGGACTGAAAGTACGTGACTATCAGTCATGCATAACTGGTGGATCGGCAGTTCGGAACAACGGGAGATACTGAGATACACGAGCATTAGGCCTGAGCCACCAGCTCGTTGCAACCCGCCGAACAGCGTGAGCCCCACCGCAGCCGGCCCTTGTTGCTGCTGCCCAGGTTCGGCCGGAGGCTGAACCTTCGGGCCGAAGGCCCGTGTATGTCACCGAAGGTGACATACTTTCAGGGCCGGAGGCCCGTCGAGGGGCGCGGAGCGCCCCGCATCTTGACGGCCCGTAGGGCCGTCGCGTCGTGTCTCCGGAGGAGATCTGTCTCTTATAC
>NTHE01000130.1 GCA_002551355.1 Streptomyces sp. man185 | reverse complement strand
GCGGGTACCCCATCGCTGCGCGATGGGCAAGCGAACCACCGGGCTGCGCCCGGTGGTTGCGCTCCCGCTCCGCGGTTCGCACTGCACCTCGCTGCGCGAGGTGCCCACCACCCGGACTGCGTCCGGGTGGTGACGTCCTGTCCGCTGCGCTCCCAGGACGGGCCTTGCTGCGCAAGGCTTGACTGGTCCTCCGCTGCGCTTCGCACCGGGTTGGGCCGGTCCGCTGCGCTCCCCAACCCAACGGCCCTTCCGGCTGCGCCTCCAGGACCAACGGCCCGCTGGCGCGGGCCGGGCTGGCTGCGAGGGTGGGGCTGCTCGTTCGTGTTGGGTTTCGGTGTAGTGAGTGCATCCGGTAGATGCAGCATGTATCTTTGGCGAAAACGTGAGACGTGTCGATCTGGGGGATGAGCGTGCAAAGTCTACTGGCACTGCTAGGGGCAGTCCTCGGCGGGAGTTTGGTTCTCTTAGGTGACCTGATTCGCCGGAGAGTCGAGAGGAGGAAGGCAAACGTAGCTCGGCTTGTAGAAGTAAGTTCGCGGCTCTCCTCCGTGTACAACCGGCTTTGCTGAGTAATCCTTGACGCGGATGTAGCCGGTGTAGCTGTTTCGGATCTGGCTGTCGCAGATCCTCTTCGCTATGAGGTGGCAACCCAGTTCTATATGACTCCTGGTAGTGAGCAGCTCCGCTCTTGTGCGTCCCGTCTGATTGGTGCGTACAGCCAGCTTCGGGATTCATACGGGACCGATTCGGCTTGGGCTGCAGCGCGGAATGAACACGGCTTGGCGTTGCGTGAGTTCGAGTCCGCTGTTCGCGAAATCGTGCACCGTGATCACATCTGACGCCCATCTTGGGCATCTTTCATCGCCGAAATCGAAAGGATGGGAACGTCTGTGATTCAGCTCAATGAGCACCAGCTGGACCAAAAATCGGCGGTGCGGAAGTGGGTGGGATTCCCTACAAGATCATCTGTTCCCTCGCAGGGTACCCGGGGCACAGTCGTGTCAGCTACCGGCTCGGGTAAAACGATCATGGCTGCTGCGAGTGCCTTGGACTGCTTCCGGGACGGCCGGATCCTCGTGATGGTGCCGACCCTGGACCTGCTCGCGCAGACCGCCCAGGCGTGGCGCCTGGTGGGCCATTCGGCTCCGATGGTCGCGGTGTGCTCCCTGGAGAACGACCCGGTGCTCAACTCGCTGGGGGTGCGGACCACCACGAACCCGATCCAGCTCGCCCTGTGGGCGGGGTCCGGGCCGGTCGTCGTGTTCGCCACGTACGCCTCCCTCGTGGACCGCGAGGACATCACCGCACCGACGGGCCAAGGGAAGGTTCGAGGGCCGCTGGAGGCCGCTCTGGCGGGCGGGAAGCGGCTGTACGGGCAGCAGATGGACCCGTTCGACCTCGCGATCGTGGACGAGGCGCATGGAACCACTGGTGATCTTGGGCGTCCGTGGGCGGCGATCCACGACAACCAGCGCATCCCTGCGGACTTCCGCCTCTACCTGACCGCGACCCCGCGCATCCTCGCCGCAGCCCGCCCCCAGAAGGGTGCCGGCGGCCAGGAGGCGGAGATCGCGAGCATGGCCGATGACCCGGACGGCACGTACGGCGCCTGGCTCGCGGAGCTCGGGCTGAGCGAGGCGATCGAGCGGGAGATCCTCGCCGGGTTCGAGATCGACGTCCTGGAGATCCGCGACCCCTCCCCCGTGGCCGGGGAATCGGAGGAAGCACGGCGCGGCCGGCGCCTGGCACTCCTGCAGACCGCACTTCTGGAGCACGCGGCGGCGTACAACCTCCGTACGGTCATGACGTTCCACCAGAAGGTCGAAGAAGCCCGCGCGTTCGCGGACAAGCTCCCCGAGACCGCAGCCAAGCTGTACGCCAACGACGCCACGGACGAGGACCTGGCCGCTGCCGACAAGCTGCCGAAGTCCTCGATCGACGCGGACTTCTACGAACTGGAGGCCGGCCGCCACGTACCCCCGGACCGGATGTGGTCGGCATGGCTGTGCGGCGACCACCTCGTATCCGAGCGGCGCGAAGCCCTGCGCCAGTTCGCCAACGGGACCGACGCCACCGGGCACCAGGTCCACCGCGCCTTCCTCGCCTCCGTTCGCGTGCTCGGGGAAGGCGTCGACATCACCGGCGAGCGCGGGGTCGAGGCCGTGTGCTTCGCGGACACCCGCGGCTCACAGGTGGAGATCGTGCAGAACATCGGCCGCGCGCTCAGGTTGAACCGCGACGGCTCCACGAAGGTGGCCAGGATCATCGTGCCGGTGTTCCTGGAGCCGAACGAGGACCCCACCGACATGGTCGCCAGCGCCAGCTTCAAGCCGCTCGTGGCCGTGCTCCAAGGGCTGCGCTCGCACGACGAACGACTCGTCGAGCAACTCGCTTCCCGTGCGCTCACGAGCGGGAAGCGCAAGGTCCACGTCCGGCGCGACGAAGACCGCCAGATCGTCGGAGCCGGCAGCGAGGGTGACGGCGAGGACCAGGAGGACGACGACACCCAGGCCGCCGCCGAAGCCGCCCTCCTCCACTTCTCCTCTCCCCGGGACGCGGCGACCATCGCCGCGTTCCTCCGGGCCCGGGTCTACCGGCCCGAGTCGCTGGTGTGGCTGGAGGGCTACCAAGCACTCATCCGCTGGCGGAAGGAGAACAAGATCACCGGCGTCCACGCCGTCCCGTACGACGTCGAGGTCGAGGTGGGGGTCACGACCGACTTCCCGCTCGGCCGATGGATCCATCAGCAGCGGAAGGCCCTGCGGGCCGGTGAGCTGGAGGAACGGCGCAAGATCCTGCTGGACGCCCCAGAGGCCGGGATGGTCTGGGAGCCCGGTGAAGAGGCGTGGGAGAATAAGCTCGCCGCGTTCCGCTCCTACCGGAAGGCGACCGGGCACCTCGCACCCCGGCAGGACGCGATGTGGGGTGAGAGCGAAGCCGGGGGCCTGGTGCCGATCGGGCAGCACGTGGCCAACCTCCGCCGCAAGGGCGGCCTGGGCAAGGACCCGGACCGGGCCGCGAAGCGGGCGGCGCAGCTGGCCGCGATCGATGAGGACTGGAACTGCCCGTGGCCGCTTAACTGGCAGCGGCACTACCGGGTCCTCGCCGACCTGGTCGACGCCGACGGCGTCCTGCCCTACATCGCGCCGGGCGTCACGTACGACGGCGACGACATCGGTACGTGGAGGTGGGCGCAGCAGAACGCGGGCGTCCAGGCTCAGCTGATGCCCGAGCAGCGCGAGCGACTGGCCGCACTGGGCATTCCCGTCACTGAGCCCACCTCTCCCGCCCCGGCAACACCCCGCACGACGAAGACCAAGGCGAAGGGGCCGAGCAGGGCCCAGGCAGCATTCCAGCGAGGCCTGGCAGCCCTCACGCAGTGGGTCGAGCAGGAAGGCGCCGACCGGCCGGTGCCACGCGGCGCGGTCGTCGAGGTCGCCGTCGACGGCGAAGCCGAGCCGGTGCCCGTGAAGCTCGGCGTGTGGATCTCGAACACCAAATCGAGAAAGGACCGGCTGGACACCGGTCAGCTCGCCGCCCTCGCGAAGCTGGGCATGGACTGGGCTGAGACACCCCTCACGCGATAACGCTCACGCTGCCCCCGGAACGGATCGAGCAACTGTCCCAGATCGGGTGCCGTGGTCTATGGGTCGCGGGCGTAGGGGTGGGTTGGGCAACGCTTCTGCCCGGCCCTTCCCAGCTGGTCTCAGCAGCGGCGAGTGGTGTACATGTGCAGGACGTCGCCCATATGCGCTTCCGTGCCGTCCGAGTTCTTCTGGATAAGCGGGCCTTTGTAAAAGCGCAGCGTGGGCCCCCGATTGCTCAGCTGGACCCTGTCAAGCGCGGTGGGCCGGTCGGGGTGCCCCACGACGACCTGCGCGCAGCTGTCCGCGAGGTCTTGGTTGCAGCTGATCACTCGGCTGATCTTGACCTCTTCCACGGATGTGCCCTGGCCGGGGATAAGCACGATTTGGGCCGTGGGGCTGACCGGGAACCTGATCTCGTGCGCGTCCTTGAGACCGAACCCCTTGTAGGCATCACTTGGGGTGTCCAGACGCCACAGGACGAGGGGCGCGTCGGAGGTGAGGAAGATCGGTTTGCGGCTGATCTCGAGTCGCCAGTGCCGGGCACGGTACTCCGGTATGCAGGCCTCGACGGACCCGAACGGCAGGGTGACCGCGTCCTCGTGGGTGGGATCGTTTCCATCGCTTATCGCTCGGACGCCGTGGTAGTAGTCCAGGGCTCCCTGAGTTTCGGGTGCCGCGGGCGCTTGACCGAGATGGCGGGAGAGGTACTCGGTCATCAACGCGTCGTCGACCACCCGTCCGTCCGCGTACGCGGTAACGTCGCGCCCGAAGAGCATGGCGGTGCGTTTCCCCGGTGTCCTAGTCATCTGTACAGCCATGTAGAGACAGAGCACCTCGCGGTCGTCGGTCCCTGCGGCCGGCAAGATTCCTGTCTCGTCCATTTGGCGCAGGATGGCAAGCCCCTGCCCCTCCAGCCTGCTGAGCTCGTGCTCAATCGCCGTGGAGGGCATGCCGTTCTGATCCAAGATCGTGTAGAAGCCGGTCTCGGCAGCAACGTTCTTGACGTTGGACAGGTGAGTCTTCGGCGGGCACCGGCGCTTCACCCTGACCATGTCGCCTCGCCCGAATCGTGCCAGGTAGCTCTGAGGCACATAGTGGTGAAGCTTCGGCGTAGACACGTCACCCACAGTAAGCGAATCGGTAGCAGACAACCACGGCCTTTTGTGGGTTCTCGGCTTTCTGCCCGACGGGAGCTCAGTGGTCGCGGACGACCGCGGACCCCAACTTCTGTTGTAGGAACGGAATCCCCGCATCGGTCTGTCTGACCTGTGTGTCAGGGTGGCCCGGTGAATCTTCAGGATGCGGCAGACCTCAGTACTGCGCTGGCCGCGATAGCAACATTCGTCTTGGTGGCCTTCGGTCTGGTCCAGCTCAGGGCCCTTCAGCGGCAGGTGGACATCGGGCAGCAGTCCAGCGAAGCGGCGGTGAGCGCTGCCGAGGCGGCGCACCGAGCCGTACGGGAGGCCGCTCGTGCGCGGATCGACGAGCAGGTGGCGCGCGTGGTGGTGCTCTCCCAGAGGCCGCAGTGGCCGCCGCTGATCAACCCCCACCTCAGCCATGACGGGCAGTTTCAGCTCTTCGACTCGGTGACACTGCACGGGTCACCCGAGGTGAGCCACCGCGAGGAGTTCGTCTTCCCCGAGAGTGCAGACCGTGTGATGTGGTTCGTCGTGCACAGCATCGTCACCAACGAGGGCCGCTCCACCGCGAGAATTCGTATCGCAGGCGACGGCGAGTTCTACGAAGGTGAGTCTCCGCTGCTGCCCGGCGAGAGGATTCCGCTGCCACCTCTGGCGTCTGAATGGCGTGCTGACGGGACCTACTTGTCTCGAGAGCATGTGCTGCGTCCCGGCCAGACAGCGCTCTTCCGGTGGGCCGCGAGCAAGACGGTGGCCGGCTGGACCGTTGATCACCCTGAGGGAGGCCCTCCCCGCGCGGGCGTGAACCTGGAAGTCTTCGATTCCGCCGCGCACGGCATCATCGATACCGTAAAGATGGAGGTCCGTTCCTGGTCCCTGGAAGCGGTACGCAACAGGGCAGAGCACTGGCGTCTGACGGAGAACGACGCCGGTGTGACCGTCGTGGTCTGGCCGACCGAGCGCCGATACCTTGCCGAAGGACCGCCTTCGGAATGATGCCCGAGCGACGACGTCAAGTTCACGTGAAGCTGCACATCCGCCGCAGCTGGTGAACAGCCAGGAGCGACTGCGGGGCCGGACCGAGTGATACTGTCCGGCCCCACTGTCGGGCGGCCAGGTGATCAACAACTGATTCACTGAGCTTCTTCAGCGTTGCCGCTCCAGTGTGAGGACTGCCTTGGCGATTGACGTCATGCGGTCGGGGCTGCATCGGGACCTGCGGAAGATCCGCCAG
>NTHE01000013.1 GCA_002551355.1 Streptomyces sp. man185 | reverse complement strand
AGATGTGTATAAGAGACAGCCCCAGGACCCCACTCCCCGCCACCCCGTATCGTGTCCCCCACCCGGACCCCGCTTTCCGCACGTCACAGCCGCTCCACCGCCGCAGCGGCACGCAACGCAGCACCCGCACGAGGAGCCGTACCGCCATGGCCGAGCACGCAGACCACCCCGCGTACCCCGTAGGACTGCGCCTGCACGGCCGCCGCGTCGTCGTCGTGGGCGGCGGTCAGGTCGCCCAGCGCAGGCTGCCGCAGCTCATCGCCACCGGTGCCGTCATCACCCTGATCTCCCCCTCAGCGACGCCCTCCGTCGAGGCCATGGCGGACGCCGGGGAGATCCGCTGGGAACGCCGCCGCTACCGGGACGGCGACCTCGCCGACACCTGGTACGCCCTGGTCGCCTCCTCCGACACCACGGCCAACGACGCCGCATCCGCCGAGGCCGAGCGCACCCGCACCTGGTGCGTCCGGGCCGACGACGCCGAGGCCGCCACCGCCTGGACCCCGGCCACCGGCCGCATCGACAACATCACCGTCGCCGTCCTCAACACCACCCCCCAGGGCCGCGACCCCCGGCACTCCGCCGCCCTCCGCGACGCCATCGTCGAGGGCCTGCGCGACGGCACCATCGCCGCCCCGCACCACCGCAACCACACCCCCGGCGTCGCGCTCGTCGGCGGCGGCCCCGGCGACCCGGACCTGATCACCGTCCGCGGCCGCCGCCTCCTCGCCGAGGCCGACGTCGTCATCGCCGACCGCCTCGGTCCCCGCGACCTGCTCGACGAACTCCCGCCGCACGTCGAGGTCATCGACGCCGCGAAGATCCCGTACGGGCGGTTCATGGCCCAGGAGGCGATCAACCAGGCGCTGATCGAGCACGCCAAGGCGGGCAGGTCCGTGGTCCGGCTCAAGGGCGGCGACCCGTTCGTCTTCGGCCGCGGTATGGAGGAGGCCCAGGCGCTCGCCGCCGAGGGCATCCCCTGCACGGTCGTCCCCGGCATCTCCAGCACCATCTCCGTCCCCGGTGCGGCCGGCATCCCGGTCACCCACCGTGGCGTCGCCCACGAGTTCACCGTGGTCAGCGGCCATGTCGCCCCCGAGGACCCGCGCTCGCTGGTCGACTGGCCGGCCATCGCCCGGCTGCGCGGCACCCTCGTCCTGCTGATGGCCGTCGACAAGATCGGCGCCATCGCCGCCGCCCTGATCGCCCACGGCAAGGACCCGGCCACCCCGGTCGCTCTCGTCCAGGAGGGCACCACCGCCGCCCAGCGCCGGGTCGACGCCACGCTCGCGGACGTCGGCGAGCGCGCGGTCGCCGAGGACGTGCGCCCGCCCGCCGTGATCGTGATCGGCGAGGTCGTCGCGGTCGGCCCGGACTCCGCGCCGGCCCCCGTCCAGGACGCGGCCGAATAGGCAAGGGCCCGTCCCCCCGCCCCGTAACCCGCGGTTACGCAACTCCCTCCCAGGCGTTGGCACCACACACCGGACAAGGCAGTATCACCCTGTGGCAGATCTCATCACCGTCGACGACCCCGACGACCCCCGGCTGAGCGACTACATCGGCCTGACCGACGTCGAGTTGCGACGACGGCGCGAACCCGCCGAAGGCCTCTTCATCGCCGAGGGCGAGAAGGTGATCCGCCGCGCGAGGCAGACCGGCTACGAGATGCGGTCCATGCTGCTCTCGGCCAAGTGGGTCGACGTCATGCGCGACGTCATCGACGAGGTCCCGGCCCCGGTGTACGCCGTCGCCCCCGAGCTGGCCGAACGCGTCACCGGCTATCACGTCCACCGCGGTGCGCTCGCCTCCATGCAGCGCAAGCCGCTGCCGGCCTACGACGAACTGCTCGCGACCGCGCGCCGGGTGGTGGTCATGGAGTCGGTGAACGACCACACCAACATCGGCGCCATCTTCCGCAGCGCCGCGGCCCTGGGCATGGACGCCGTCCTGCTCTCCCCGGACTGCGCCGACCCGCTCTACCGGCGCTCCGTCAAGGTCTCCATGGGCGCGGTCTTCTCCGTCCCCTACGCCCGGCTCGAAGCCTGGCCCAAGTCGCTGGAAACGGTACGGGAGGCCGGCTTCCGGCTCCTCGCCCTCACCCCCGACGCCAAGGCCACCAGCATCGACGAGGCGACCCCGCACCGGTTGGAGCGGGTGGCGCTGATGCTCGGGGCGGAGGGCGACGGGCTGTCCACGAGGGCCCTGATGGCCGCCGACGAATGGGTCCGCATCCCGATGGCGCACGGCGTCGACTCGCTGAACGTGGGCGCGGCGGCCGCCGTCGCCTTCTACGCGGTGGCCACCGGACGCCCGGAGAGCTGAGCACGGACGCCCCGGGCCGTGTTAAGGCCCCGACCGGCTCGGGCGTCAGGACGCGAGCGTCCTGGACCCCACGCGCCCCTCACCGGAAGGGGCAGCGGAGCCGTCACCGGGACCGCCCGGCGCGGAATCGGCCCGCTCCTGCGCCTGGGACACCCCGCCCGGCCGCTCGCTCCCGCCCAGACCGCGCGCCGGCCCCTGGCACCCCTGCGCCGCCGCGATGCCCAACGCCACCAGCAGCGTCACCACGACGAACACCACCAGCCGCTGACGCAGCAGCCGCGGATTGGCCGGACGCCGCCCCGCCGAGGTCGAGCGGCCTCCGGAGCGGGTCCCCGGCCGACCGTTCGTTCCCGCCGGGGACCCCTGCCGCTTCCCGGTCTTCCCGCCGGAACGCGTCGTGTCGCGCGACGCCTGCTGCGGGCGCGAGCCACCGGTGCGCGGCGGCCCCGAACGCGCGGGAGCGCCGCGCCTGCCCGACTGGGAGCGGGAGCCGGACGGGCCCTCCGAACGACGGGTGTGCTCATCGGCGTACGGACCGGCCATCCGCCCGGTCGGCAGGTCGGCGTCCTGGGCGGAGCGCTGGGCGGGCGGCCGACTCTCGTGCAGCCCCTGCGCCTCGCGGGCCGCGATCTCCTTGAGCCGCATGGACAGTTGCAGGGTGCTCGGCCGCTCCTCCGGATCCTTCGCCAGACAGGCGCTGATCAGCGGGGCCAACGCGTCGTGCACGCCGCGAAGCTGCGCCTCCTCGTGCACCACGCGGTACAGCATCACCTCGGAACTGCCGTGCCCGAAGGGGGAGTCGGCCATCGCCGCGTACGCCAGGGTCGCGCCGAGCGAGAAGACGTCCGTCGCGGGCGTCACGGCCGCGCCCCTGACCTGCTCGGGCGCGAGGAATCCGGGCGACCCCACCGCCGTACCGACGTGGGTGAGGGTGCTCGCCCCGGTCGACCAGGCGATGCCGAAGTCGATGATGCGGGGGCCCTTGGGGGAGAGGAGGATGTTCGACGGCTTCAGGTCGCGGTGGACCACCCCCGCCTCGTGGACCGCCACCAGGCCCTCCGAGAGCGCCGCCCCGATCGAGGCGACCTCGGCCGCCGCCAGCGGGCCCTCCTCGGCGATCTTGTCGTGCAGTGAGGGGCCGGGCACGTACTGCGTCGCGAACCACGGGCGGTCCGCCTCCAGATCGGCGGCGACCAGCCGGGCCGTGCAGCCGCCGCGGATCCGCCGGGCCGCCGACACCTCGCGCGCGAACCGCGAACGGAACTCCTGATCCTCCGCCAGGTCGGGCCGGATCACCTTGAGCGCGACCCGCTGGCCGCGCCGGTCGGAGCCCAGGTAGACGACGCCCATGCCGCCCGCGCCGAGCCGCCGGTGCAGCCGGAACGAGCCGACGAGACGCGGGTCCTCGCGCCGGAGCCGCATCATCGCCATCGTCTGCCCATCCCCGCTGCCTGGTCCGCCTGACGAGGCACAGCTTACGTACCCCGCGCCCGGCGCGCTCAGAGGCCGCGCCCTCACCGGGGATTCGATTGTCCGTGCCGGGCGGGAGAGGTGAAGAGCAGTCAGGGCACGGCCGATCCGGGCCCCTCGGCCGACCTGCCCGCTCAAACGGCCACCGGGGCAGGGGGATTGGATCACTGCGGGGACGCCGGGACGCGGCCGTCACGCGGGACCTGGCCGCCGCCCCCGCCCACGGGGTGGCGGTGTCCCGGGTGGCTCCCGGAGCGGACGGCCGCCCGCCGGGGAGCGGTGGACGTGAGTGAAGTCACCCGGCGGCGCGCCCGCGAGGTCGGCGGGCGCCTGCCCGGACCCGTACCCGACAGGCCCCGACGTCCCCTCCGGGATGACCCCAACCTCCGGTGGTCCGTCTCCACCCAGGGGAGTACGCCGATGGACGACGGCTCATCCTCCGGGAGGCCCGGGATTAGGTACGCGGGCATGACGCCCTGTGCTCGCCGTTTACCTAATGTTGAGGTCAAGCGGCGGGCGCAGCACTCGTCCCCCGAGGTCACGCGCCCGCCGCTTCCCGATCAGGTCAGGAGAGGAACCATGTCGGACACGGCAACGCGGACGATGGTCCGTATGCAGGGACGCAAGGCGTACGCCGCGTTCGGCGCCCGTTCGTCCGGCACCCGTCACCCCTTGGTGGCGACGGCGATGGTCCTTCCCCTGGCGGCCCTGCTCGTGGTCGTCTTCGGCGGCTGGGAAGCGGTGGTCACACAGGCGTCGTCCGTGGCGGTGATGCTGGGGCGCTGAGCGGCGCCCGGGGTCCGGAAGAGCGGTCCGGACCCGCACATCCGGCCAACAGCCCCGTGGGGACGGGGGTGCGGCGGACGGCAGCGTTTGTCCGGTCAGCTGGGGAGCTGACCGGACATCGCGCTTTCCGGGCCCAGGTGCTTCCCCGCCGGGCCGACGCCCGGCGCACTGCGGTGTCCGGACCGGCTCGCGCGTTACGCTCACGGCGGCACCGGTGCCACGGCCGGGCCGACCGCCGCCGGGAGAGCCGTTGACCACCACCCAGTCCTCAGTGGTCCATGACCTGGGCACCCTCGCGCACGGCCTCTCCCACCCCGCCAGGACGCGTTGCGTGTGCGAGCCGCCGCAGGTCCTCGCGGACCGGCCCGACGGCACGGTGGTCCGCAGCGGCGCGATCGTCGCGAAGGCCCACGCCGCCGACACCGACCGCGAGGCGCTGGCGGCCCGGATCGCCCTGGCCGCCGCGCCGCAGCTCACCGGCATCCTGCTCCCGCCGCTCACGGCCCCGGCGCCTGCCGCACCCACCGCCCGCCCGGTCTCCCTCTGGCCGCTCGGCGCGCCCGTGGATCCCACCGACCCCGACGCGGCCCCCTGGGCCGAGGCCGCGGATCTGCTGGCCCGCCTCCACCGGACGGAGCCCCCGTTCCCGCTGCCGCCGATGCGGGGACCGGCCAAGGCGGCGCGGGCCGTCGCCCGGATGCGCGCTGCCCTTCCCGGCGACGCGGCCGTCCTGCCCGTGCTGGCCGGCTGGCGGGCCCTGCCCGCCTGGGCGCGGGGCGAGGCCCCGGCACCCGCGCACCGGAGACGCTTCCTCTGCCACGGAGACCTGCACCTGGGCCAGCTCGTCCGCCATCCCACGCCGGACGGGCCCTGGCTGCTCATCGACGTGGACGACGCGGGGGCGGGTGATCCGGCCTGGGACCTCGGCCGGCCCGCCGCCTGGTACGCGGCCGGACTCCTCGCCCCCGACGACTGGTCCGCCTTCCTGGACGCGTACCGGTCCGCCGGGGGACCGGCGGTTCCGGCCGTCGGCGACCCCTGGCCCGCACTGGACGTCCCGGCCCGTGCGCTGACAGTGCAGACGGCGGCCGTCGCCCTCGCCAAGTGCGCCGCGGAGCAACGGAATCCGGACGAACACGAACAGCTGGTGATCGAATCCTGTGCCCGAATCGCTACGTTGCCGCCCGAGTTGGCCGGCGACCCCGCGTCGTAGGGTGAACGGACCGTGGCCGGGCAGACATTCCGGCGACGGCACAACGAGGGCGAGGAGCCGAGCCGATGATGCAGTGTCCGAAGTGTCATGCGCCGATGAACACGTACAACCGCAACGGCGTTCAGATCGAGCAGTGCAGCGGTTGCCGGGGGATATTCCTCGACTACGGCGAGCTGGAGTCGCTGACCCGCCTGGAGTCCCAGTGGTCCCAGCAGGCCCCGCCCGCGCCCCCCGCCCCGCAGGCCTACCCGGCCGCCCCTCCCGCCGCCCACGCCCCCGCCTGGGGTGCGCCGCAGCACGGCGGGCACGGTGGGCACGGTGGGCACTACGGCCACCACCGCCAGAAGGGCTTCGGCCGGATGCTGTTCTCGTCCTGAACGTTCCTCCGTGGCCCGGGCAGGCGCGTGCCGCCCGGACCACGGAGGGCGCGGAGCGTACGACGAAAGAACCCCCGGTCGTGGAGACGACCGGGGGTTCTCGGTGGTGCGCGATACTGGGATTGAACCAGTGACCTCTTCCGTGTCAGGGAAGCGCTCTCCCGCTGAGCTAATCGCGCAGGTGAACCTGCGTTTACCGCGTGTGTGCTGCGTGCGCGATACTGGGATTGAACCAGTGACCTCTTCCGTGTCAGGGAAGCGCTCTCCCGCTGAGCTAATCGCGCGGGGATCCTTGCGGACCAGTGGACGATACTGGGATTGAACCAGTGACCTCTTCCGTGTCAGGGAAGCGCTCTCCCGCTGAGCTAATCGTCCTTGGAGGTGGAGACGGGATTTGAACCCGTGTAGACGGCTTTGCAGGCCGTTGCCTCGCCTCTCGGCCACTCCACCAGGGATGGGAGCTCGGGAAGAATCCCCCACCTTCTGCGAGCGGACGACCAGGTTCGAACTGGCGACCTCAACCTTGGCAAGGTTGCGCTCTACCAACTGAGCTACGTCCGCTTGTCTTTCCCGGCCCGCTTGCGCGTCCCGGCGACGTGTTGAACTCTAGCGGATTCCTGGGCCAGTACAAAAACGCGTTTGTGCAGCGTGCTGCGCCGACCCCGGCCCGGTCCTCGCTCCGACGCAGGTCATCGCACACCGTCCTAGACTCATTCGCGTGTCCGACCTCGCCCCCTTGGCCCGTTTCGACGGCCTCACAGCCTCCGGCCTGCAGGATGTGACCCACGATCCCGCAGCTCTCGACTCGTCCGGTTTCTGGGCGGTATCCGCCGACTTCGAAGGCCGCATCGTCTGCGCCCGCTTCTCCGACGTTCGCAGGGAAGCGGTGCCCCCGCCCGTGCCCGGAGCCTGGCGCGGGCCCGCCACCGGGGACTGGACCTCCTCGCTGGACCGTGACGCCTACACGGCGGGCGTACGGCGGATCCGTGAACACATCGCGGCCGGCGACGTCTATCAGGCCAACCTCTGCCGGGTGCTGTCCGCGCCCCTGCCCGACGGCGGGGCCGGCGCCGACGTCGACGCCCTGACCTCCCTGCTGGCCCGCGGCAACCCCGCCCCCTACGCGGGAACGATCCGGCTGCCCGGCCACGGCGTGGAGGTCGCCACCGCCTCTCCTGAGCTCTTCCTGAGGCGCGACGGGCAGACCGTGGAGTCCGGGCCGATCAAGGGCACCGGCCGGACCGAGGACGATCTGCTGGAGAAGGACCACGCCGAGAACGTGATGATCGTGGACCTGGTCCGCAACGACCTGGGCCGGGTCTGCGCCACCGGAAGTGTGAGCGTGCCCGATCTCTGCGTGGTGGAGAAGCACCCGGGCCTCGTCCACCTCGTCTCCACGGTCCGGGGCCGGCTGGCCGACGGGGCGGGCTGGCCGGAGCTGTTCGCGGCGGCCTTTCCGCCCGGCTCGGTCACCGGAGCCCCGAAGTCCAGCGCGCTGCGGATCATCGCCGAGCTGGAACGGGGCCCGCGCGGGCCGTACTGCGGGGCGATCGGCTGGGTCGACGCCGACCGGGGCGCGGCCTCCCTCGCGGTCGGCATACGGACGTTCTGGATCGACCGGGCCGGGCCCGCGGCGCTGCTGCGGTTCGGGACCGGCGCCGGGATCACCTGGGGATCCGACCCGGAGCGCGAATGGGACGAGACCGAACTCAAGGCTTCCCGGCTGCTCGCTGTAGCGTCGGGTGCGTATCTGGAGACAGGAAGGGCCGCGATATGAGGATCTGGGTCAACGGCGGACTGCGGGACGCCGACGACGCCCGGCTGTCGGTGCTCGACCACGGGCTGACCGTGGGCGACGGCATCTTCGAAACGGTGCGTACGAGCGAGGGGCGCCCCTTCGCGCTGACCCGGCACCTCGACCGCCTCACCCGCTCCGCCCGGGGCCTCGGCCTGCCCGACCCGGATCACGACGAGGTCCGTCGTGCCGTCGCCGCGGTCATCGACGCCAACCCCGTCGCCCTGGGACGCCTGCGGATCACCTACACCGGCGGGCTGTCCCCGCTCGGCTCGGACCGGGGCACCGACGGGCCGAGCCTGGTCGTCGCCCTCGACGGGGTGAGCCGCCGCCCGGACAGCACAGCGGTGATCACCGTCCCCTGGACGCGCAACGAACGCGGCGCGCTCACCGGCCTCAAGACCACCTCGTACGCCGAGAACGTCGTCGCCCTGGCCCGGGCGCGGGAACGGGGCGCGTCCGAGGCGCTCTTCCCCAACACCGCCGACCGCCTCTGCGAAGGCACCGGCTCCAACGTGTTCGTCGTCCTGGACGGCCGCGTCCATACCCCGCCGGTCGCCTCCGGCTGCCTCGCCGGGATCACCCGCGCACTGACCGTGGAGTGGACCGGGGCCGAGGAGACCGACCTGCCGATGGACGTGCTCGCCGAGGCCGACGAGGTGTTCCTGACCTCGACCCTCCGCGACATCCAGGCGGTGCACCGGGTCGACGACCGTGAGCTGACGCCGGAGATCGGACCGGTGACGGCGAAGGCGATGCGGATCTTCGCCGAGCGGGCGGGCGACGACCTCGACCCGTAGGAGGCCCCGGCGGCCCGGAAATACGCGTGACGCAGGGTCGCCCAGGGGATACAAACCCTTGATGACCACGACACTCCGGCCGTCCGGGCCGCTTCAGCAGGGCGCCGACGGCGCGCGGTCCCGCCACTACGACGTGTGCGACAACGGGCGGCCCGTCGGCTCCGTCGCGATCAGCACCGACGACGCGTTCGGCCCGACCGCCGGGGTGCTCGGCTCCCTGGCCGTGGAGGAGTCCCGGCGCAGGCGCGGCCGGGGCACCATCGCCGCGCTCGCCGCCGAGGAGGTGCTGCGGGGGTGGGGCTGCAGCCGGGTACGGGTGGAGGTCCCCGCCGACAACGACCCGGCCCGACGCCTCGCGGCCGCCCTCGGCTACACCGAGCGCAGCCGCAACATGGTCAAGGAAATCGGCCCGGACACCGCCCCGCTGCCCGCGGGCCTCACCTCGCGCGCGATGAGCGAGGAGGAGTTCGCCGACTGGCGGCTGAACGCGGTGCGGGCGTACGCACAGGGCTGGATCGACCGCGGCGTGGCGCCCGAGCAGGCCCGGCTCAAGTCCGAGACCGACCACGCCGCCCACCTGCCGGACGGACTGGCGACCGAGGGGGTGCGCTTCCAGGTGCTGGTGCAGGCCGACGAGGTCGTCGGCCATGTATGGGTGGCGCTGCGGGAGCTGGAGCCGGGCGGCACGGCCGGATTCGTCTTCGACGTCGAGGTGTGCGAAGAGCACCGGGGCCGGGGCCACGGCCGGGCGCTGATGCTGCTCGCCGAGGACGTCACCCGCGCCTGGCGCGCGGACCGGCTCGGCCTGCACGTCTTCGCCTCCAACACCCCGGCCCTGCGGCTGTACGAGTCCCTCGGCTACACGACGACGCGGTACAACCTGGCCAAGGCGCTGTAGAGCGGTCCCCTCCGGGCGGCCCGGCCCCGCGGCAGTACGGCCGGCTACTCGTCCCGTGCGGCCAGGATGCCGTCCACGATCTCCTCGATCCGCTCGCGCAGCCCGTCCTGGCTCTTGCCGCCGTCCAGCCGTTCGTCGCCGATCACATAGGTGGGCGTGCCGGTGACGCCGATCGCCTTGCCCTCCGCCTGGTCGGCGTCGACGATCAGCAGATGCCGGCCGTCGATCAGCGCGGTGTCGAACTCCTCGGCGTCCAGCCCCAGTTCGCGTGCCACGTCGAGGAGTACCGGCTCGCCCGTGCGGCCGAGGTCATCGGTTCGGGACAGCAGTGCCTCGATGTAGGGCCAGCCCTGGCCCTGCTCGACGGCCTCCTCGGCGGCCTGGGCCGCGGCGTAGGCGTGCTTGTGCTTGTCCAGCGGGAAGTGCCGCAGCCGGAGCTCGACGCGGTCCCCGTACCGGGCGCGCAGGGCGCGCACATCGTCGAGGGCTCGGTGGCAGTCGGGGCATTCGAGATCGCACCAGAGGTCGACGACGACCGGTGACGCGGGGGTGGAATCGCTCATGCGCCCAGTCTTTCAGGCCGGACGGGAGCGACCCAACCGGGACCGGGCCACCCCCTGGGGAGGAGCCCGGCCCTGAAATGTCCCTGAGGTGGACCGCCGGCGTGGCCCGGAGGGTGGTCGCCGGTGCAGGATGGAAGGGACGTACCCCCTGCGCCTGGAGGCCGTGATGCTTGCCGAGACCATCTGTTCCGCGGTGTCGGCGGCGGGCCTGGGCATCGCCGCGGTGACCGTGTACCGCAAGCGGTTCCTCACGGCGACGAGGATTGCCGCTTACTCCCTCGTCCCGATCGGGCTCGTGCTGACCGGGGTCGTCGAGTGGGTCGCCGGGATCGCCTTCAAGCCGAGCGTCTGGCTCGGCTTCGGGGCGCTCGGCCTCTCGTGGCTGCTGTTCATGGCCACCCGCGCCGTCGAGCGCCGCAGCGGCACCACCCGGGCGGAACGCAAGGCCGCGCGGGCGGCCGGGCGGAACGAGGCCGTCGCCCCGGCTGCCTCGGCCCCCTCGCTCGGCGCCGGTGGTGCGGCCGGACCCACGGCCGCGACCGCGCTGCCGCAGTCCAAGCCGAAGAAGAAGCAGGAGGCCGCCGCGCCCGGCGACGACTTCAGCGACATCGAGGCGATCCTCAAGAAGCACGGCATCTGAAAGAAGCGCGGCATCTGAGGCTCCGGCCGCCCGGCGGGCCCGGGCGATTGGGTCCCTCCGTCCGAATACCTGACGGCGACCCGTACGCCGGAGCGATTACCGATGGCCACGGGACGGTGAACTCCCGCGGGATTGACCCTGGTTGAGCGCAAAGCTGCTCCCGGGTGCGTCATGATCACACCGAGATGGTGGACACTTCCCGGGGCGAAGCCCCCGCACGCCCCGCCGAAGAGCCCCGCGGCTGTCTCTTCGCGCTTTCCCAGCCGCCCCTGATGATCTTCCTGACGGTGATCGGGGGCCTGTTGCTGATGGCCGCCCTGCACGATCTCTTCATGCTGTGACGCGCCGCGCCACCGCGCGGGGCGACGCCGGCATCGGCGTCAGCCCGCGGCTTCCTTGCGCCGGGCCCGGTACGCCGCGACGTGCAGCCGGTTGCCGCACGTACGGCTGGAGCAGTAGCGGCGAGAGCGGTTGCGCGACAGGTCGACGAACGCGTGCCCGCAGTCCGGCGCCTCGCAGCGCCGCAGCCGCTCCTGCTCGCCCGCCACGATGATGAAGGCCAGCGCCATGCCGCAGTCGGCCGCGAGATGGTCGGCGATCGAGGCGTCCGGTGCGAAGTAGTGCACGTGCCAGTCGTAGCCGTCGTGGTCGGTGAGCTGTGGGGTGGTCCCGGCCGCCGCGACGAGCCCGTTGACCAGGTCGGCGGCGGTGCGGGGGTCGGGTGCCGCGAAGACCTCGGCGAAGCGGGCCCGGACGTCGCGCACGGCGGTCAGGTCCCGCTCGCCGAGCGTGCCGACCCCGCTGATGAGGTGCCGCTCCGCGAAGGCGTACAGCGCGGCGATGTCGGCGAGACCGTCCTCGGGTCCGCCCACGAGTCCGTCCCCGGGGTCGTCCCGCGGCGGCTCGCTCTCCGGTGCGGTGTTCACCAGATCGACCACCGTGTCGAGGGCGATCCGGGTGTCGTGAGGGATCAGCACGCTTCGCTCCCTGGCCTCCGGCGGGCGGGCGCCTGCCGATGGCGGCTGACTCTACTGGCTCGGTTCACCTGCGCCGGGGCCGGTGCGGGCCCGCCCGGGAGCGGAACAGACCCCTCCGGCACCCGGGAGGAGCCGGAGGGGGCGGCGAGCGCACCGGCGCCGTCGTCGCGGTGGATTCCGCGACGACGGCGCCGGTGTCTGCCCTATGCGGTTGTCGGCACGACGCCGTCGCCCCGAGTCGGACGGCGTCGAGCGGCTCTCTGCCTGGCTCAGCTCTCGGCCAGGATGTGGGAGAGCTCCGTGTCCAGATCGAAGTGACGATGCTCGGTGCCGGGCGGGACCGCGGCGTCGGTCCTCTTCAGGAACGACTCCAGGGCCCGCGCCGGGGCTTCGAGCAGGGCTTCTCCCTCTGGGGAGCTCAGGGCGATGCATACGACGCCTTGGCCGTGACTACGAGATGGCCAGACGCGGACGTCTCCGGTGCCGGTGGGCCGGTGCAGCCCCTCGGCAAGGAGGTCACGGGCGAATACCCACTCGACCGTCTCCTCCGCTCCGGTGTGGAAGGTGGCGTGCACGGCATAGGGATCGGCCGTGTCATACCGCAGGCCCGCGGGTACAGGCAGTGAGGACTCGCTCGACACAACGAGGCGCAGGTGCAGCTCGCAGCTGACCGTGGTGTTCATAAGCGCCAGGGCCTTTCGCTCAGTGTGCGCTCGGGGATTCGCACGTCGGCGAAATCGACATGCCACCTACGGTGGCGTTGTAAACCCCTCTGACCCATTTGTGATGCTTCGGGTCCCTCGCACAGCGGCGTGTAACTTTGCGTCATGCGTCCATTCCAGTGACGAAAGTGTGACCGGAGCAGGTCGGGTAAGTTGGGTCCATGAACGCGGAGAGTGACGAGCGGGACAGGGTCGCCGAGCAGGCGCCCGCGGCATCCGCCACGGGGGAATCGGACCGGGAGGAACGCGAGCTGGGCTCGCGGGCGCCGGGCTTCATCAAGGCGTCGAAAGCGCTCCACCTGAGTTGGCAGGTCGGCGTCTTCGTCGTCGGCCTCGGCGTCGTGATCGCGGGTGTGCTCATGCTGGTGCTGCCCGGCCCCGGCTGGCTGGTGATCTTCGGCGGCATGGCGATCTGGGCGACCGAGTTCGTCTGGGCCCAGCTGGTGCTGCGCTGGACCAAGCGCAAGGTCACCGAGGCGGCGCAGCGGGCCCTCGATCCCAAGGTCCGGCGGCGCAACATCATCCTCACCACGGTGGGGCTCGTGATCATGGCGGTGCTGGTCGGGATCTACGTGTGGAAGTTCGGGCTCACCATGCCGTGGAAGATCAGCGAGTAGCCCGGGGACGGTCCAGGAGCACCGCTGACATGGGGTAATGTTTGCGGTGCGCCCGGGCGATTAGCTCAGTGGGAGAGCGCTTCGTTCACACCGAAGAGGTCACTGGTTCGAACCCAGTATCGCCCACCCGGACAGAGGGCCCGGGAGACGGATTCCGTCTCCCGGGCCCTCTGTGTTGCCCGCTCCCGCCGGTCCGGGAGCCGCTGCGAACGGCGGCTCCCGGACCGGCGCGGCTCATCGCATCCGTCCCAGCGTGTCCCTGAGCCGCCGGGCGTCGCGCAGCCGCTGCTCGTACGTCGCCCCCACCACCAGCAACAGCAGTCCGGCCAGGGCCGGCGGCAGCCAGCGGGGGAGCGCCCCCGCCACCTGCACCACGTACGGCGCCAGCTCGTGCAGTCCGTCCAGCGCCAGCACCGCCCCGCCGAGGAGCAGCAGCGCCTGCAGCCGGTGGCGCGCGCCCAGCAGCGTGATCACCAGCGCCGCCACGCCCAGCAGTAGCGGCCGCTGCCAGTCGGAATCGGTCCAGGCGACCGCCAGGCTCGGCAGCAGCGTCGCCGCGAGCCCCGGCCCGTACGCCGTCCACGACGACGCCTCCGGGTCCTTCCGGCGCCGTAGGAACCCCACCACCAGGGCGGGCACGGTCACCGGCAGGGTGTACGCCTCCGCGAACGACACCTCCGAGGCCGCCAGCCGCACCCAGGTGGCCAGCACGAACAGCGCCGCCGCGAGGCAGCCCGCCACCGGCCGTCGTTCCGGCCGCACCGCCGCGCCCGCCGCCAGCACCCCGCACAGCGCCAGCACCAGGGCCAGGAACGGCGCGTCGGACACCGCGAGCCCCACCGCGACCAGCGCGCCCAGCGCCCCCGTCAGCTCCACCGGCAACGCCACGGGGTCCCGCCGCAGCCGCGTCCCGAGCAGCACCGTCAGCGCGGGCACCAGGAGCAGCAGCGGCGCGGCCTCGTGCGGGGCGAGCCCCAGCGACCCGCCCGCGAGACCCGTGAGCGCCGTGCCCCAGACCACCGCGGCGACCGCGAACACCGCCGTCGGCACCTCGCTCCGGGCCCGGACCGCCGCCCCGGCGAACAGCACCGTCAGCGCCCCGAACACCCCGTACGCGGCCCCCTCGGACGCCAGCGACAGCAGCCCGGTGCTCACCGCCCCGCCGACCGCCCCGACCAGCGCGGTCACCACGAGTGCCGCCGACCCGTCCCGGCCGCTCCCCGGGCCGCGTACGGCCAGGGCGAGCAGCCCGGCCACCAGAAGCGTCTCCGCGACCACCGCGAGGGCGTACGGCACGTCCAGCACGGCCCCGGCCACCAGCAGCGCACCCCAGGCCAGAGCCGTCGCCCCCGCCCCGGCGGCCCCGCGCACCGCGGCGCCGGACGGCCGCCTGCGGGTGCCGATGCCACCGGCGGCGTACCAGGGCGCCCCGGCCCCGGGCGGCGCCGTCCAGGCCGCGCCCGGGCTACCCGCCGCGTCCGCCCCCGGGGTCTCCTCCCGTACGGTCAGCGGCGCGGCGAGCCGCACCAGCGACGGCCACCACCGGTAGGCCGCCCCCAGCAGCCCGGCCACCAGGGCCAGCACCACCGGGGCCGCGGCCAGCTCCGTCCACGGCAGCGTCGACCCCAGCGCGGAGCGGAAGCCCTCCGGCGACCCCGCCCACACGTCCGACAGGATCGTCACCGGGCCCAGCAGCACCGCCGCGACCGGGGGCAGCGCCCACACCAGGGCCCCGGCCACCACCGCACCCGACGCCGCCAGCACCCCGTGCGCGGCGTTCCTCGGCAGCCGCGAACGGACGACCGCCGTCAGCGCCAGACCGCACAGCAGGTACGCGAGCACCCGCCAGCCCTCCGGGACCGCCGCCGCCGGCACACCGCCCACGGCGGCCACCGCCGCGAGGCCCGCCACCACGCCGCCCGCCCGCGCGAAGCCCTTCGGCGCGCGCCACGCCCCGGCTCCGGCCGCCGCCGCTGCCGCCAGCAGCAGCCCGCCGGGCGCGACCGCCCCGAGCGGCCCGGAGGCCGTCGTGGACAGCGTCAGCCCCACCATCAGCGCCGAGAAGGCCATCACCGATCCGCCGACACACGCCGTGACCCGGACCCCGGCGCCCTTGCCCCACAGCGCGATCACCCCGTCCAGCACCGCCGTGGCCAGCAGCGCCCACCCGACCACCAGCGCCGGCGCACCCGCGGCCCACGCCCAGAACAGCAGCGGCCACTGGGCGAGGACCACGGCGGCCGGCAGCGGAAGGCGCAGCTTGCCCAGCGCCAGCCCGTACGCCGTCCACAGCGCCGCGAGCACCGCCGACGCGACGGCCGTGAAGCCGAGCCCGTCCGTGTCCGGCGCGGCCACCGCGTGGACCGCGTAGACGTCCAGCAGCGTCAGCACCAGGGCCAGGGCCGCCAGCGCCTCGGCAGTGGAGGCCAGCCCCCGCCGCAGCAGCACCGCCGGGGCGATCAGCGCCCCCAGCGTCACCACGGACAGCACGGCAGACCGGCCGCCGATCCCCATCGAGCCCCAGCTCACCAGCGTGAACGCGATGGCCGCAACCGTCAGCAGCAGACCGCCCAGCGTCAGCAGGACGTTCTGCGCGCTGCGCGGCGCGGACGGCTGCTTCGGCACGTAACCCCACGGCTGCGCCGGAGCACCCGGCCGGCCGCCGGACGGCGCACCCCAGGCCGACGGGTTCCAGCCCGGGGCGGCCGTCGGCGTGGGGGGACGCAGCGCGGCGAGCAGCCAGGCGCGCCGGGTCAGCAGCTGGGCCCGGCGGGCGTCCAGCTCGGCCAGTTCTCGGTCGAGGCGGGCCAGTTCCTCGGCGGGCGGGGGCACATGTTCCATGTACGGGAGTGTGGTCCCGGCCGCCCGGCCCGTACATGCGCTCGGATACTCACTTCCCGGCCGGGACGCTCTGAGTAGAGCGCGGCCGGAAGGAGTTTGAACCAAGCCCTCGGAGCCCTGTATGGTTCAACCCGTTCCCGGGCGATTAGCTCAGTGGGAGAGCGCTTCGTTCACACCGAAGAGGTCACTGGTTCGAACCCAGTATCGCCCACCGGGGAAAGCCGGTCCGCACGCATCACGCGGACCGGCTTTCGCATGTCCGGGCCGCCCGGCCCCTCACGCCGCCGCGGGCAGCTCCGGGCGCAGCGGCCACGACGGGTCCACCGCCTCCGGCGTCCCGCTCTTCGCGAACCACGCCTCCAGACCACGCGCCTGGGCCGCGTGCCAGGACACCTGCCGGCTGTGCAGCTCGGACGGCGACAGCCGCTCCAGCCGGGTCGAGAAGCGCCGGCACACCGCCCGCACCAGCTCCAGCGAGGCGGTCGCGTCGGCCGCCGCGTCATGGGCCCCGTCGAGCACCACCTCGTAACGCGCGCACAGATCCGTGAGCGTACGGCGGCCCTTGCGGTACCGGTCCAGATGCTTGTCCAGCACCCGCGGGTCGACCACCCGCATCGGCACCCCGTCGAGATACCCCGCCAGCGACGACGCCCGGTGCCGCCTCAACTCCCGGTCCAGCAGTGTCAGGTCGAAGGGAGCGTTCATCACGACCAGCGGCCGGCCGGTCGCGCAGCTCTCCGCCAGCGCCCGGGCTATCTCGTCCATCACCGGGGCGGGCCAACGCCCGTTGCGCTGAAGGTGATTGTCGGTCAGACCGTGGATCTCGGTCGCCCCGGGCGGTACCGGAACCCCCGGATTCACCAGCCAGCGGGTGACGCGGACGCGACCGCCCGCGGTGTCCTGCGCGACGAGAGCGGCCGAAACGATCCGGTCCTGCTCGACGTCCACGCCTGTCGTCTCCGTGTCAAAAGCGGCCAGTGGCCCTTCGAACCAGTGCATCATCCCCGAACTCCTCGCACCCGCACGGCAGATGGAATGATTCCTCTGCCCGATATCGGTGATACCCGGGCTGTTTGCCTGATACGCCGTTTGCGGGCGGTCTGATGCGGTGACAACACAGGTGAGACGCCGGGCAGTTGCTGCCGGCGTCCGTCGATCCGTCCAGCCCACGACACCCCGCCGGCAGACCACCTGCCATCGATCGGCACGCCCGGAAGGCACACGGAGCCATGGCGCTCGCGCAGCCCGACCCCGGGGGAACCGCCCGCGCCGAGGCCTTCGGGCCGCGGCTGCCGCAGCAGCCGGGCGCGCCGCTGCGCGGCTCCCTCGCCACCACCGCCTGCATGGAGACCCTTCAGGTGGGCTATCTGCACGCCGTCGCGGCGGCGGCGGGATGCTCGCTGTCCCAGCCCTTCCCCGACAACGGCATCGACTGGCACGTCAGCCACGGCGCCGCGGCCCACACCGTCGACGACGAAGTGACCATCAAGGTGCAGCTCAAGTGCACCTATCAGATACCGCCGCACCCGGCGGGCGGGGCGTTCTCCTTCACCCTCGACAACGCCCACCTCGTCAAGCTCGCCCGCTCACCGGTGTCGGTGCACAAGATCCTGGTCGTGATGATCGTGCCCCGCAGCCAGGACGACTGGCTGCGCGCCGGGCCGGGCGGTCTCGACCTGCGCCACTGCTGTTACTGGACCAACCTGGCCGGCCACGCGGTGACGGGCCGCTACCGGACCACTGTGCGCATCCCGACCTCGCGGATCTTCGACGACCGCGCGCTCTGCGACATCATGGCCCGGGTCGGGGCCGGAGGGAGACCCTGATGCACCGGTCGATGGACGAGCCCACGGGCGGGGCGGGGCTCCCCGCCGCCCGCTCGCACCCCACCGCCCGCCGGTGGCCTCCGCCGCTCGCCGACGCGGGCGCCGAACTGCCCGACCCCGCGGTCCTCGGGGCCCTCCTGCGCCGGCACGGCTGGCAGCGGCGCGGGGGAGCGCCGGGACGCTACGGCCGCTGGACCCCGCCCGGATCCGCCGCCGGGACGACCAGCCTGCTGGTGCCCGAGAGCGCCGCCTTTCCCGACAGCGGGGAGCTGATCGAGGAAGCCCTCGTCGCCCTCGGCCGCAGCGCCGACCCCTCCGCCCGTGACGTCCTGGTCTCCCTCGCCGTGCCCAGTGACGAGATCCGCTGGCGGCGCGAGGTCCCCGAGTCGGCGGCCGGAGCGGCCGGCGCCTCGGGCTGGTCCGAGGCGGAGGAGCTGCGGTCGGCCGCCCGGCAGGTCCTCATGGCCGGGGCACTCGCGACCCGCGGCCGGGCGGGCTACCACGGCGCCCGGCACCGCCGAAAGGCCCGGGCCGCCCTCGACGACGCCCTGATCGGGCCCGGCGCCGACGGCCGGAGCCTCACCGCGTACGTCCCCGTCGCCTCCGGGCGAGCCGTCGCCGTCCAGCTCTGCCACGCGCTGCACGCCACCCGCGAGGCGGTCGACTACCAGCGGGCCACCGGCGGGATGGAGGCCTTCGACAGCGCGGTCGCCGCGGGCGTCGGCCGGGAGCTGACCGAGGCGCTGATCGCCCTGGTGCGCGGCTCCGAGGGGGCCGGGATCGACCTGCGGTGGGCACCCGCCGCGGGCACCCCGGACAGCTGCCCGGCCCGCCCCGCCCCCGTCGAGTTCTCCCCGGGAGACCTGCCCGCCCTGCGCGCCGCCGGAGCCCGCTACCTCCGCGACGAACCCGCCGTGCAGGTGCGGCTGACCGGCGCGGTGGTCCGGCTGCGCCGCTCCGGGCCGCGCGGCGCCGGGATCGTACGGCTGCGGGTGCTGGCCGGGGCCGAGGTCGCGCACGTCCGCGTGGAGCTGGACGAGGAGGCGTACCGCATCGCGGGCCACGCCCACCTCGTGGGGCTGCCGCTGCGGGTGGAGGGGCGGCTGGAGAACAGGGGCGGCTTCCGGCGGCTCACCGGAGCCTCGCAGGTCGCGCCCGTCCAGGTCGACGAGGCCGAGCGGGACCGGCTGATGAAGGCACTCCAGGAGAACGTCGACTTCTTCGAGGAGGCGTGCGCGGGGGAGGAGCCGTAGCCCGGCCCGGAAGGCGTTCGCATCGGGGGCGTACGGCTCGGTACGATTCTCCTTGCCCGTGCGATGAGAAACGGGCGCCCCCTCAGTCAGGAGAGACCGGTGTCAGACGTCCGTGTGATCATCCAACGCGATTCCGAGCGGGAAGAGCACGTGGTGACGACGGGCACGACGGCCGGCGAGCTCTTCCCCGGACAGCGCACCGTCGTCGCCGCGCGCATCGGCGGCGAGCTGAAGGACCTCTCGTACGTGCTCCAGGACGGCGAGAGCGTCGAACCGGTGGAGATCTCCTCCGAGGACGGGCTCAACATCCTGCGCCACTCCACCGCGCACGTCATGGCCCAGGCCGTGCAGGAGCTCTTCCCCGAGGCCAAGCTCGGCATCGGCCCGCCGGTCAAGGACGGCTTCTACTACGACTTCGACGTCGAGAAGCCGTTCACCCCCGAGGACCTCAAGGCCATCGAGAAGAAGATGCAGGAGATCCAGAAGCGGGGCCAGAAGTTCTCCCGCCGCGTGGTCTCCGACGAGGACGCCCGCGAGGAACTGGCCGACGAGCCGTACAAGCTGGAGCTCATCGGCATCAAGGGCTCCGCGTCCTCGGACGACGGCGCGGACGTCGAGGTGGGTGGTGGCGAGCTGACCATCTACGACAACCTCGACCCCAAGACCGGCGACCTGTGCTGGAAGGACCTCTGCCGGGGTCCGCACCTGCCCACCACCCGGTTCATCCCCGCGTTCAAGCTGATGCGCAACGCCGCCGCGTACTGGCGCGGCAGCGAGAAGAACCCGATGCTCCAGCGCATCTACGGCACCGCCTGGCCGACCAAGGACGAGCTGAAGGCGCACCTGGAGTTCCTGGAGGAGGCCGCCAAGCGCGACCACCGCAAGCTCGGCAACGAGCTGGACCTCTTCTCCTTCCCCGACGAGATCGGCCCCGGCCTCGCCGTCTTCCACCCCAAGGGCGGCGTCATCCGCCGGGCCATGGAGGACTACTCGCGCCGCCGTCACGAGGAGGAGGGCTACGAGTTCGTCTACTCGCCGCACGCCACCAAGGGCAAGCTCTTCGAGAAGTCCGGCCACCTGGACTGGTACGCCGACGGCATGTACCCGCCCATGCAGCTCGACGACGGGGTGGACTACTACCTCAAGCCGATGAACTGCCCGATGCACAACCTGATCTTCGACGCGCGCGGCCGCTCCTACCGCGAACTGCCGCTGCGCCTCTTCGAGTTCGGCACGGTGTACCGCTACGAGAAGTCGGGCGTCGTGCACGGACTGACCCGCTCGCGCGGCTTCACGCAGGACGACGCGCACATCTACTGCACCAAGGAGCAGATGGCCCAGGAGCTGGACCGCACGCTCACCTTCGTGCTGAACCTGCTCCGCGACTACGGGCTCACCGACTTCTACCTGGAGCTGTCCACCAAGGACCCGGAGAAGTACGTCGGCTCGGACGAGACCTGGGAAGAGGCCACCGAGACGCTGCGTCAGGTCGCCGAGAAGCAGGGCCTGCCCCTGGTCCCGGACCCGGGCGGCGCCGCGTTCTACGGTCCGAAGATCTCCGTGCAGTGCAAGGACGCCATCGGCCGCACCTGGCAGATGTCGACCGTGCAGCTCGACTTCAACCTGCCGGAGCGCTTCGACCTGGAGTACACCGGCCCGGACGGCTCCAAGCAGCGCCCGGTCATGATCCACCGTGCCCTGTTCGGTTCCATCGAGCGCTTCTTCGCCGTGCTCCTGGAGCACTACGCGGGCGCGTTCCCGGTCTGGCTCGCTCCGGTCCAGGCCGTCGGCATCCCGATCGGCGACGCCCATATCCCCTACCTCCAGGAGTTCGCCGCCAAGGCGCGCAAGCAGGGGCTGCGGGTGGACGTGGACGCCTCCTCCGACCGGATGCAGAAGAAGATCCGCAACCAGCAGAAGGCCAAGGTGCCCTTCATGATCATCGCTGGTGACGAGGACATGGCCAACGGGGCCGTCTCCTTCCGCTACCGCGACGGTTCGCAGGAGAACGGCATTCCGGTCGACGAGGCCCTCGCCAAGATCGCGAAGGCCGTCGAGGACCGCGTACAGGTCTGATGCGTACGGCGGAACGGCCCCCGCAGCGCTACCCGTGCTCCGGGGGCCGTTTCTCGTCCTCCCTGGTGAACACCTGGATCAGCCACGACGAGAACGACCCGGTCACCGCGCCGAGCAGCGCCAGGCCGCCGGCCATGAGCCCCGCCGCGACCGTCCGGCCCCAGAATGTGACGGGGGTGGCGTCCCCGTAACCGACCGTCGTGAGCGTCGCGCACGCCCACCACACGGCGTCGCCGAACGTGCGGATGGAGGCGTCGGGGGCTGTACGTTCAAAGTGGTAGACCGCTAGCGCGGCGGCGAAGCCGAGGAGGACGGCGGTCAGGCCCGCGTACGAGATCACTCGCGCGTACAGGCTGAGCCGCGGGCGGTCGCGGCGTTGCTGCACCGCCTGGTAGACCTTCACCATGCGCAGCGGGCGCAGCAGCGGCAGCAGCAGGACCAGGGTGTCGAGCCAGTGCACGCGTGCGAAGCGCGCGCCCAGGCCGCTGAGCCGCAGCCGCGTCACGTAGTCGACGAGGAAGAGCAGCCAGGTCGAGCAGACGAGGATCAGCGCGATGTCGTTCCAGGGTTCGGCCCCGTGCGGGGTCAGCACCCGGACCGCGTACCCCGTCAGGAAGAGCAGCCCCGCGGCGAAGAACGGAACCTCCGTGCGCTGCTCCCAGCGGGTCATCCGGTCGGGTGGATCGGTGGCGGGTCGGTCGCTCATCGGCTCAGCATCGTGGGCGGCCGAGCGGTGCGCCCCCGGCGACACGCTCGGACGGGGTGACGCAATATGCTGATCGGCATGACGAGTGAGCCGGAGCAGCAGATCGGCGTGGGGACGCCCGACGCATTCCAGCGCCTGTGGACCCCCCATCGGATGGCGTACATCCAGGGCGAGAACAAGCCGAACGGCCCGGGCGCCGAGGACGGCTGTCCGTTCTGTTCGATCCCGGCGAAATCCGATGAGGACGGGCTCGTCGTGGCGCGCGGCGAGCACGTCTACGCGGTGCTGAACCTGTACCCGTACAACGGCGGCCACCTCATGGTCGTGCCTTACCGTCACGTGGCCGACTACACCGAGCTGGACGGCCAGGAGACGGCGGAGCTGGCGGACTTCACCAAGCGGGCGATGGTCGCGCTGCGGGCGGCCTCCGGCGCGCACGGCTTCAACATCGGCATGAACCAGGGCTCGGTCGCCGGCGCCGGGATCGCCGCGCACCTGCACCAGCACCTGGTGCCGCGCTGGGGCGGTGACACCAACTTCATGCCGGTCATCGGCCACACCAAGGTGCTGCCCCAGCTGCTGGGCGACACCCGGGCGATGCTGGCCGACGCCTGGCCGACGGGCGGACTGCCGGCCCGCTGAGCAGGGTGGAAGGAGGGCCCGTCGGAGTGATCCTGCGGGCCCCCTCCGGCTACGCGTCGTAGACGTCGGCCTTGCGCGGGGCCGGGTCCTGGACGAGGCCGCTCAGTATGATCGAGCGGTTGTCGAAGCGCTCGGTGTCGACACCGTTCTCCGCGAGGACGCGCATCGCCGCCGTGTGGACCGCCCGCAGCACCGGGGTGGCGGCGCGCATCGCGTCGTCCGCCATGAAGCGGTGGTTCCACGGCTTGGCCGCCCACGCGTGCCGCAGCCCGAACGGCTCGGGCAGCACGATCTTGCCGCCCAGGTAGTCCAGCATCGGCGGATACCAGGTGAGAGGGGCTCGCAGGGCGAGCCGGACGACCTCCTTGGCGTCCACCAGCGCCAGCGGGACGTCCCGGGTCTCCCAGAAGCGGACCGTCTTGTTGACCGTCTTCGTCTTCGCCGCCGGTTTGGTGAGGAACAGGCTGTGCACCGGCCCCAGTGCGTGGCCCGTGACCTCGATGCGCAGTGTCTCGTGGAGCACGGTGACGGTGATCATCATGGTGATCACCAGCTGGCCGTCCCACAGGGTGAACTGGACGCCCAGGTAGTGCCGGTCGCCGCTGCCGAACTGCTGGTGGTTGCAGATCCGCTGTATCTCGTGCGGCTTCACCTGGAAGGTGGCGACGTCCTCCCCCTCGGGGCGCGTGACGGCGTCGGCGTTCTCCCCGATGGGCGAGACGACCCAGTGCTTCACGGACGGCTTCGGGAAGCCGCCGGTGTTCAGCGGCCCGCGCTCCAGCATCTTCAGCTGGTCGTGGATGATCCGGATCAGGTCCCAGCTGCGGAACTGGTGGATCTCCTTCGTCGGATCCTTCGGCAGCAGCTCCTCGGCCAGCTGCCAGCTGCCCCAGCGGGTGCCCATCCCGAGGACGCCCTTGGGGCCGGCGTAGAAGACGGCGTTCGACTGCTGCTCGGCCGACAGCTTCTCCAGCCCCTGGCGCAGGGCCTCGCGGGCGGTCTCGTTGGGGTTCTTCGGGACCGCCTCGGGGATCTTCGCGATCACCCCGGTGCCGGAGAGAAGGCCTTCCCAGCGGGCCCGCATGTCCCTGGCCGAGGTCTCGGCGATCCGTTTGGCGAGCACCCAGCCGATCACCGGCGCGATGACCGCGCCCCGGAAGTAGAGAGCCCAGAAGCCGTCCAGCGGCAGCTTCACCACCAGGATCAGCGCACCGACCCCGAAGGCGGCCAGCAGCACCGTGCCGACTGCCTTGAACGCCGTGTCGCTGGACTTGTTGAGCGCGTCCCGGATCCGGAAGGCGATCACCCAGGCCAGCATGCCCGGCAGGAACAGGACGCCGAACACCACGGTCACCAGGGTGAGGCGGGTGTCCCGGGCCTTGCGCAGGTTGTTCGCCGACAGACAGTGCTCCACCACGGTCTGCGGGTCCGTGCCGAAGGACTGGATCAGCGCCTTGCGGGCGCCGCCCAGCATCCGCTCCTGGACGGCGCGGGCGAACGCCTCACCGAGATTCGGCTTGAAGTAGTCGGACTTGAAGAGCTTGGAGGCGCCCGGCTTCACCGTCGATTTGTGCCACTCGCTGTTGGCGTCGAGGATCGTCTCCACCGGGCTGTCCCGATACGCCGCCGAGGCCAGGGCATTGGTCGCCACGGTCTGGCCGCCCGAGCCCTGGACCGGGATCTGGGCCCCGGGTGAGAAGTCGAATCCGTCGCTGGCCACCTGTCGCCCCCACTCGCCGCACGTCTGCTCCTGCGGTGTGCCCAACTACCGTACGCGGCATACCTTCTGAGCTGCGACCACAGAGTATCGTCCCGATCACACCGCCACCCGTCACCGGCGTGGACGCGGACGGCGTGTGCGACAGTGCGCCGGTCACGCGCCGGGCGGCCCGTCCCCCCGCTCCGCGCGGACCCGGTCGGCCACCTGCGGCGGCATCGCCTCGTGCCGGGCGTACGCCCGGTCGAAGCGGCCGGTGCCGTGCGACAGGGAGCGCAGGTCCACGGCGTAGCGACCGACCTCGATCTCCGGCACCTCGGCCCGTACGAGGGTGCGCCCGCCCGCACTCTGCTCGGTGCCCACGACCCGGCCCCGCCGCCCCGAGAGGTCGCTCATCACCGGGCCCACGTAGTCGTCGGGGACCAGGACGCTCACCTCGCACACCGGTTCCAGGAGCTGGATGCGGGACGCGGACGCGGCCTCGCGCAGCGCGAGCGCCCCGGCGGTCTGGAAGGCGGCGTCCGAGGAGTCCACCGAGTGCGCCTTGCCGTCCAGCAGCGTGACCCGTACGTCGACCAGGGGGTGCCCGGCGGCCAGCCCCCGGGCGGCCTGGGCCCGCACGCCCTTCTCCACCGAGACAATGAACTGCCGGGGCACCGCACCGCCGACGACCTTGTCGACGAACTCGATGCCGGAGCCCGGCGGCAGCGGCTCCACCTCGATCTCGCAGATCGCGAACTGGCCGTGCCCGCCCGACTGTTTGACGTGCCGTCCGCGCCCGGCGGCCCGCCCGGCGAACGTCTCGCGCAGCGGCACCCGGTGCGGTTCCGCGTCGACCTGGACGCCGTAACGGCTGCGCAGCCGCTCCAGGGCCACCTCCTGGTGGGCCTCGCCCAGGCACCACAGGACGACCTGGCCGGTGTCCGGGTTCTGTTCGAGGCGCAGCGTGGGGTCCTCGGCGACCAGCCGGGCCAGGCCCTGCGACAGTTTGTCCTCGTCCGCCTTGCCGTGCGCCCGTACGGCCAGCGGGAGCAGGGGGTCGGGCGTCGACCAGGGCTCGATCAGGACCGGGTCGCCGGCCGGGGAGAGCGTGTCGCCGGTCTCCGCCTCCCCGAGCCGGGCCACGCACGCCAGGTCGCCCGCGACGCACCGGTCCAGCGCATGCTGCCGCCGGCCGAACGGTGAGGTGAGCGCCCCGACGCGGATCTCCGCCTCGTGACAGGGGCGCGGGGCGCGCCCCGTCGCGTCCAGGCCGTGGCCGCACAGGTGCACGGAGTCGTCGGGGCGCAGGGTGCCGGAGAAGACGCGGACCAGCGAGACACGGCCCAGGTACGGGTCGGAGGACGTCTTGACGACCTCGGCGACCAGGGGGCCGCCGGGATCACAGACCGGCGCGGGCCGGGGCCTGCCCGCCGGAGTGGTGACGACCGGCGGGGTGCGCTCCAGCGGGGTCGGGAAGCCGCGGGTGATCAGCTCCAGCAGTTCGACGGTGCCGATGCCCTCGCGGGCGCCCTCGGTCGCGGGCGCCGCGGTGATGACGGGGTGGAAGGAGCCCCGGGCGACGGCCCGTTCCAGATCGGCGATCAGGGTCGCGACGTCGATGTTCTCGCCCTCGAGATAGCGGTCCATCAGGGACTCGTCCTCGCTCTCGGCGATGATCCCCTCGATCAACCGGTCCCGGGCCGCCCGCAGGGGCTCCTCCTGGCCGGTCGCGGGCGGCTCCTCGGCGCGTTCCCCCGAGGAGTAGTCGAGGATCCGCCGGCTCAGCAGCCCGGTGAGCCCGGTCAGCGGGGCGTGCCCGTCAGCGCCCTCGGGCCCCAGGACCGGCAGGTACAGCGGCAGTACGGCGTCGGGGTCCTCGCCCCCGAAGGTCTCGGCGCAGATCCGGGTCATGTCGTCGAAGGAGGTGCGGGCGGTGTCCAGGTGGGTGACGACGATCGCGCGCGGCATGCCGACGAGCGCGCACTCCTCCCAGGTGGCCCGGGTGGTCGCGGCCACGGACTCGGCCTCCTGGGCCGCCGAGACGACGAAGAGGGCCGCGTCCGCGGCGCGCAGACCGGCCCTCAGCTCCCCGACGAAGTCCGCGTAGCCGGGGGTGTCCAGCAGGTTGATCTTGTAGCTGTCCCAGGCCACCGGCACCAGCGAGAGCTGTACCGAACGCCGTCGTCGCTGTTCGATCTCGTCGTAGTCGGAGACGGTCGCCCCGTCCTCGACCCGGCCGGCCCGGTTCACCGCCCCCGCCGTCAGGGCCAGGGCCTCGACCAGTGTGGTCTTGCCCGATCCGCTGGGGCCGACCAGCACCACGTTCCGTACGGCGGAGGGGTGGCCGGCCGTCGGTGCTCCTCCGGCGGCTCCGGGGTGTGCGTGTGCCTTCTCGCCCATGGTGCGTGCCTCCCGGTCGATGGCGCGGTGCGGGGGAGGGCGACCGCGCGCGGAGCAGCGGTGGTCACGGGCTCGGGGAGGCCGCCGCGGCGGCTTCGGCGACGCCCGCGGTCCTTCGAGCTTGGCACCGGAGAGGGGCCGCGTCCATACGTCGCGCACGGCCCCGGCCGGCCGGGGCCCGTGCCCCGGTGACACCCGGCGGCGGGTGCCCGTCCGGTGGAAGGCACCGGCGGTGACTACGATGGGCCAGCCGGTGGCCGAAGGGGCCGCTCGGCGAACCGAACCCTCGGGAAGGCCATGCTGAACAAGTACGCGCGTGCATTCTTCACGCGTGTCCTCACACCGTTCGCCGCTCTGCTGCTCCGTCTCGGGGTCAGCCCCGACGCGGTCACTCTCATCGGCACGGCCGGAGTGATGGCAGGTGCGCTGGTCTTTTTCCCGATGGGGGAGTTCTTCTGGGGCACCATCGTCATCACGCTCTTCGTCTTCTCCGACCTGGTCGACGGCAACATGGCCCGGCAGGCCGGGATCTCCAGCCGCTGGGGCGCGTTCCTCGACTCGACGCTGGACCGGGTCGCCGACGGGGCGATCTTCGCCGGCTTCGCCCTCTGGTACGCGGGCAGCGGCGGGGACAACATCCTCTGCGCCGTCGCGATCTTCTGCCTGGCCAGCGGTCAGGTGGTCTCGTACACCAAGGCGCGCGGCGAGTCGATCGGTCTGCCGGTCGCGGTCAACGGTCTGGTGGAGCGCGCCGAGCGGCTGGTCATCTCGCTGGTCGCCGCCGGTCTGGCCGGACTGCACAAGTTCGGCGTCCCGCACATCGACATCCTGCTGCCGATCGCCCTGTGGATCGTCGCCGTGGGCAGCCTGGTCACGCTGATCCAGCGCGTGGTGACCGTACGCCGTGAATCGGCGGAGGCGGACGCCGTGGAGGCCGCCGCCGGGGGCCCGGCGGCTTCGGGTCCCGCCGCTGCGGGCCCCGCCGGTCAGGGGAGCGAGGCCGACCGGTGAGCGCGGGCTTCTCCGGACTGAAGGGCCGGCTCACCGACGGGCTGTACGGACTGGGCTGGGGCGCGGTCAAGACGCTGCCCGAGCCCGCCGCCGCCCGCCTTTTCCGTACGATCGCCGACCAGGTCTGGAAGCAGCGCGGCAAGAGCGTGCTGCGACTGGAGTCGAACCTGGCCCGGGTCGTCCCCGACGCGGGCCCGGAGCGGCTGGCCGAGCTGTCCCGGGCCGGGATGCGCTCCTACATGCGCTACTGGATGGAGTCGTTCCGGCTGCCGACCTGGAGCCCGGAGCGGATCAAGGAGAGCATCGAGGTCACCGGCACCGACCGGCTGGCCGAGGGACTGGACGCCGGGCGCGGAGTGATCGTGGCCCTGCCGCACCTGGCCAACTGGGACCTCGCCGGCGCCTGGGTCACCACCGACCTCAAGGTCCCGTTCACCACCGTCGCCGAACGGCTGGAGCCCGCGACGCTCTACGACCGGTTCGTCGCCTACCGCGAGAGCCTGGGCATGGAGGTTTTGCCGCACAGCGGCGGGGCGGCCTTCGGCACCCTGGCCCGGCGGCTGCGCGCGGGCGGCCTGGTCTGCCTCGTCGCGGACCGGGACCTCTCCGCCTCCGGGGTCGAGGTCTCGTTCTTCGGCGCCACCGCCCGGATGCCCGCGGGCCCGGCGCTCCTCGCCCAGCAGACGGGCGCGGCGCTGCTGCCGGTGACCCTCTCGTACGATGCCACGCCGGTGATGAAGGCGATCATCCACCCGGCCGTCGAGGTGCCGGAGGAGGGCGACCGCGCCCGCAAGGCCGCCGCCATGACCCAGGCCGTGGCCGACGCCTTCGCCGCCGGGATCGCCGAGCACCCGGAGGACTGGCACATGCTCCAGCGGCTCTGGCTGGACGACCTGGACCCCCGGGGGGAACCCACGTGAAGATCGGCATCGTCTGCCCGTACTCCTGGGACGTACCGGGTGGCGTGCAGTTCCACATCCGGGACCTCGCCGAGCATCTGATCCGGCTCGGCCACGAGGTCTCCGTCCTGGCTCCGGCCGACGACGAGACACCGCTGCCCCCTTACGTCGTCTCGGCCGGCCGGGCCGTCCCGGTGCCGTACAACGGCTCCGTCGCCCGGCTGAACTTCGGCTTCCTGTCGGCGGCCCGGGTGCGGCGCTGGCTGCACGACGGCACGTTCGACGTGATCCACATCCATGAGCCGACCTCCCCGTCGCTGGGCCTGCTGGCCTGCTGGGCGGCGCAGGGGCCGATCGTGGCCACCTTCCACACCTCCAACCCGCGCTCCCGGGCGATGATCGCCGCGTATCCGATCCTCCAGCCCGCGCTGGAGAAGATCAGCGCCCGGATCGCGGTCAGCGAGTACGCCCGGCGCACCCTGGTCGAGCATCTCGGCGGGGACGCCGTCGTCATCCCCAACGGCGTCGACGTCGGCTTCTTCGCCGAGGCCGAGCCGAAGGCCGAGTGGCAGGGGCAGACCATCGGCTTCATCGGCCGGATCGACGAACCCCGCAAGGGCCTGCCCGTCCTGATGAAGGCGCTGCCCGCGATCCTCGCCGCCCACCCGGAGGCCCGGCTGCTGGTCGCCGGGCGCGGTGACGAGGAGGAGGCGGTGGAATCCCTGCCGAAGGAGCTGCGCGGACGCGTCGAGTTCCTCGGCATGGTCAGCGACGAGGACAAGGCCCGGCTGCTGCGCAGCGTCGATGTGTACGTGGCCCCGAACACCGGCGGCGAGAGCTTCGGCATCATCCTGGTCGAGGCGCTGTCGGCCGGTGCGCCGGTCCTCGCGAGCAACCTGGACGCCTTCGCGCAGGTGCTGGACCAGGGCGCGGCGGGCGACCTGTTCGCCAACGAGGACGCCGACGCGCTGGCCGCCGCCGCGATCCGGCTGCTGGGCGACCCGGAGCGCCGCAAGGGCCTGCGCGAGCGCGGCGAGGCGCACGTACGGCGGTTCGACTGGGCGACGGTGGGGGCCGACATCCTCGCGGTGTACGAGACGGTGGCCGACGGGGCCGCGTCCGTGGCGGCGGACGAACGCTCGGGGCTGCGGGCCCGGTTCGGACTCGCGCGGGACTGAACGCCGGGGGGGCCCGCACCCGACCGGGGTGCGGGCCGGGGCCCCGCGCGACGGTAGCGTGTGGGCCCGTGACCGTAACCCTCATCGTCTGGATCGTCCTCGCCGTCGTCGCGATCGGCGTGTACCTCAGCTGGACCGCCGGCCGGCTCGACCGTCTGCACTCCCGGATCGACGCCGCCCGCGCCGCCCTCGACGCCCAATTGCTGCGCCGCGCCTCGGTCACCCAGGAGCTGGCCACCTCCGGCGTCCTGGACCCGGCCGCCTCGATCGTCCTGTACGAGGCCGCGCACGCCGCCCGGCAGTCCGAGGAGGACCACCGCGAGGTCGCCGAGAGCGAACTGAGCACCGCCCTGCGCGCCGTCTTCGGCGAACCGGCCCAGGTCGACGCGGTGAAGGAGATTCCCGGCGGCGAGGAGGCGGCCACCGAACTGGCCGCCGCCGTACGCCGTGTGCCCATGGCCCGGCGCTTCCACAACGACGCCGTGCGCGCCGCCCGCGCCCTGCGCCGGCACCGTACCGTCCGGCTCCTCCGGCTGGCCGGGCACGCGCCGTTCCCGCTCGCCTTCGAGATGGACGACGCCCCGCCGGTGGCCCTCGCGGACCGCCCCGGCACCTGAGCCGGGGAACGACCGAGGAAGAGATCCCAGGCCAAAACGGTCCACGGCCTGTTCATTGGCCCTTGCTGTGGCCTGGTCCCACAGCGTTTGCTCGGCGATGCAGTATCCAGCGTCTTTCACCGAGTGAGGTCCCGTGTCCACGCTTCCCAGCACCCCGCAGTCCGCCGAGTACCCCGCCACCGGCACCGCCCGCGTCAAGCGCGGCATGGCCGAGCAGCTCAAGGGCGGCGTGATCATGGACGTCGTCGACGCCGAGCAGGCGAAGATCGCCGAGGACGCGGGCGCCGTGGCCGTCATGGCCCTGGAGCGGGTCCCGGCCGACATCCGCAAGGACGGCGGCGTGGCCCGGATGTCCGACCCCAACATGATCGAGGAGATCATCGGGGCCGTCTCCATCCCCGTCATGGCCAAGTCCCGCATCGGCCACTTCGTCGAGGCGCAGGTCCTGCAGTCCCTCGGCGTCGACTACATCGACGAGTCCGAGGTCCTGACCCCGGCCGACGAGGTCAACCACAGCGACAAGTTCGCCTTCACCACCCCGTTCGTCTGCGGCGCCACCAACCTGGGCGAGGCCCTGCGCCGGATCGCCGAGGGCGCGGCCATGATCCGCTCGAAGGGCGAGGCCGGCACCGGCAACGTCGTCGAGGCGGTCCGCCACCTGCGCCAGATCAAGAACGAGATCGCCCGCCTGCGCGGCTTCGACAACAACGAGCTGTACGCCGCCGCCAAGGACCTGCGTGCCCCCTACGAGCTGGTCAAGGAGGTCGCCGAGCTCGGCAAGCTGCCCGTCGTGCTGTTCTCCGCCGGCGGTGTGGCCACCCCGGCCGACGCCGCGCTGATGCGCCAGCTCGGCGCCGAGGGCGTCTTCGTCGGCTCCGGCATCTTCAAGTCCGGTGACCCGGCCAAGCGCGCCGCCGCCATCGTGAAGGCCACCACCTTCTACGACGACCCGAAGGTCATCGCGGACGCCTCCCGCAACCTGGGCGAGGCCATGGTCGGCATCAACTGCGACACCCTGCCCGAGTCCGAGCGCTACGCCAACCGCGGCTGGTAACCACTGATGAGCGACACCCCCCTGATCGGCGTCCTCGCACTCCAGGGCGACGTACGGGAGCACCTGATCGCCCTGGCCTCGGCTGACGCCGTGGCCAGGCCGGTCCGGCGTCCCGAGGAGCTCGCCGAGGTCGACGGCCTGGTCATCCCGGGCGGCGAGTCCACCACCATGTCCAAGCTGGCGGTCCTCTTCGGCATGATGGAGCCGCTCCGCGAGCGGGTCCTGGCCGGGATGCCGGTCTACGGCACCTGCGCCGGGATGATCCTGCTCGCCGAGAAGATCCTCGACCCGCGCTCGGGCCAGGAGACCGTCGGCGGCATCGACATGATCGTGCGGCGCAACGCCTTCGGCCGGCAGAACGAGTCGTTCGAGGCCGCGGTCGAGGTCGACGGCATCGCGGGCGGCCCGGTGGACGGTGTGTTCATCCGGGCGCCCTGGGTCGAGTCCGTCGGGGCCGAGGCCGAGGTCATCGCCGAACACGGCGGCCATATCGTCGCCGTACGGCAGCGAAATGTCCTCGCCACGTCGTTCCATCCCGAACTGACCGGCGATCATCGCGTGCACGCTCTGTTCGTGGACATGGTGCGCGCAGTGAAGTGAGCGGACCCCGGTAGGATCTCTCGGGTTCGACTCGATTTTGGTGACGCGAAGGAGAAGGCAGATGTCCGGCCACTCTAAATGGGCTACGACGAAGCACAAGAAGGCCGTGATTGACGCCAAGCGCGGCAAGCTCTTCGCGAAGCTGATCAAGAACATCGAGGTCGCGGCCCGCTCCGGCGGCGTCGACCCCGACGGCAACCCCACGCTCGTCGACGCCATCCAGAAGGCGAAGAAGAGCTCCGTCCCGAACAAGAACATCGACTCCGCGGTCAAGCGCGGCGGCGGTCTCGAAGCGGGCGGCGCCGACTACGAGACGATCATGTACGAGGGTTACGGCCCCAACGGCGTCGCGGTGCTCATCGAGTGCCTCACCGACAACCGCAACCGTGCCGCCTCCGACGTACGTGTCGCCATGACCCGGAACGGCGGCTCGATGGCCGACCCGGGCTCCGTCTCGTACCTGTTCAACCGCAAGGGCGTCGTGATCGTGCCCAAGGGCGAGCTGACCGAGGACGACGTCCTCGGCGCGGTCCTCGACGCGGGCGCCGAGGAGGTCAACGACCTCGGCGAGACCTTCGAGGTGGTCAGCGAGGCCACCGACATGGTCGCGGTGCGCACCGCACTCCAGGAGGCGGGCATCGACTACGACTCCGCCGAGGCCAACTTCCTGCCGACCATGCAGGTCGAGCTGGACGAAGAGGGCGCCCGCAAGATCTTCAAGCTCATCGACGCGCTGGAGGACAGCGACGACGTGCAGAACGTCTTCGCCAACTTCGACGTGTCCGACGAGGTCATGGAGAAGGTCGACGCCTGACGGCACGGCCACACGGCTTGGCGCGACGGGCCGACGGGGCATTCCCCGTCGGCCCGTCGTCTTGTGGTTCCGACGGATTGTCAGTGCGAGCCGATAGCCTGCGGGAACAGATGATCGATCGGGTGTCGCGAGCAGCGAGGACAGGGGGCTCCATGCGAGTTCTGGGCGTGGACCCGGGACTGACCCGGTGCGGTGTCGGCGTGGTCGAGGGGGTCGCGGGCCGACCGCTGACCATGCTCGGGGTCGGCGTCGTGCGCACCCCCTCCGACGCGGAGCTGGGCGATCGGCTCGTCGCCGTGGAGCGGGGCATGGAAGCCTGGCTCGACGAGTACTCCCCGGGTTACGTGGCGGTGGAGCGGGTCTTCGCCCAGCACAACGTCCGCACCGTGATGGGCACCGCCCAGGCCAGCGCGGTCGCCATGCTCTGCGCCGCCCGCCGCGGCATCCCCGTCGCCCTGCACACCCCCAGCGAGGTCAAGGCGGCCGTCACCGGCTCCGGCCGCGCCGACAAGGCCCAGGTCGGCGCGATGGTGACCCGGCTGCTGAGACTGGACGCCCCGCCCAAGCCCGCCGACGCCGCCGACGCCCTGGCCCTCGCCATCTGCCACATCTGGCGCGCCCCCGCGCAGAACCGGCTCCAGCAGGCGGTGGCGGCCCACCGCACGCCGGGCGTGTCCCGCACGCCCGGCACCTCCCGAACCTCCGGCGCCCCCGGGACGCCTCGCCCGCTGAAAGGCCGCACCGCATGATCGCCTTCGTCTCCGGCCCGGTGGCCGCCCTCGCCCCGACCACGGCCGTCATCGAGGTCGGCGGCATCGGCATGGCCGTCCAGTGCACCCCGCACACCCTCGCCGGCCTGCGCGTCGGCAAGGAGGCCAAGCTCGCCACCTCGCTGGTCGTCCGGGAGGACTCCCTCACCCTGTACGGCTTCGCGGACGACGACGAGCGGCAGGTGTTCGAGCTGCTCCAGACCGCCAGCGGGGTCGGACCCCGGCTCGCCCAGGCGATGCTCGCCACCCACAGCCCCGACGCCCTGCGCCTCGCGGTATCCACCGGCGACGAGAAGGCGCTCACCGCCGTCTCCGGCATCGGGAAGAAGGGCGCCCAGAAGCTGCTCCTGGAGCTCAAGGACCGGCTCGGCGAACCGATCGGCGCGCACATCGGCCAGCAGGGCATCGGCACCCCCGTGACCTCCGGCTGGCGCGACCAGCTCCAGGCCGCCCTGATCGGCCTCGGCTACGCGAGCCGCGAGGCCGACGAGGCCGTCAACGCCGTGGCCCCGCAGGCCGAGGCCGCCGTCGCCGAGGGCACCGCACCCCCCGTGCCGCAGCTGCTGCGGGCCGCCCTGCAGACTCTCAACCGCGCACGCTGACCGGCACCGAACCACCGAAGAGGCCCTTGATGAACTGGGACGACACCGGACCCGAGACCGACGAGCCGACCGGCCCGGTCTTCGACGACCGGCTGGTCGACGCGGACGCCGACGGCGAGGACACCGCGGTCGAGGCGGCCCTGCGCCCCAAGGACCTGGAGGAGTTCGTCGGCCAGGAGAAGGTCCGCGAACAGCTCGACCTGGTCCTCAAGGCCGCCCGCGCCCGCGGCGCCACCGCAGACCATGTGCTGCTCTCCGGCGCCCCCGGCCTCGGCAAGACCACTCTCTCGATGATCATCGCCGCCGAGATGAACGCCCCGATCCGGATCACCTCGGGCCCCGCCATCCAGCACGCCGGCGACCTCGCGGCGATCCTTTCCTCCCTGCAGGAGGGCGAGGTCCTCTTCCTCGACGAGATCCACCGCATGTCCCGGCCCGCCGAGGAGATGCTCTACATGGCGATGGAGGACTTCCGGGTCGACGTCATCGTCGGCAAGGGCCCCGGCGCCACCGCGATCCCGCTGGAGCTGCCCCCCTTCACCCTCGTCGGGGCCACCACCCGGGCCGGGCTGCTCCCGCCCCCGCTGCGCGACCGCTTCGGCTTCACCGGGCACATGGAGTTCTACGCCCCCGCCGAGCTGGAGCGCGTCATCCACCGCTCCGCCCGCCTCCTGGACGTCGGCATCGATGTGGAGGGCGCCGCCGAGATCGCCGGACGCTCCCGTGGCACCCCCCGCATCGCCAACCGGCTGCTGCGCCGGGTCCGCGACTACGCCCAGGTCAAGGCGGAGGGAACGATCGACCGGGAGATCGCCGCGGCGGCCCTCAAGGTGTACGAGGTTGACGCCCGCGGACTCGATCGGCTGGACCGCGCCGTCCTCGGCGCCCTGCTGAAACTCTTCGGCGGCGGCCCCGTGGGCCTGTCCACCCTGGCGGTCGCCGTGGGGGAGGAGCGCGAGACCGTCGAGGAGGTCGCCGAGCCCTTCCTCGTACGGGAAGGACTGCTGGCCAGGACCCCGCGCGGCCGCGTCGCCACCCCGGCGGCCTGGGCACATCTGGGACTGGTCCCGCCGCAGCACGGAGCAAAGGGGCAACAGGGCCTGTTCGGGGCGTGATGCGTCACAGGTTCGCGCGTACAGGAACCTGGGTGCCATGCTGGGCGTTGTTCCATCGATGCGGACTCGCTTAGACTCCGCCGATGCCGCCCTTACCGGTCGGTGTACCCACCCCCGTATATACAGGCCGCATTCCAGCGCGGTCGTGCGAAGGAATTCCCGTCCCGTGGATCTCTTGACTCTCCTCCCCTTCATCGTGCTCATCGGGGCCATGTTCCTGATGACCCGCTCCGCCAAGAAGAAGCAGGCGGCGGCCGCGCAGATGCGCAACGACATGCAGCCCGGTACCGGCGTCCGCACGATCGGGGGCATGTACGCGACCGTGAAGGAAGTCCACGACGACACCGTGCTCCTCGAGGTCGCCCCCGGCGTGCACGCCGTCTACGCGAAGAACTCGATCGGCGCCGTTCTGGACGACGCGGAGTACAACCGCATCGTGCACGGCGACGACCAGGAGCTGGACGCGGACGGCACGGTCGTTCCCGACGACGCCTCCTCGCTGACCGGTGACGCCGACTCCGCCGAGGTCGCCAAGATCGACCTGGGCAAGGACGACGCGGCCGACGACGCCGAGACCGAGGACGCCGCGGCCAAGGACGCCGCGGCCAAGGACGCCGCGACCAAGGACGCCAAGGGCGAGGGCAAGACCGACGGCGACGCCGACTCCAAGTAGTTCTCACGATCCCGGGGACGTCGCGCGCCCACCGGCGCGCGGCGTCCCCGGGACCGTGCGGTCGTCTGCGGGGGCAGGGTCCCCACTACACTTCGTGGCCGCTCGGGCGCGTACCCGGCGCGGGGCGGTTGGACAGGGAGAAACGAGAAGGTGGCAGCACCCAAGAAGGGCCGAGGGCCGTCCGGCGGTCAGGGCAGGCCGGGGCGTGCCCTGGCTCTGATCCTCATCGCCATGGTCGCGCTCACCGGCGGGTTGTTCCTGTCCGGGCACACCACGCCGCGGCTGGGCATCGACCTGGCCGGCGGGACGTCGATCACGCTGGAGGCGCAGAACCAGCCCGGCAAGCCGAACGCGATCAACCAGACCAACATGGACACCGCGGTCGGGATCATCGAGCGGCGTGTCAACGGTCTGGGCGTCTCCGAGGCCGAGGTCCAGACCCAGGGCTCGAAGAACATCATCGTCAACATCCCCAAGGGGACGAACTCCAAGCAGGCCCAGGAGCAGGTCGGCACCACCGCCCAGCTCTACTTCCGGCCTGTGCTGACGGTGCAGGCGAGCGGTCCCGAGACGCCCAACCCCTCCGGCTCCGCCACTCCCTCCGCCAGCGCCACCCCGAAGCCCGGCGAGTCCGCCGATGGCAAGCCCGAGGGTGAGGACAAGCCCGAGGGCGAGGAGGCCACCGGTTCGGAGGCCACCCCCTCGGCGAGCGCCACCACCCAGGGCCGCGCGGTCACCGGCGCCCTGACGAAGGACGACCCGACCCCCGGCGCCTCCGACAAGCCGAAGCCGTCCGATTCCCCCGAGGCCTCGCCCTCCGCGGACCCGGCGACGGCCAAGCTCCAGGAGGAGTTCGCCAAGCTCGACTGCACCGACCCGAAGCAGCGCACGGAGGCCGGCCAGAACGCCAAGCCGACCGACTCGATCGTCGCCTGCGGCTCGAACGTCCCGGGCAGCTACGAGAAGTACGTGCTCGGCCCCGCCGAGGTCTCCGGCAGCGACGTCGACGACGCCAAGGGCGCCATCGACCAGCAGTCCGGCCAGTGGATCGTGTCGATGGAGTTCACCTCCGCCGGCGCCAAGAAGTTCCAGACGATCACCGGCCGGCTCTCCCAGCAGCAGCCGCCGATGAACCAGTTCGCGATCGTCCTGGACGGCGAGGTCGTCTCCGCGCCCTCGGTGAGCCAGGCGCTCAGCAAGAACGCCCAGATCTCCGGCAGCTTCGACCAGCAGTCGGCCGAGGACCTCGGCAACATCCTGTCCTACGGCGCCCTGCCGCTGACCTTCAAGGAGGTCAGCGTCACCACGGTGACCGCCGCGCTCGGCAGCGAGCAGCTGCAGGCGGGCCTGATCGCCGGCGCGATCGGTCTGGCGCTGGTCATCATCTACCTGGTCGTCTACTACCGGGGTCTCGCGTTCATCGCGCTGCTGAGCCTGCTGGTCTCCGGCATCCTGACGTACACGATCATGGCCTTGCTGGGCCCGGCCATCGGCTTCGCGCTGAACCTCCCGGCGGTCTGCGGCGCCATCGTCGCCATCGGCATCACAGCGGACTCCTTCATCGTCTACTTCGAACGCATCAGAGACGAGATCCGCGAAGGACGCACGCTGCGACCGGCCATCGAGCGCGCCTGGCCGCGTGCCCGCCGCACCATCCTGGTCTCCGACTTCGTGTCGTTCCTGGCCGCCGCGGTGCTCTTCATCGTCACCGTCGGCAAGGTGCAGGGCTTCGCCTTCACGCTGGGCCTGACCACGCTGCTCGACGTCGTCGTGGTGTTCCTCTTCACCAAGCCCCTGATGACGCTCATGGGCCGGACGAAGTTCTTCTCCAAGGGCGGCCCGTGGTCCGGGCTGGACCCGAAGCGGCTCGGCGCCCAGCCGCCGCTGCGCCGCTCGCGCCGTGTCAACGCCCCCACCGAACCGAAGGAGGCGTGAGATGTCGCGACTCGGCAATCTCGGCGCCCGGCTCTACCGCGGCGAGGTCGGCTACGACTTCATCCGCAACCGCAAGATCTGGTACGGCGTCTCGATACTGATCACCATCACGGCCATCATCGGCGTGGCGGTCGGCGGTCTCCGCATGGGCATCGAGTTCAAGGGCGGCGCGGTCTTCACGACCGACACCAAGGCCCAGATCTCCACCTCCCAGGCCACGGACGTGGCGACCGAGGCCTCCGGCCACATGGCGATCGTCCAGGAGCTCGGCAACGGCGGTCTGCGTATCCAGATCACCGAGGTCGACACCGCGAAGGCGAACGAGATCAAGGAGACCCTCTCCGACGAGCTCGGCATCCCCGCCAACGACATCAACGCGGACCTGGTCGGCCCCAGCTGGGGTGAGCAGATCGCCAACAAGGCGTGGACCGGTCTCGGGGTCTTCATGATCCTGGTGGTGATCTATCTGGCCATCGCCTTCGAGTGGCGGATGGCCGTCGCCGCCCTCATCGCGCTGATCCACGACATCACCATCACGGTCGGTGTCTACGCCCTGGTCGGCTTCGAGGTCACCCCGGGCACGGTGATCGGTCTGCTGACCATTCTCGGTTACTCCCTGTACGACACGGTGGTGGTCTTCGACAGCCTCAAGGAGGGCCAGAAGGACATCACCAAGCAGACCCGCTACACGTACAGCGAGATCGCCAACCGGTCGATCAACAGCACGCTGGTCCGCTCCATCAACACCACCGTCGTGGCGCTGCTGCCGGTGGCCGGTCTCCTGTTCATCGGTGGCGGTGTCCTCGGTGCCGGCATGCTGAACGACATCTCGCTGTCGCTCTTCGTCGGCCTCGCCGCCGGCGCGTACTCCTCGATCTTCATCGCCACGCCGCTCGTCGCCGACCTCAAGGAACGCGACCCGCAGATGAAGGCCCTGAAGAAGCGGGTCCTGGCCAAGCGGGCCGCGGCGGCCGCCCGGGGCGAGTCCCCCGACGACGGCTCCGAGGACCCGCGCGACGACGCCGAGACGGCGGGCACGTCGATCGGCCGCCCCCGGTCGCACGGCCGCACCCCCGGGAAGCGCTGAGCGATGACGAGCACCACCGAAACCATCAGGGAGCTGCTGCTCAGCCGGATCCGCGATGTCGCGGACTATCCGAAGCCGGGCGTGGTGTTCAAGGACATCACGCCGCTGCTCGCGGACCCGGTCGCCTTCACGGCGCTCACCGACGCCCTCGCGGAGCTGTGCGTACGGCACGGCGCCACGAAGATCGTCGGCCTGGAGGCGCGCGGCTTCATCCTGGCCGCGCCCGTCGCGGTCCGGGCGGGCATCGGATTCGTCCCGGTCCGCAAGGCCGGGAAGCTCCCCGGAGCCACGCTCAGCCAGTCCTACGAGCTGGAGTACGGCAGCGCGGAGATCGAGATCCACGCCGAGGACCTCGACGCCGGAGACCGGGTCATGGTCATCGACGACGTCCTCGCCACCGGCGGCACCGCCGAGGCCTCGCTGCAGCTCATCCGGCGGGCCGGCGCCCAGATCGCGGGCGTCGCGGTCCTCATGGAGCTCGGCTTCCTCGAGGGCCGGGCCCGTCTGGAGCCGGGCCTCGCCGGTACCCCGCTGGAGGCTCTGATCACGGTCTGATCCGCGACGACCGTCCGACGACGGACACCGAGCACGAGGGATGGGCACCCGGGAACACCGGGTGCCCATCCCTCGTTGTGCAAGCTCCCACCGTCCCCGGGCGAGGTCCCGCCGGGGGATCGATACCATGGGCTCTCCGGGTACCCCGGATCCGCACGAGGAGCGCTCTTGCCAGACGAGGCCCAGTCAGCCGCAGCCCCGCAGCCCGACAAGCCCGTGGCGGCCCCCGCCACGCCGGAGAAGGCCGCGCCCTCGAACGCGCCGAAGCCCGCGCCCCCCGAGCGGGCCGCCGAGCCCGAGCGCCCCCAGGCCGCGAAGCCCGGCGACACCGAGCGCCCCCAGGCAGCCAAGCCCGCCGACACCGCGGGCTCCCAGGCCGCGAAGCCCGCCGAGCCCGCCACCCCGCCCGCGAAGCCCGCGGCCCCCGAGGCCCCGTCGAAACCGGCCGGGACGACGGGCCCCGCGCAGCCTCCGGCCGGGAAACCGGCCGCCGCCGCGCCCAAGCCCCCGCCCCCCGGGCCTCCGGCGAAGGCCGGGGCGCCCACCGGGTCCGCCTCCCGCTCCGGAGGCTCCTCCAACCGCGTACGGGCCCGCCTCGCCCGCCTCGGCGTCCAGCGCTCCAGCCCGTACAACCCGGTCCTGGAACCCCTCCTGCGTACGGTCCGGGGCAACGACCCCAAGATCGAGACGGCCACGCTCCGCCAGATCGAGAAGGCCTACCAGGTCGCCGAGCGCTGGCACCGGGGCCAGAAGCGCAAGAGCGGCGACCCCTACATCACCCACCCGCTGGCCGTCACCACGATCCTCGCCGAGCTCGGCATGGACCCGGCGACGCTGATGGCGGGCCTGCTGCACGACACCGTCGAGGACACCGAGTACGGCCTGGACACCCTCAGGCGCGACTTCGGCGACCAGGTCGCCCTGCTCGTCGACGGCGTCACCAAGCTGGACAAGGTCAAGTTCGGCGAGGCCGCGCAGGCCGAGACCGTACGCAAGATGGTCGTCGCGATGGCCAAGGACCCCCGGGTCCTCGTCATCAAGCTCGCCGACCGCCTGCACAACATGCGCACCATGCGCTACCTCAAGCGGGAGAAGCAGGAGAAGAAGGCCCGCGAGACGCTGGAGATCTACGCCCCGCTGGCGCACCGGCTGGGCATGAACACCATCAAGTGGGAGCTGGAGGACCTCGCCTTCGCGATCCTCTACCCCAAGATGTACGACGAGATCGTCCGGCTCGTCGCCGAGCGGGCCCCCAAGCGCGACGAATACCTCGCCATAGTGACCGACGAGGTCCAGGCCGACCTGCGCGCCGCCCGCATCAAGGCCACCGTCACCGGCCGCCCCAAGCACTACTACAGCGTCTACCAGAAGATGATCGTGCGAGGCCGCGACTTCGCCGAGATCTACGACCTGGTGGGCATCAGGGTCCTCGTCGACACGGTCCGCGACTGCTACGCGGCGCTCGGCACCGTCCACGCCCGGTGGAACCCGGTGCCCGGGCGGTTCAAGGACTACATCGCGATGCCCAAGTTCAACATGTACCAGTCGCTGCACACGACGGTGATCGGCCCCAGCGGCAAGCCCGTCGAGCTCCAGATCCGTACGTTCGACATGCACCGCCGCGCCGAGTACGGCATCGCCGCGCACTGGAAGTACAAGCAGGAGGCCGTGGCGGGCGCCTCCAAGGTGCGTACCGACATCCCCAAGAACACCGGACGCGGCCAGGACACCGTCAACGACATGGCGTGGCTGCGCCAGCTCCTGGACTGGCAGAAGGAGACCGAGGACCCCAGCGAGTTCCTGGAGTCCCTGCGCTTCGACCTCTCGCGCAACGAGGTCTTCGTCTTCACGCCGAAGGGCGACGTGATAGCGCTGCCCGCCGGCGCGACCCCCGTCGACTTCGCGTACGCCGTCCACACCGAGGTCGGCCACCGGACCATAGGGGCACGCGTCAACGGGCGGCTCGTCCCGCTCGAATCGACGCTCGACAACGGCGACCTCGTGGAGGTCTTCACCTCCAAGGCGGCCGGCGCCGGACCCTCCCGGGACTGGCTGGGCTTCGTCAAGTCGCCACGCGCCCGCAACAAGATCCGCGCCTGGTTCTCCAAGGAGCGCCGCGACGAGGCCATCGAGCAGGGCAAGGACGCCATCGCGCGCGCCATGCGCAAGCAGAACCTGCCGATCCAGCGCATCCTGACCGGCGACTCCCTGGTCACCCTCGCGCACGAGATGCGCTATCCGGACATCTCCTCGCTGTACGCGGCGATCGGCGAGGGCCATGTCGCGGCGGCCGGCGTCGTACAGAAGCTGGTGCAGGCGCTCGGCGGCCACGACGAGGCCAACGAGGACCTCGCCGAGTCCACCCCGCCCTCGCACGGCGGCCGCAGCAAGCGCCGCGCCAACGCGGACCCCGGCGTCGTCGTCAAGGGCGTCGAGGACGTCTGGGTCAAGCTGGCCCGCTGTTGTACGCCCGTCCCCGGCGACCCGATCATCGGCTTCGTCACCCGGGGCAGCGGTGTCTCCGTGCACCGTGCCGACTGCGTCAACGTGGAGTCGCTCTCGCAGCAGCCCGAGCGGATCCTGGAGGTCGAGTGGGCCCCCACCCAGTCCTCGGTCTTCCTGGTCGCCATCCAGGTCGAGGCGCTGGACCGCTCCCGGCTGCTCTCCGACGTCACCCGGATCCTCTCCGACCAGCACGTCAACATCCTCTCGGCGGCCGTCCAGACCTCCCGCGACCGGGTGGCCACCTCACGCTTCACCTTCGAGATGGGCGACCCGAAGCACCTGGGCCACGTCCTGAAGGCCGTACGCGGCGTGGAGGGCGTCTACGACGTCTACCGGGTCACCTCGGCCCGCAGGCCGTAGCGGAGAAACGAGGAGGCCCCGGTACGCATCGCGTACCGGGGCCTCCCGCTTACCGGGCTTTCTCAGCCGCCGAACTCCTCCAGGCCCTTCAGCGCCTGGTCCAGCAGCGCCTGGCGGCCCTCCAGCTCCTTGGCCAGCTTGTCCGCGCGGGCGTTGTTGCCCTGGGCGCGCGCGGTGTCGATCTGGCCGCGCAGCTTGTCCACGGCGGCCTGGAGCTGACCGGTCAGACCCGCGGCGCGGGCCCGCGCCTCCGGGTTCGTCCGGCGCCACTCGGACTCCTCGGACTCCTGGAGCGCCCGCTCCACCGCCTGCATCCGGCCCTCGACCTTCGGGCGGGCGTCACGCGGCACGTGGCCGACGGCCTCCCAGCGCTCGTTGATGGCCCGGAACGCGGCACGGGCAGCCTTCAGGTCCTTCACCGGCACCAGCTTCTCGGCCTCGGCGGCGAGCTCCTCCTTGAGCTTGAGGTTCTCGCCCTGCTCGGCGTCCCGCTCCGCGAAGACCTCGCTGCGGGCGGCGAAGAAGACGTCCTGGGCGCCGCGGAAGCGGTTCCACAGATCGTCCTCGGCCTCGCGCTGCGCGCGGCCCGCCGCCTTCCACTCGGTCATCAGGTCGCGGTAGCGCGCCGCCGTGGTCACCCAGTCCGTGGAGCCGGACAGCGACTCGGCCTCGGTGACCAGCTTCTCCTTGACCTTGCGGGCGTCCTCGCGCTGGGCGTCCAGCGCGGCGAAGTGCGCCTTGCGCCGCTTGGAGAAAGCCGAGCGCGCGTGCGAGAAGCGATGCCACAGCTCGTCGTCCGACTTGCGGTCCAGACGGGGGAGACCCTTCCAGGTGTCCACCAGCGCCCGCAGCCGCTCACCGGCCGACCGCCACTGCTCGCTCTGCGCCAGCTCCTCCGCCTCGGCGACCAGCGCCGCCTTGGCCTGCTTGGCCTCGTCGGTCTGCTTGGCCTTGAGGACCTTGCGCTCCTCGCGCCGCTTCTCGACCGTCGCCACGAGCGCGTCCAGCCGCTTGCGCAGCGCGTCCAGGTCGCCCACCGCGTGGTGCTCGTCCACCTGCTGCCGCAGATGGTCGATCGCCGTCGTGGCGTCCTTCGCCGACAGATCGGTGGTCTTCACCCGCCGTTCGAGGAGGCCGATCTCGACCACAATGCCGTCGTACTTGCGCTCGAAATAGGCCAGGGCCTCCTCGGGGGAACCGGCCTGCCACGATCCGACGACCTGCTCGCCCTCGGCAGTACGCACGTACACGGTGCCCGTCTCGTCGACGCGGCCCCACGGGTCGCTGCTCACAGCGCCTCCTCCACCTGATGCCTGCGAGGGGGTTCGCCCCCCGGGCATCGTCCACAGTTTCCAGGGGCGGGCCTCGCCCGCCCTGCACAACGCCAATCTAGGCGACCGGCCACCCGGCTGTCCGCACTCAGCGCGGCTGAAATTCTCCGTTCCGGCACAACGAGGGAAGCCCCCGCTGTGCCGGAGGCCGCCCGGGGCCGGTCGCCGCCCCGCCGGTTCAGCTCTTCTCGACGGAGGCCTTCTCGACCGTCACGGCCTTCTTCGGGGCGCCGTCGCCCGCACCGCCCTCGACCCCGGCCTCGCCGACCTTCTGGACGGCCTTCAGCGAGGCGTCGTCCATCGTGCCGAACGGGGTGTAGGTGGGCGGAAGCTTCGTCTCCTTGTAGACCAGGAAGTACTGGCTGCCGCCGGAGTTCGGCTGGCCGGTGTTGGCCATCGCCACCGTGCCCGGCGGATAGACGACCGTGCCGTCGGCGCCCGCCTTGCCGAGCGCGTCCAGGTTCTCGTCCGGGATGTTGTAGCCCGGACCGCCCGTGCCGTCGCCCTTCGGGTCGCCGCACTGGAGCACGAAGATGCCCTGGGTGGTCAGCCGGTGGCACTTGGTGTCGTCGAAGTAGCCCTTGTCGGCGAGCGCCTTGAAGGAGTTCACGGTCTGCGGGGTCTTCGCCGCGTCCATCGAGAACGCGATGTCGCCCTGGCTCGTCTTGAGCGACATCGTGTACTTCGCCTTTTTGTCGATCTTCATCGCGGGGAGCGGGGCCTTGCTCTCGCTCTTCGAAGGCTCCGGAGCGGGGCTCTGGCTCGCCGCCGCCTCGCTCTTCTTGTCCTTGTCGTCGTCCTTGCCCGCCACGACGAACGCGCTCACGCTCACGACGGCGACCACGGCAACCGAGGCCGCGACGATCGCGGTGATGCGCCTCGTCCTGCGGCGGGCCTCCTCCCGGCGCTTCTGCTGGCGCTCGAACTTTTCCCGGGCGAGCTGCCGTCGCCGCTGTTCGCTGCTGGACACCGGTGGGGCTCCTTGTTACGTCGTGAAGCGTCGGATGAGGGCCTGAGCTGCCCGTACCGTATATGGGTTACCTGTGTCATGAGGAGCGCCGGTAGGCTCTGATCCGCTGCATCCTTGTACTGCGGCCGCTTCCACCGGACGAACATTAAGGACGATCGTGCTCATTGCCGGGTTCCCCGCCGGGGCCTGGGGGACCAATTGCTACCTGGTCGCCCCCGCCGCCGGTGAGGAGTGCGTGATCATCGACCCGGGCCACCAGGCCGCCCAGGGCGTCGAGGAAGCGCTGAAGAAGCATCGGCTCAAGCCCGTCGCCGTCGTCCTCACCCACGGCCATATCGACCACGTCGCCTCGGTCGTCCCCGTCTGCGGCGCCCATGACGTCCCCGCCTGGATCCACCCCGAGGACCGCTACATGATGAGCGACCCGGAGAAGGCGCTCGGCCGCTCGATCGGGATGCCGCTCATGGGCGAGCTGACCGTGGGGGAGCCCGACGACGTCAAGGAGCTGACCGACGGCTCGAAGCTGACCCTGGCCGGTCTGGACTTCGGCGTCTCGCACGCGCCCGGCCATACCAAGGGGTCGGTGACGTTCGGGATGCCCGAGGCGGCGGACATTCCGCCGGTCCTCTTCTCGGGCGACCTGCTCTTCGCCGGCTCCGTCGGACGCACCGACCTGCCCGGCGGCGACCACGCCGAGCTGTTGAAGTCGCTGGCCCGTGTGTGCCTGCCGCTCGACGACTCGACCGTGGTGCTGTCCGGCCACGGCCCCCAGACGACCATCGGCCGCGAGCGCTTCTCCAACCCGTATCTGAACGGGTTGGACGCGGTGCCGCGCCGAGGACTGTAGACGAGAGACGTATACACGTGAGCACCTTCCAGGCCCCCAAGGGCACGTACGACCTGACCCCGCCCCGTTCCGCGACGTTCCTCGCGGTGCGCGAGGCGATCGCGGCCCCGCTGCGCGACTCGGGCTACGGCTACATCGAGACCCCCGGCTTCGAGAACGTCGAGCTGTTCGCGCGCGGTGTCGGTGAGTCCACCGACATCGTCACCAAGGAGATGTACACCCTCACCACCAAGGGCGGCGACCAGCTGGCGCTGCGCCCCGAGGGCACCGCCTCCGTGCTCCGCGCCGCCCTGGAGGCCAACCTCCACAAGGCGGGCAACCTCCCCGTCAAGCTCTGGTACTCCGGCTCGTACTACCGCTACGAGCGCCCGCAGGCGGGCCGCTACCGCCACTTCTCGCAGGTCGGCGCCGAGGCCATCGGCACCGAGGACCCGGTCCTGGACGCCGAGCTGATCATCCTCGCCGACCAGGCGTACCGCTCGCTGGGCCTGCGCCAGTTCCGCATCCTGCTGAACTCGCTGGGCGACAAGGAGTGCCGCCCGGTCTACCGCGAGGCGCTCCAGACCTTCCTGCGCGACCTCGACCTCGACGAGGAGACCCGCCGCCGCATCGAGATCAACCCGCTGCGCGTCCTGGACGACAAGCGGGCCGACGTGCAGAAGCAGCTCACCGACGCTCCGAAGCTCCGCGACTACCTCTGCGACGCGTGCAAGGCGTACCACGAGGAGGTCCGCGCGCTGCTGACGGCGGCCGAAGTCGCGTACGAGGACGACGAGAAGCTGGTGCGCGGCCTCGACTACTACACCCGCACCACCTTCGAGTTCGTCCACGACGGTCTCGGCGCCCAGTCCGCGGTGGGCGGCGGCGGCCGCTACGACGGACTGTCCGAGATGATCGGCGGCCCCGAGCTGCCGTCCGTCGGCTGGGCGCTCGGCGTCGACCGCACGGTCCTCGCCCTGGAGGCCGAGGGCATCGAGCTGGACCTGCCCTACACCACCAGCGTGTACGCGGTCCCGCTCGGGGAGGAGGCCCGCCGGGTGCTGTTCGGCGTCGTCACCGGGCTGCGCCGCGCGGGGATCGCCGCGGACTTCGCCTTCGGCGGCCGGGGCCTGAAGGGCGCGATGAAGAGCGCCAACCGCTCGGGCGCGCGCTACACCCTGGTGGCGGGCGAGCGCGATCTCGCCGAGGGCGTCGTCCAGCTCAAGGACATGGAGTCCGGCGAGCAGAGCGCGGTGCCGCTGACCGAGGTCGCGGCCGAGCTGGCGAAGCGCCTCGGCTGACAGAGCCGTGAGCGGGCGCGGGTGGCGGGACCTCGGGTCCCGCCGCCCGCGCCTTGCGCGTTCACAGCAGCCCGTGGCGCATCGCCCCCGTGACGGTGGCCGTCCGGTCGCTGACGCCCATCTTGCCGAAGACCCGCGCAGATGGGTCTTCACCGTCGACTCCCCGATGAACAGCCGCCGCCCGATCTCCGCGTTGGTGCACCCCTCCGCCACCAGCCGCAGCACCTGCGTCTCGCGCTCCGAGAGCCGGGGCAGCTCCGGCACCGCGCGCAACTGGGCCACCAGCCGCGTCGCGACCGTCGGCGCGAGTACCGTCTCGCCACGGGCCGCCGCCCGGATCGCGTCCGCCAGCTCCGCCCGCCCCAGGTCCTTGAGCAGATATCCGGACGCCCCGGCCTCCACCGCCCGCAGGATGTCGCCGTCGCTCTCGTACGTCGACGGGGAAGGCGAGCGAGAAGACGACCTGGTCGCGCAGGCGGAAGAACTGCTTCAGTTCCAGACCGCCGCGCAGCACACCCAGGCTCCAGGCGCCGGGCAGGCCGCGGTGTCCGGCGCGGTCATCGGGCGGCCTCCGACTGCCCGGTGAGCCGTAGATAGACGTCTTCGAGCGTGGGCCGGGTGACCAGCAGCCCCGGGACCTTTCCGCCGAAGCGGCCGGCGAGCGCGGCGACCGTACGGGTCGGCGCCCCGGTCTCCTCGGAGTGCGGCGATCCGTCGGGCTCCGTCCATCGCACCGTGGCACGTGTGCCGTACCGGGCCCGCAGTTCCTCGGGAGTTCCCTCGGCTACCGCGGTACCCGCGGCGACGACGTCGAGCCGGTCTGCGAGCGCCTCGGCCTCCTCCAGATAGTGCGTGGTGATGAGGATGGTGGTGCCGTCGTCCGCGAGCCGCCGGATCAGCTCCCAGAACTGCCGCCGGGCGGCCGGATCGAACCCGGTGGCCGGCTGGTCGAGCAGGAGGAGTTCGGGGGAGCCGACCACTCCGAGCGTCACGTCGAGGCGTCGGCGCTGACCACCCGAGAGGGCCTTGGTCCGGGATCCCGCCTTCGCTTCCAGGCCGACCGGGGCGATGGTCTCGTCGGGGTCGTGCGGGCGCGGGAAGTAGCGGGCGAAGTGCCGGACCGTCTCCCGTACCGTCAACTCGGCGGGGGCGGATTCATCCTGCCGGACGATCCCGACCCGGGACGGTTGACGGCGGTCGGCCGTCGCGGGATCGGCGCCGAGGACCTCCACGCTCCCGGCGTCCCGGTCCCGCTGCCCTTGGAGCACGCCCACGCAGGTGCTCTTCCCGGCGCCGTTCGGACCGAGCGTTCCGCACACTCGCCGCGCCGGATGCCCAGGTCCAGGCCGTCCAGCGCGGTCACACCGCCGTATCGCCTGCGCAGTCCGCGCACGTTCACCACGAGTTCCGTCATGGAGCCGAGCATGGCGGGGAGCCGACGGTTTCCCGCCCACCGGACGTACACCTTTATGTCCATCGAACGGTTGACCCATACGGGGGTGCGGCACAATGACCTTGCCCGGCTGACCACTCGGTGACGGAACGGCGATATGACGACTGCAGCGGTAGACCACGACCTCTCCTCCGATCAGGACGAGGGTGGCCGCAAGCGCGCCTTCGGGGCCGGACGCGGTCTCGCCCTGCTTCTGGTGATCACGGGCGCGGCCGGCCTGCTGGCCTCCTGGGTCATCACGCTCGACAAGTTCAAGCTGCTGGAGGACCCCTCCTTCACCCCCGGCTGCAGCCTCAACCCCGTCGTCGCGTGCGGCAACATCATGAAGAGCGAGCAGGCCTCGGCGTTCGGGTTCCCCAACCCGATGCTGGGCCTGGTCACGTTCGGCATGGTCATCGCGATCGGGATGGGCCTGCTCGCCGGCGCCCGCTACCGCAGCTGGTTCTGGCTGGGGCTGAACGCCGGGATGCTGTTCGGCGTCGGCTTCTGCACCTGGCTCCAGTACCAGTCGCTGTACAACATCAACTCGCTCTGCCTGTGGTGCTGCCTGGCCTGGGTCGCCACCATCGTCATGTTCTGCTACGTGACCACCCACAACGTCAAGCACCGCATCCTCCCCGCCCCGGCCTGGCTGCGGAACGTGCTCACGGAGTTCCCCTGGGTGCTTCCGGTGATGTGGATCGGGATCATCGGCATGCTGATCCTGACCCGCTGGTGGGACTTCTGGACCAGCTGACCACCACGTCCGGATATCCGTAGGTGGTCGGCGGCGCTGTCAGTGGGGTCGCTTAGGCTTCATGACGTGGAGCCCGACCTCTTTACCGCAGCCGCCGAAGACCGCCAGGAGAAGGACCCGTCCAGCAGCCCCCTCGCTGTCCGGATGCGTCCGCGCATCCTCGACGAGGTCGTCGGCCAGCAGCATCTGCTGAAGCCGGGCTCGCCCCTGCGCCGTCTCGTCGGCGAAGGGGGAGGCGGCCCGGCCGGGGCGTCGTCGGTCATCCTGTGGGGCCCGCCGGGCACCGGCAAGACGACCCTGGCGTACGTCGTCAGCAAGGCCACCAACAAGCGGTTCGTGGAGCTCTCCGCGATCACCGCGGGCGTCAAGGAGGTCAGGGCCGTCATCGAGGGCGCGCGCCGCGCCACCGGCGGCTTCGGCAAGGAGACCGTCCTCTTCCTGGACGAGATCCACCGCTTCTCCAAGGCCCAGCAGGACTCCCTGCTGCCCGCCGTGGAGAACCGCTGGGTGACCCTCATCGCCGCCACCACGGAGAATCCGTACTTCTCGATCATCTCGCCGTTGCTGTCGCGCTCCCTGCTGCTCACCCTGGAGCCGCTGACCGACGACGACCTGCGCTCCCTGCTGCGCCGGGCGCTGACCGAGGAGCGGGGCCTCGGCGGGGCGGTCACCCTGCCCGAGGACGCCGAGGCGCATCTGCTGCGCATCGCGGGCGGCGACGCGCGCCGGGCGCTGACGGCCCTGGAGGCCGCGGCGGGCGCGGCCATCGCCACGCACGAGCCGGAGATCACCCTGGAGACGGTCGAGGCGACCGTCGACCGCGCCGCCGTGAAGTACGACCGTGACGGCGACCAGCACTACGACGTGGCCAGCGCGCTCATCAAGTCGATCCGCGGCTCCGACGTCGACGCCGCTCTGCACTATCTCGCCCGGATGATCGAGGCGGGGGAGGACCCGCGGTTCATCGCCCGGCGGTTGATGATCTCGGCCAGCGAGGACATCGGCCTGGCCGATTCCACCGCGCTGCCGACCGCCGTGGCCGCCGCCCAGGCGGTGGCCATGATCGGTTTCCCGGAGGCGGCGCTCACTCTCAGCCACGCCACCATCGCTCTGGCGCTCGCCCCCAAGTCCAACGCGGCGACGCTGGCGATCTCCGCCGCGCAGGACGATGTGCGCAGAGGGCTCGCCGGACCGGTCCCGGCCCATCTGCGCGACGGCCACTACAAAGGCGCCGCCAAGCTCGGCCACGCCCAGGGCTATGTCTATCCGCACGACGTGCAGGGCGGCATCGCCGCCCAGCAGTACGCCCCGGACGCCGTCCGCGACCGGCAGTACTACACCCCCACCCGCTACGGCGCCGAGGCGCGGTACGCGGACGTCGTCGAGCGCGTCCGCGAGCGCCTCGGTCGCGCCGGCGAGGGCACGGAGCAGGCGTAGAACACCCCGGGTCAGTGCGCGGCCGCCTCGAAAAGGGTGTGCATGGCGCGGCGCAGCTCGGTGACGTCGCGGACCGGCTCGGGGAACTCGAAGCGGGCGTCGAAGCAGGACCCCTGGTCCTCGACGAAGCGGACCCGCAGCCCGAAGCGGTCCAGCGCGACCGGCACGGCCCTGGGCTGGTGCGAGGAGCAGGCGCGGGCGGTGCGCTCGCCCAGCAGACCGCACAGGGTGCGCATCTGCTCGTCGTGGGCGGAGTGCAGATGCTGGAGCAGCTCCGCCTCGTGGGGGACCAGCGGGTCGGGGGCCGCGTCCCGGAAGTCCTCCGGCTCGATGTCCTCCGCGCCCCAGAGGTCGTCCACGTACGCCTCGCCGAACTCCAGGCGCAGCATCATCCGGCCGGGTTCGGCGAGGCCGGGGACGGAGGTGAGCCAGCCGGAGACCCACGCGCGGCCGCGGATCCGGTGCGGTACGGAGACCGGGGCGACGTCCGTGAGCTCCAGCACGGCGGTCAGCTCGTCGCCCTGCGCGTGCGTCGCGGCCCGGACCGCCGGGGAATCCGCGGGGAATTCGAGGAACAGATCACCCTCGGGCCCCACGCTCCTGCTGTCCGGGATCAGCGGCTCCGCACGGGCCAGATCGAGCCCCGGTACGACGAGCAGCGCGGAGCAGGTACTCTGTACGAGAGTTCGTGTGCGCTCGGCTGCTGACGGCATCCGAGTGTTTTCTAGCCCGCTGGGACGCGGCTGACCACGATCTGATCGGCCTTCCGTCGTAGCAGCATCCTCCTCTGAGGTGCTGCCGCTGTCTGTGCTGTCCGTGACGTGAGTGGTGTTCCCAGGGCGAGACATGCGATCTCCTTGAGTAAGGTAAGCCTAACCTAACCTACAACGGAGGTCTGGAGAACGTGCCTAACCAGTCGCGTCCCAAGGTCAAGAAGTCGCGTGCCCTCGGCATCGCCCTGACGCCCAAGGCTGTCAAGTACTTCGAAGCTCGTCCGTACCCGCCGGGCGAGCACGGCCGTGGCCGCAAGCAGAACTCGGACTACAAGGTCCGTCTGCTGGAGAAGCAGCGCCTGCGTGCGCAGTACGACATCAGCGAGCGCCAGATGGCGCGCGCCTACGACCGTGCCAAGAAGGCCGAAGGCAAGACGGGCGAGGCGCTGGTCGTCGAGCTCGAGCGCCGCCTCGACGCCCTGGTCCTGCGTTCGGGCATCGCCCGCACCATCTACCAGGCCCGTCAGATGGTCGTCCACGGCCACATCGAGGTCAACGGTGGCAAGGTCGACAAGCCGTCCTTCCGCGTGCGCCCCGACGACGTCATCCAGGTCCGCGAGCGCAGCCGCTCCAAGGTCCCCTTCCAGGTGGCCCGCGAGGGTGGTTACGACACCGACGGTGAGACCCCGCGCTACCTCCAGGTGAACCTGAAGGCCCTGGCCTTCCGCCTGGACCGGGACCCGAACCGCAAGGAGATCCCGGTGATCTGCGACGAGCAGCTCGTCGTCGAGTACTACGCCCGTTGATCCAGGCGTAGCCGCTCTCACCAGCTCTCCGGCCCGCCCCTCCCGGTCATCCGGGAGACGGCGGGCCTTCGCGTTCCCCCGGGCCCGCCCGGCGTCGGCGCTCCGCCCGTACCCGCCGTGTCCGCCGCGCCCGGTCCGCCACCGGCCAGGGCCCGGTCGACCGCGGTGGCCGGATCCAGCCGTCGGCCCGCCCGCAGTCCCTCCTCGTACGCCGCGTTCCCCAGCTCCCGGCGCACCTGCTCCTCGCACTCCACCCGCGGCCGCCCGTAGAACGCCGAGCCGAACAGCGGCAGCCCCACCGACGGCCAGATGCCCTCCGCCGCACCCTGGAGCACGGCGGCCTCCCCGGCGTCCCCCTCCACCGCCGTCACCAGGGCCAGCAGCTCCAGCGACAGCACCGTGCCCAGCAGATCGTTGAACGTCCGGCCGATCGTCAGACACTCCCCGAGCATCTGCCGCGCCCGCGCCGGCCGCCCCCGCCGCAGCGCCGCGTACGCCAGGACGTACAGCGCGTACGCCAGCGCCCACCGCTCCCCGTGGTCCTCGCAGATCTCCCGGACCTCGTCGCAGATCACCGCCGCCGCGTCCAGATCGCCGAGGAACGCCACCGCCATGGCCAGCTCGACCTGCGCCATCAGGACGTTGCTGTTCAGCTCGCCGACCTCGCGGTACCGGCCGAGGGCCTCGCGGAGCAGCTCCTCGGCGCGCGGCATGTCGTCCGTCACGATCGCCAGACATCCCGTGCGGTGCACCGCGTACGCCAGTGCCGTCGCGTCCCCGGAGCGCTCGGCCTCCTCCCGGCACTCCTGGAGCGCCGAGATCGCGCCCACCGGGTCGCCCTGGAGCACCGCCACATAGCCCAGCACCCACAGCACCTTCAGCCGTGCTGCATCGTGCGGGGACGGTTCCTCCAGTACGTGGTCCAGCCAGTGCCGGCCCTCGGACAACCGCCCGCAACCGGCCCAGTAGAACCACAGGGTGCCCGCCAGGTGCTGCGCCAGATGCACCTCGTCGGGGCTCTCCATCGAGCATTCCATCGCCCGGCGGAGATTGGGCAGTTCGCAGTCGATCCGTGCCGCCACCTCCGCCTGGCGGGGACTGAACCAGTCCAGCTCGGACCAGGTCGCGAGCCCCAGGAACCAGTCCCGGTGCCGCCGCCGCAGCCGCTCGGCGTCGCCGGCGGCCGCCAGCCACTGCGCCCCGTACTCGCTGACCGTGTCCAGCAGCCGGTAGCGGGCCCCGGCCGGGCCGTCCTCGCGCTCCACCACCGACTGGGCGAGCAGCTCGTCGAGCACATCGAGCACCGAATCGGCCGGCAGGTCCGCCCCGCCGCAGATGTACTCGGCGGCCTCCAGGTCGAACTGCCCGGCGAACACCGAGAGCCGCGCCCACAACAGCCGCTGCTCGGGTGTGCACAGCTCATGGCTCCAGCCGATCGCCGTACGGAGCGTCTGGTGGCGCGGCGACGCACCGCGACGGCCGCCGGTCAGCAGCCGGAACCGGTCGTCCAGCCGCAGCAGCACCTGTTCCACCGAGAGGGCGCGCAGCCGCCCGGCCGCCAGTTCCAGGGCCAGCGGAATCCCGTCGAGGCGGCGGCAGAGCTCCAGCACGGCTCCCCGCTCGCCCGCCGCCGGCTCCCAGCCGGGCCGCACCCCGCGCGCCCGTTCGGTGAACAGCTCCACCGCGTCCCCGTCGGACATCGGGGCGAGCGGGAACGTCCGTTCCCCGTCCACCCGCAGGGGGCAGCGGCCGGCCGCGAGCACCTGGAGGCCCGGGGCCCGCCGCAGCAGATCGGTGACGAGGTCGGCGCAGGCGTCGACGAGGTGCTCGAAGCCGTCGATCACCAGCAGCGTCCGGCGCTCGGCGAGATGGTCGACGAGGACGGCGCGCGGCGGCCTGCTGGTGTGATCGGTCAGGCCCAGCGCGTCGATCAGGGCGTGTTCCAGCAGTTCGGGGTGGCGGACGGCGGACAACTCGGCCAGCAGGACCCCGTCGCAGTACCGTTTCTCCCGAAGCGACGCGACCCGGATGACGCACCGGGTCTTGCCCACGCCCGCCACTCCGGCGACGGTGACGAGCCTGGACTTCTCCAGCAGCCCGCCCAGCTCGACCAGTTCGTCCTCGCGGCCCACGAACCTGTTCAGTTCGGCCGGGAGGCTGCCGGGCGCCGCCGCGGGGCCGGCGTTCGGATCATCGGGATTCGGGCAGGGGTCTTGCAGGCGTCGCATGAAACACGGAGCGTACTGGCTTGAAAGCTCTCCGTACAATCTCGCCGGACAACTCCCGCCCGCCCCACGGACAATGCGGTAGGGGAGGAGATGCGCGGCGCGATAGGCTCGTGGGACGACGATCGGGCGCGCGGGCGGCAGCCGGCGCCACCGACGGAGACAAGCCCCCGAGGGGGTCGATCGACAAGCAGAGAGCGGTGCACTGTGTCCGGTGGAGAGGTGGCCGGGATCCTCGTGGCCGTCTTCTGGGCGATCCTGGTCTCGTTCCTCGCCGTGGTGCTGGTGAGGCTCGCCCAGACGCTCAGGGCGACCACCAAGCTCGTGGCGGACGTGACCGATCAGGCCGTTCCGCTGCTGGCCGACGCCTCGGCGACGGTGCGCTCCGCGCAGACCCAGCTGGACAAGGTCGACGCCATCGCGAGCGACGTGCAGGAGGTCACCTCCAACGCCTCCGCGCTCTCCACGACCGTCGCCTCCACGTTCGGCGGCCCCCTCGTCAAGGTCGCGGCCTTCGGCTACGGCGTACGGCAGGCGCTGGGCCGCCGCACCGCACTCGAGCCCGAACCGGAACCGGCCCGGGGCCGTGGCTCCGCCCGCCGTACGGTGATCGTCGGCCGGACCGTTCCCTCGGCGCGCGGACGCAGGCGCGAACGCCGAAATGCCCGCGGACAGAAGGACTGATCGAGCGATGTTCCGCCGCACGTTCTGGTTCACCGCCGGCGCAGCCGCCGGTGTGTGGGCCACCACCAAGGTCAACCGCAAGATCCGGCAGCTGACCCCCGAAAGCCTCGCGGCGCAGGCCGCGGACAAGGCCATCGAGGCCGGTCACAAGCTCAAGGACTTCGCTCTCGACGTACGGGAGGGCATGGTCCGGCGCGAAGCCGAACTGGGCGGCGCGCTCGGCCTGGAGGCCCCGGTCGACCAGGACCTTCCCGTACAGCGGCACTGGGCCGTCGAAGCGGCCGAACCACCCGCGAACACCACGCACCGCAAGCTCCCCTACAACCCGAACAACCGGAATGAGGACCACTGATGGAGTCGGCTGAAATTCGCCGCCGCTGGCTGAGCTTCTTCGAGGAGCGCGGTCACACCGCCGTGCCTTCGGCGTCGCTCATCGCGGACGACCCGACTCTGCTGCTGGTCCCCGCGGGCATGGTCCCCTTCAAGCCGTACTTCCTCGGCGAGGTCAAGCCGCCCGCCCCGCGCGTCACCAGCGTGCAGAAGTGCGTGCGTACGCCGGACATCGAAGAGGTCGGCAAGACCACCCGCCACGGCACCTTCTTCCAGATGTGCGGCAACTTCTCCTTCGGGGACTACTTCAAGGAAGGCGCCATCCAGCTCGCCTGGGAGGCCCTGACCAACTCCGTCGAGGACGGCGGCTACGGCCTCGACCCCGAGAAGCTCTGGATCACCGTCTACCTCGACGACGACGAGGCCGAGGCCATCTGGCGCGACAAGATCGGCGTCCCCGCCGAGCGCATCCAGCGCCTGGGCAAGAAGGACAACTTCTGGTCCATGGGCGTCCCCGGCCCCTGCGGCCCCTGCTCGGAGATCAACTACGACCGCGGCCCCGAGTTCGGCGTCGAGGGCGGCCCGGCCGTCAACGACGAGCGCTACGTGGAGATCTGGAACCTGGTCTTCATGCAGTACGAGCGCGGCGCAGGCGACGGCAAGGAGGACTTCCCGATCCTCGGGGACCTGCCGTCGAAGAACATCGACACCGGTCTCGGCCTCGAACGCCTCGCCATGATCCTCCAGGGCGTACAGAACATGTACGAGACCGACACCCTGCGCGTCGTCATGGACAAGGCCACCGAGCTGACCGGCGTCCGCTACGGCGCCGAGCAGGGAACCGACGTCTCGCTCCGCGTCGTCGCCGACCACATCCGTACGTCGGTGATGCTCATCGGCGACGGCGTCACCCCCGGCAACGAGGGCCGCGGCTATGTGCTGCGCCGCATCATGCGCCGCGCCATCCGCAACATGCGCCTCATGGGCGCCACCGGCTCGGTCGTCAAGGACCTGGTCGGCGTCGTGATCGACACGATGGGGCTCCAGTACCCCGAGCTGATCACCGACCGCAAGCGCATCGAGACCGTCGCGCTCGCCGAGGAAGCCGCCTTCCTCAAAGCACTCAAGGGCGGCACCAACATCCTGGAGACCGCCGTCACCGAGACCAAGGCCGCCGGCGGCCAGGTCCTCGCCGGAGACAAGGCGTTCCTGCTCCACGACACCTGGGGCTTCCCGATCGACCTGACCCTGGAGATGGCCGCCGAGCAGGGGCTCGCCGTGGACGAGGACGGCTTCCGCCGCCTCATGCAGGAGCAGCGCGACAAGGCCAAGGCCGACGCCCGCGCCAAGAAGACCGGTCACGCCGACCTGTCCGCGTACCGCGAGGTCGCCGACACTTCCGGCGCCACCGAGTTCACCGGCTACACGAGCACCGCGGGCGAGTCCACCATCGTCGGTCTGCTGGTCGACGGCGTGCCCTCGCCCGCAGCCACCGAGGGTGACGAGGTCGAGGTCGTCCTCGACCGCACCCCCTTCTACGCCGAGGGCGGCGGCCAGCTCGCCGACACCGGCCGCATCCGGCTCGACACCGGCGCCGTGATCGAGATCCGCGACGTCCAGAAGCCGGTCCCCGGCGTCCACGTCCACAAGGGCGTCGTCCAGGTCGGCGAGGTGACGGTCGGGGCCCCGGTCTTCGCCTCCATCGACTCCACCCGCCGCCGCGCCATCGCCCGCGCCCACAGCGCCACCCACCTCACGCACCAGGCGCTGCGCGACGCGCTCGGCCCGACGGCCGCCCAGGCCGGCTCGGAGAACTCGCCGGGCCGCTTCCGCTTCGACTTCGGCTCGCCCGCCGCCGTCCCCGGCACGGTCCTCACCGACGTCGAGCAGCGGATCAACGAGGTCCTCTCGCGGGAGCTCGACGTCCAGGCCGAGGTCATGTCGATCGACGAGGCCAAGAAGCAGGGCGCCATCGCCGAGTTCGGCGAGAAGTACGGCGAGCGGGTCCGCGTCGTCACCATCGGCGACTTCTCCAAGGAGCTGTGCGGCGGCACGCACGTCCACAACACCGCCCAGCTGGGCCTGGTCAAGCTGCTCGGCGAGTCCTCCATCGGCTCCGGCGTGCGCCGTATCGAGGCCCTCGTCGGCGTGGACGCGTACAACTTCCTCGCCCGGGAGCACACGGTCGTCGCCCAGCTTCAGGAGCTGGTCAAGGGCCGTCCCGAGGAGCTGCCGGAGAAGATCGCGGGCATGCTCGGCAAGCTGAAGGACGCCGAGAAGGAGATCGAGAAGTTCCGCGCGGAGAAGGTCCTCGCGGCCGCCGCCGGGCTCGTCGAGTCCGCCAAGGACGTCCGCGGTGTCGCCCTGGTCACCGGCCAGGTCCCCGACGGCACCTCCGCCGACGACCTGCGCAAGCTGGTCCTGGACGTGCGCGGACGCATCCAGGGCGGCCGCCCGGCCGTCGTGGCCCTGTTCACCACGGCCAACGGGCGCCCGCTCACCGTCATCGCCACCAACGAGGCCGCCCGCGAGCGCGGTCTCAAGGCCGGTGACCTCGTGCGTACGGCGGCGAAGACCCTCGGTGGCGGTGGCGGCGGCAAGCCGGACGTCGCCCAGGGCGGCGGCACGAACCCGGCCGCCATCGGTGACGCCGTCGCCGCCGTCGAACGCCTCGTCACCGAGACGGCGTGACGAGCGCGATGACGCAGATGCGCCGAGGCCGACGGCTCGCCGTCGACGTCGGGGACGCCCGGATCGGGGTCGCCTCGTGCGACCCCGACGGGATCCTGGCCACGCCGGTGGAGACCGTCCCGGGACGCGATGTCCCGGCCGCCCACCGGCGGCTCAGCCAGATCGTGGACGAGTACGAGCCGATCGAGGTCATCCTCGGCCTGCCGCGCTCGCTCGGCGGCGGCGAGGGCCCCGCGGCCGCCAAGGTCCGGGAGTTCGCGCAGGTGTTCGCCCGCTCGATCGCACCCGTTCCGGTGCGACTGGTGGACGAGAGGATGACCACAGTGACGGCCGCTCAGGGGATGCGCGCCTCGGGCGTGAAGTCCAAGAAGGGCCGATCTGTCATCGACCAGGCTGCCGCTGTGGTGATCCTTCAGAACGCTCTGGAGTCCGAACGGGCGTCAGGCAATCCTCCGGGTGAGGGCGTCGAAGTGGTTGTCTGATCGCGATACGGTAACGTTCCGCGCGATGCGGCGGTGTTCGAATAGACCGCACGGCGAAGCGAAGAGACGGAACGTCGTCTCGCGGCTCTAGGGGATCGATGACTGAGTATGGCCGGGGCCCCGGCTCCGAACCGTGGCATCCCGAGGACCCCTTGTACGGGGACCAGGGATGGGAAGGCCGTCAGGCCTCCCACGGCCAGGGCCAGTACGGCGACCAGCAGCAGTCCTATCCGCAGGACCCGTATGCCCAGCAGCACCAGAACCACCAGCAGCAACAGCAGTACCCGCAGCAGCCGTACGACCAGCATCAGCAGTACGGGCAGCAGCACCAGAACCACCAGCAGTACGGCACGCCCCAGCAGGACCCCTACGCCCAGCAGCCGGGTGCCCAGCCGCAGTACAACGGCGGCTGGGACACCGGCCAGCAGGCCGCCATGCCGTACGGGGCCGAGCCCCAGGACCCGTACGCGCAGCACCCCGGCGGCTACGACGCGAGCCAGGACTACTACGGCACGCCCGAGGCCTACCCGCCGCCGCGGCCCCCGGGCCGCCGCGAGGCCGCGCCCGAGCAGCAACAGCAGTCGTCGACGGACTGGGACCCGGACCAGCCGCACGAAGAAACGCATCCCTTCTTCACCGGGGCGGACGAGCCGGCCGGCCGCCAGCCGCGCGACGACGACGATGACCCGGACGACGACGGATCACGCTCCGGGCGCCGGGACCGTGGCGGGAGCGACCGCCGCGGCGGCAAGGGCAAGAAGAAGAGCCGCAGCGGCTGCGCCTGCCTCGTGGTCTCCGTGGTCCTGGTCGGCGGCCTCGGTGGCGTCGGTTATGTCGGCTACACCTTCTGGCAGAAGCAGTTCGGCGCCCCGGCCGACTTCGCGGGGTCGGGCTCCGGCGAGCAGGTCGAGGTCGAGATCCCCGAAGGGGCCTTCGGGTACGACATCGCGAACATCCTGCGCAAGAAGGGCGTCATCAAGTCGTCCGACGCGTTCGTCGCCGCGCAGAACGACAACCCGAAGGGCAAGTCGCTCCAGGCGGGCGTCTACCTCCTGAACAAGGAGATGTCGGCGGCCAGCGCGATCACGCTCATGCTCGACCCGAAGAGCCAGAACGCGTTCGTGATCCCGGAGGGGACCCGTAACGCGACGGTCTATGCCGAGATCGACAAGCGGCTGAAGCTGGAGAAGGGCACCACGGCGAAGATCGCCAAGACCAAGGCGGAGAGCCTCGGACTGCCCGACTGGGCCGATGACAACCCGGACGTGAAGGACCCGCTGGAGGGCTTCCTGTATCCGGCGGCCTACCCGGTCTCCAAGGGATCGAAGCCCGAGGACGCGCTGAAGCGGATGGTCACGCGGGCGAACAAGGAGTACGACAAGCTCGACCTGGAGGCCGGCGCGAAGAAGCTCGGCCTGAAGACCCCGTGGGAGCTCATCACGGTCGCGAGCCTCGTGCAGGTCGAAGGCAAATACAAGCACGACTTCGACAAGGTCGCCCGGGTCGTCTACAACCGCCTCAAGCCGGGCAACATGGAGACCGTCGGGCGGCTGGAATTCGACTCCACGGTCAACTACATCAAGAACCAGAGCACGCTGGACATCGGTGCCGTCGACGATCTGCGGAAGATCGACGACCCGTACAACACGTACAAGATCATCGGTCTGCCGTCCGGCCCGATCAGCAACCCGGGTGCGGACGCCCTCCACTCGGCCATGAACCCCACACCGGGCCCCTGGTACTACTTCGTCTCGATCAACGAGGACAAGACCGTCTTCGCCGAGACCAACGAAGAGCACGAGAAGAACCGGCGGGAGTACGAGGACGGGAAGTCCGGCCAGTGAGCGAGCCACGCAGGGCCGCCGTCCTCGGCTCGCCCATCGCCCACTCCCTCTCCCCGGTCCTGCACCGCGCCGCCTACGCCGAACTCGGCCTCGGCCACTGGTCCTACGACCGGTTCGAGGTCGACGAGGCGGCGCTGCCCGGGTTCGTGGAGGGCCTGGACGACTCCTGGGCGGGGCTGTCCCTGACCATGCCGCTCAAGCGGGCGATCATCCCGCTGCTCGACGAGATCAGCGCGACGGCCGCCTCCGTGGAGGCCGTCAACACGGTCGTGTTCACCGGGGACGGCCGACGGGTCGGCGACAACACCGACATCCCCGGCATGATCGCCGCCCTCCGGGAACGCGGCGTCGACAAGGTCGATTCCGCCGCCGTCCTGGGCGCCGGCGCCACCGCCTCCTCCGCACTCGCCGCGCTCGCCGCGGTGTGCGCCGGACCGGTCACCGCCTATGTGCGGGGCCCCGAGCGCGCCGCCGAGATGCGGGGCTGGGGGGAGCGGCTCGGGGTCGACGTGGTGATCGCCGACTGGGCGGACGCGGCAGCGGCGCTGAGCGCACCGCTGGTCATCGCGACCACCCCGGCGGGCGTCACCGACGCCTTGGCCGGATCCGTTCCGCGAACCCCCGGCATCCTCTTCGACGTGCTGTACGAGCCGTGGCCCACGGCGCTCGCCGCCGCCTGGTCGGCGCACGGCGGGGCGGTGGTCGGGGGACTCGACCTCCTGGTGCATCAGGCCCTGCTGCAGGTCGAGCAGATGACCGGCCGGATCCCGGCGCCCCTGGCCGCCATGCGGCAGGCCGGGGAAGCCGCGCTCGCGGCCCGCTGACGGGCCCGTCGGCTGACATCGCCGGTCCGTCTGCTGGACCGGCTGCCGGATCGTGCCCCCGGTCGTGGGAGGATCGGAGGTGGCGGGCCAGGGCCGCGCACCCGGTGGCGCCGTTGGATTTCAGGCGCGAGCATGAGGAGCACCGTTGAGCAGGTTGCGCTGGCTGACCGCGGGGGAGTCGCACGGACCCGCACTGGTGGCGACGCTGGAGGGTCTTCCCGCCGGTGTGCCGATCACCACGGAGATGGTGGCGGAGGCGCTGGCCCGGCGACGGCTCGGTTACGGCCGCGGCGCGCGGATGAAGTTCGAGAAGGACGAGGTCACTTTCCTCGGCGGCGTACGCCATGGGCTCACCATGGGCTCCCCGGTCGCCGTCATGGTCGGCAACACCGAGTGGCCCAAGTGGGAGCAGGTCATGTCGGCCGACCCGGTCGACCCCGAGGAGCTGGCCCAGCTCGCCCGCAACGCCCCGCTGACCCGCCCCCGGCCCGGCCACGCCGACCTCGCGGGGATGCAGAAGTACGGCTTCGACGAAGCCCGGCCGATCCTGGAGCGCGCCAGCGCCCGGGAGACCGCCGCCCGCGTCGCCCTCGGGACCGTCGCCCGCTCCTACCTCAAGGAGACCGCGGGCATCGAGATCGTCAGCCATGTCGTCGAGCTGGCCGCCGCCAAGGCGCCGTACGGCGTCCTCCCGGTCCCCGGCGACGTGGAGAAGCTGGACGCCGACCCGGTCCGCTGCCTGGACGCCGACGCGTCCAAGGCGATGGTGGCCGAGATCGACCAGGCCCACAAGGACGGCGACACCCTCGGCGGCGTCGTCGAGGTGCTGGCGTACGGCGTGCCCGTCGGGCTCGGCTCGCACGTGCACTGGGACCGGCGCCTGGACGCCCGGCTCGCCGCCGCGCTCATGGGCATCCAGGCCATCAAGGGCGTCGAGGTCGGCGACGGCTTCGAGCTGGCCCGGGTCCCCGGCTCCAAGGCGCACGACGAGATCGTCGCCACCGACGACGGCATCCGGCGCACCTCCGGCCGCTCCGGCGGCACCGAGGGCGGCCTCACCACCGGCGAGCTGCTGCGCGTCCGCGCCGCGATGAAGCCCATCGCGACCGTGCCGCGCGCGCTCGCCACCGTGGACGTCGTCACCGGTGAGGCCACCAAGGCCCACCACCAGCGCTCCGACGTCTGTGCCGTCCCGGCCGCGGGCATCGTCGCGGAGGCGATGGTCGCCCTCGTCCTGGCCGACGCGGTCGCGGAGAAGTTCGGCGGCGACAGCGTGGCCGAGACCCACCGCAACGTCCAGTCGTACCTCGACCACCTCCAGATCCGATGAGCGGCCCCCTGGTCGTCCTCGTCGGCCCGATGGGCGTCGGCAAGTCCACCGTCGGCGAACTGCTCGCCGCCCGGCTCGGTGCCACCTACCGGGACACCGACGCGGACGTCGTCGCCGAGGCCGGCAAGCCGATCGCGGAGATCTTCTACGACGAGGGCGAGGAGCACTTCCGCGCCCTGGAGCGCCGGGCCGTCGCCGCGGCCCTCGCCGGGCACGCGGGCGTCCTCTCCCTCGGCGGCGGAGCCGTCCTGGACGGGGCGACCAGGGACCTGCTGGCCGGCCGGCCGGTCGTCTACCTCTCCATGGACGTGGACGAGGCCGTCCGCCGCGTCGGTCTCGGCGCCGCCCGCCCGCTGCTCGCGGTCAACCCGCGCCGGCAGTGGCGTGAGCTGATGGACGCCCGCCGCCACCTCTACGAAGAGGTCGCCCGTACGGTCGTCGCCACCGACGAGAACACCCCCGAAGAGGTCGCCCAGGCGATCATCGACGCACTGCAACTGCCGGAGGGCCAAGCCGCCCCCGGCGTGGAGAACACCGGCATGACGCAGCAGAGCCCCACCCGCATCCAGGTCGCAGGCTCCGCGGGCTCCGACCCGTACGAGGTCCTCGTCGGCCACCAGCTTCTCGGCGAGCTGCCCCAGCTCATCGGCGACCGCGCCCAACGGGTCGCCGTGCTGCACCCCGAGGCCCTCGCCGAGACCGGTGAGGCGGTCCGTGTGGACCTCGCGGCCCAGGGCTACGAGGCCATCGCCATCCAGCTGCCGAACGCCGAGGAGGCCAAGACCGTCGAGGTCGCCGCCTACTGCTGGAAGGCGCTCGGCCAGACCGGCTTCACCCGCACCGACGTCATCGTCGGCATCGGCGGCGGCGCCACCACGGACGTCGCCGGGTTCGTCGCGGCCAGCTGGCTGCGCGGGGTCCGCTGGATCGCTGTCCCGACCACCGTGCTCGGCATGGTCGACGCGGCCGTCGGCGGCAAGACCGGCATCAACACCGCCGAGGGCAAGAACCTGGTCGGCGCCTTCCACCCCCCGGCCGGCGTGCTCTGCGACCTCGCCGCGCTCGACTCGCTGCCGGTCAACGACTACGTCTCCGGCATGGCCGAGATCATCAAGGCCGGTTTCATCGCCGACCCGGTCATCCTCGACCTCGTCGAGGCCGACCCCGAGGGCGCGCGCACCCCGGCCGGGCCGCACACCGCCGAGCTGATCGAGCGGTCGATCCGGGTCAAGGCCGAGGTCGTCTCCAGCGACCTCAAGGAGTCCGGACTCCGCGAGATCCTCAACTACGGCCACACCCTGGCCCACGCCATCGAGAAGAACGAGCGCTACAAGTGGCGCCACGGGGCGGCCGTCTCCATCGGCATGGTCTTCGCCGCCGAGCTGGGCCGGCTCGCCGGACGCCTCGACGACGCCACCGCCGACCGGCACCGCACGGTGCTGGAGTCGGTGGGCCTGCCGCTCGCCTACCGCGGCGACCAGTGGCCCAAGCTGCTGGAGAACATGAAGGTCGACAAGAAGTCCCGCGGCGACCTGCTGCGCTTCATCGTCCTGGACGGCATCGGCAAGCCCACCGTCCTGGAGGGCCCCGACCCGGCCGTGCTGCTCGCCGCCTACGGGGAGGTCTCCGCGTGACCCGCAGGGTCTTCGTCCTCAACGGCCCCAACCTCGGCCGGCTCGGCTCGCGCGAACCCGACGTCTACGGGGCGACCTCCTACGCCGGACTCGTCGAGACCTGCACGGCCCTCGGCAAGGAGCTCGGCTTCGAGGTCGAGGTGCGGGAGACCAACGACGAGGGCGAGCTGATCCGCTGGCTCCACGAGGCGGCGGACGGTTCGATTCCGGTCGTTCTCAACCCGGGCGCCTTCACGCACTACTCGTACGGGATGCGGGACGCGGCCGCCCAGCGCACCGCCCCGCTCATCGAGGTGCACATCTCCAACCCGTACACCCGCGAGGAGTTCCGCCACACGTCCGTGGTCGCCGCCGTGGCCACGGGCACGGTGGCCGGGTTCGGTATCGGTTCCTACCGGCTCGCCCTGCGCGCCCTGGCCGACGAACTGACGGACTGACGCACGGACCGGCGTACGGACGCATCCACGCGATGCCCGTCCGCCTCCGCGCGGCTCACGGGCACTTCGTACCCTCCCGGGCCGTTCACCCCGAGACGGCCCGGGAAGGTACGGTAGCCGTCCCATCAGCGTCAGTTGCGGTTACGAGACGGAGTGGCACCGGATGCAGCACGCAGTGGGGGCCCCGCTGCCGCCGCCCCACGGACCCGGCATCGGGCACGTCGGCCGGCCGTACCAGGCCCAGCACCCCGGTCACGCCGGCCCGCCCCCGATACCTCCGCCGCCCCCGGCTCCCGGCCAGGGCCCGCCTCCCGCCGCTCCGGGTCAGGCCCCGCAGCCGCCGGCACCCGGTCAGGCGCCTCCGGCTCCGGGCCAGGCCCCCGGGTCCGGCTGGAGCGGCACCGGCCCCACGCCCCCCGCCAGGGAGGCCGTCGGGCACACCGGTCACATCCAGCTGCCCCCGGGCGGGCCCGTGCCGCTGCCCGCGCAGCCCGCCGAGCCCGGCACCGGCGGCGCGACGCTCGCCGTGCTGCTCATCGGTCCGGCCGGGGCGGGCAAGACCACCGTCGCCAAGCTCTGGGCGGCCCGCCGCCGGGTGCCCACCGCCCATGTCTCCCTCGACGACGTCCGCGAATGGGTCCGCTCCGGCTTCGCCGACCCGCAGGCAGGCTGGAACGACCACTCAGAGGCCCAGTACCGGCTTGCCCGCCGCACCTGCGGCTTCGCCGCCCGCAACTTCCTCGCCAACGGCATCTCCTGCATCCTCGACGACGCCGTCTTCCCCGACCGCCCGGTCGTCGGCCTCGGCGGCTGGAAGCGCCATGTGGGCCCCGGCCTGCTGCCCGTGGTCCTGCTGCCCGGCCTGGAGATCGTCCTGGAGCGCAACGCCGCCCGCAGCGGCAACCGCAGGCTCTCCGACGAGGAGGTCGCCCGCATCCACGGCCGGATGGCCGGCTGGTACGGCTCCGGCCTTCCGATCATCGACAACTCCACGTACGACGTCGAGACCACCGCCCGCGTCCTGGACGACGTGCTGGCCCGATCCATCGCGAGTCCGCCCGCCTGGTAGCCGTGCCGGGCGGCCCGACCGCCCGGCGACGGCCGCGTTCCGGGGCCCGGCCCCGGTCGGGTGCGCTGGCCGGGCGGGCTGTCGCCCCCGCTCGTACGCTCGAACCATGTCAGAGGTGCACGCCGTCCGACGCGGGCTGCTCCGCGACCGGTGCGCCGCCGCGGGCTCCGCGGCCGCCCTGGTCTCCCGCCCCGCCAACGTCCGCTATCTCGCGGGCGGAGCGCCTCCCGGCGCCGTGCTGCTGCTCGGCCCCGGCGAGGACGTTCTGCTCTGCCCCCGCGCCCCGACCGGCGAAGGCGCCCACGGGCGCCCGGACGAGGCGCTCCGGATCGACCTCCTGCCCGTCCCGGACGGGGACCCGGTCGTCGCCGCCGCGGACTTCGCCGCCTCGTCGGGCGCGGATTCGCTCGCCGTCGAGGAGCACGACCTGACCGTGGCCCGGCACCGCGCCATGGGAAAGGCCGCTCCACGCCTGAGGCTGGCCGATCTGGGCTTCACCGTGGAGCAGCAGCGGATCGTCAAGGACGAGCAGGAGATCGGCTGTCTCCGGATCGCCGCCGAGATCACCGACCAAGCCCTCGGAGAGCTCCTCGAATCGATCCTCGTCGGCCGCACGGAGAGGCACCTCGCCCTCGAACTGGAGCGCCGACTCGTCGACCACGGCGCGGACGGCCCCGCCTTCGCCACCTCCGTGGCCACCGGCCCCAACTCCGGCCAGGGACGCCACCGGCCCTCGGACCGCAGGGTGGAGGAGGGAGATTTCCTCTCCGTCCGCCTCGGCGCGAACTACCACGGCTACCGCTGCGAGATCGGCCGTACCTTCGTCATCGGCACCGCCCCCGCCGAGTGGCAGATCGAGCTCTACGACCTTGTTTTCGCCGCTCAGCGGGCAGGCAGGGAAGCCCTGGCGCCGGGGGCCGCCTACCGGGACGTGGACCGCGCGGCCCGGCATCCGCTGGAGTCCGCGGGGCACGGAGAGGGCCTTCAGCCGAGGACCGGGCACGGGGTGGGGCTCGAAATCGAGGAGGACCCGCAACTGGCACCGACAGCCATGGGTAAACTGGACGCTTGTGTGCCGGTCACCGTCGAACCGGGGGTCCACCTCCCGGGCCGGGGCGGTGTCCGGATCGATGACACGCTCGTCGTGCGCCCCGAGGCGGACGGCGGACCCGAGCTACTCACCATGACGACCAAGGAGCTGCTCGCGCTCTAGCGCGCATCCTCGGTCGTTCCACCAGCTTCAGTCCAGGAGATTCCGCAACCGTGGCTTCCACGAACGACCTCAAGAACGGCCTGGTGCTCAAGCTCGACGGAGGCCAGCTCTGGTCCGTCGTCGAGTTCCAGCACGTCAAGCCCGGCAAGGGCCCCGCCTTCGTGCGCACCAAGCTCAAGAACGTGCTCTCCGGCAAGGTCGTCGACAAGACGTTCAACGCCGGCGTGAAGGTCGAGACGGCCACCATCGACCGCCGCGACATGCAGTTCTCGTACATGGACGGCGAGTACTTCGTCTTCATGGACATGGACACGTACGACCAGCTCATGGTCGACCGCAAGGCCGTCGGCGACGCCGCCAACTTCCTGATCGAGGGCTTCACCGCCTCCGTCGCCCAGTACGAGGGCGAGGTGCTCTACGTCGAGCTGCCCGCCGCGGTCGAGCTGACGATCCAGCACACCGACCCGGGTGTCCAGGGCGACCGCTCCACCGGCGGCACCAAGCCCGCCACCCTGGAGACCGGTTACGAGATCGGCGTGCCGCTCTTCATCACCACCGGCGAGAAGATCAAGGTCGACACCCGCTCGGGCGACTACCTCGGCCGGGTGAACAGCTAACCGTGGCTGCCCGGAACAAGGCCCGCAAGCGCGCCTTCCAGATCCTCTTCGAGGCCGACCAGCGCGGTGAGTCCGTGCAGAGCGTCCTCGCGGACTGGGTACGGCACTCGCGGACCGACGACCGCCAGCCGCCGGTCGGCGAATTCACGATGGAGCTCGTCGAGGGGTACGCGCAGTACGCGGACCGGATCGACGACCTCATCGTCACCTACGCCGTGGACTGGGAGATCGACCGCATGCCGGTCGTCGACCGGAGCATCCTGCGGCTCGGTGCGTACGAGCTGATCTGGATGGACGAGACCCCGGACGCCGTGGTGATCGACGAGGCCGTCCAGCTCGCCAAGGAATTCTCCACCGATGACTCCCCGTCCTTCGTGAACGGCCTGCTGGCCCGTTTCAAGGACCTGAAGCCGAACCTCCGCCGGGAGCAGTAGCCCCGGTCGCGGCGGTTCGGCCGCTCACCACGAAGGGCCCACGGTCAGCCGGCCGTGGGCCCTTCGGTGTACCCGGGGCCACGAGGCCCACGCGGGCACGAAAACGCCGGGCGGGCGGGGACCCGAAGGTTCCCGCCCGCCCGGCGGCACGTTTCTGCTGTGGGGTCCGGCCCCCTCGCTCAGCTCTCGTCGTGGGAGACCGCGCGGCGCGCGTCCGCGTCCAGCACGCCCCAGCTGATGAGCTGTTCCGTGAGCACGGACGGCGACTGGTCGTAGATCACGGCGAGGGTGCGCAGGTCGTCCTGGCGGATCGAGAGCACCTTGCCGTTGTAGTCACCGCGCTGGCTCTGGATGGTCGCCGCGTAGCGCTGCAGCGGACCGGCCTTCTCCGGCGGTACGTGGGCGAGGCGCTCCAGGTCCAGGACGAGCTTCGGCGGCGGCTCGGCGGCTCCGCCCGGCGTCGTGCCGGGCAGCAGCTCCTGCACCGGTACCCCGTAGAAATCCGCCAGCTCGGCGAGGCGCTGCACGGTCACGGCGCGGTCGCCGCGCTCGTACGAACCGACCACGACGGCCTTCCAGCGACCCTGGGACTTCTCCTCCACGCCGTGGAGGGAAAGGCCCTGCTGGGTGCGGATGGCACGGAGTTTGGCCCCGAGCTGCTTTGCGTATTCGCTGGACATATGGCTCCCCGGACGCTGGAACAGTGTGCGGCTCCGCCGCGTGGCTGGTAACTCACTGTGAGGTTACGCAGCGTTACTTGGATGCGTCAAGCCGAATGGTCCGGACCGGCACCTCCCGGGGGCGGGGCCGGCGCCGAGCACAAGCCCTGGTAGCGTGGATGACGCAATTTCGACGTCCTTTAACGATCCGTCCCGTGAGGCGGAGAAGGAGGTCCGTTTCTTATGGACGCACAGCACGACGACACCGGCAACGCGGCGCGCCCCGTTCTCGAGGCCCCCGACATCGCCCGTGTTCTGACCCGTATCGCCCACGAGATCGTCGAACGCGCCAAGGGCGCCGACGACGTGGTGCTGCTCGGCATCCCGACCCGGGGCGTCTTCCTCGCCCGTCGGCTCGCCGACAAACTCGAAGAGATCACCGGCCGGAAGACGCCGGTCGGATCGCTCGACATCACCATGTACCGCGACGACCTGCGGCTGCGCCCGGCGCGCGCCCTGGCCCGCACCGACATCCCCGGCGAGGGGATCGAGGGCAGCCTGGTCGTCCTGGTCGACGACGTGCTCTTCTCCGGCCGCACGATCCGCGCCGCCCTCGACGCGCTCGGCGACATCGGCCGCCCCCGCGCGGTGCAGCTCGCGGTCCTCGTCGACCGCGGCCACCGGGAACTCCCGATCCGCGCGGACTACGTCGGCAAGAACCTCCCCACGTCGCTGCGGGAGACGGTCAAGGTCCAGCTCGCCGAGGAGGACGGCCGCGACGCCGTGCTGCTGGGTGTCAAGCAGGCCGCCCCCGCGGACCCGCAGTAGCCCGATCCCTCCCGTACGTCCTTCCGGGGCCGTACGGCCGATCCTGCGCGCCCGCACGCCTGAAACTCCCTCCAGCCACCCGGAGAACCCCCAGATGAAGCGTCACCTCATCTCGGCCGCCGACCTCACCCGCGACGACGCCGTCCTGATCCTCGACACCGCCGAGGAGATGGCCCGGGTCGCGGACCGGCCGATCAAGAAGCTCCCGACCCTCCGCGGCCGTACCGTCGTCAACCTCTTCTTCGAGGACTCGACCCGTACCCGCATCTCCTTCGAGGCGGCCGCCAAGCGGCTGTCCGCCGACGTCATCAACTTCTCCGCCAAGGGCTCCTCCGTCTCCAAGGGCGAGTCCCTGAAGGACACCGCGCTCACCCTGGAGGCGATGGGCGCCGACGCCGTCGTCATCCGGCACGGCGCCTCCGGCGCTCCCTACCGGCTCGCCACCTCCGGCTGGATCGACGGGGCCGTGGTCAACGCCGGCGACGGCACCCACGAGCACCCCACCCAGGCCCTGCTGGACGCCTTCACGATGCGCCGCCGGCTCGTCGGCCCCGACGCCGGGCTCGGCCGCGACCTGGACGGCCGCCGCATCACGATCGTCGGCGACATCCTGCACAGCCGCGTGGCCCGCTCCAACGTCCACCTGCTGACCACGCTCGGCGCGCACGTCACCCTGGTGGCCCCGCCCACCCTCGTCCCCGTGGGCGTCGAGAAGTGGCCCTGCGACGTCAGCTACAGCCTCGACGACGTGCTGGCGAAGTCCGATGCGGTGATGATGCTGCGTGTGCAGCGCGAACGGATGAACGCCGCCTACTTCCCGACCGAGCGCGAATACTCCCGCCGCTACGGCCTGGACGGCGAGCGGATGGCGAAGATGCCCGAACACGCCATCGTCATGCACCCCGGCCCGATGGTCCGCGGCATGGAGATCACCGCCGAGGTCGCCGACTCCGACCGCTGCACGGTCGTCGAGCAGGTCGCCAACGGCGTCTCCATCCGCATGGCCGTGCTCTACCTGCTGCTCGGCGGCTCCGACACCGCGCTGTCCGCCGCCCCCGCCCGTACCGAGGAGAACAAGTAACCATGAGCAAGATCATTGTCCGCGGCGCGCGGATCCTCGGCGGCGAGCCCAGGGACGTCCTGATCGACGGCGAGACCATCGCCGAGGTCGGCACCGGCATCGACGCCGCCGACGCCACCGTGATCGAGGCCGAGGGGCAGATCCTGCTTCCCGGCCTGGTCGACCTGCACACCCATCTGCGCGAGCCCGGTCGCGAGGACTCCGAGACCGTCCTCACCGGCACCAAGGCCGCGGCCGTCGGCGGCTTCACCGCCGTCCACGCGATGGCCAACACCTTCCCCGTCGCCGACACCGCCGGCGTCGTCGAGCAGGTCTGGCGGCTCGGCAAGGAGTCCGGCTACTGCGACGTGCAGCCCGTCGGCGCCGTCACCGTCGGCCTGGAGGGCAAGCAGCTCGCCGAGCTGGGCGCGATGCACGACTCCGCCGCCGGGGTGAAGGTCTTCTCCGACGACGGCAAGTGCGTCGACGACGCGGTGATCATGCGCCGCGCCCTGGAGTACGTGAAGGCCTTCGACGGCGTCGTCGCCCAGCACGCCCAGGAGCCCCGCCTCACCGAGGGCGCCCAGATGAACGAGGGCATCGTCTCGGCCGAGCTCGGGCTCGGCGGCTGGCCCGCCGTCGCCGAGGAGTCGATCATCGCCCGCGACGTGCTCCTCGCCGCCCACGTCGGCTCCCGCGTCCACATCTGCCACCTCTCCACCGCCGGCTCCGTGGAGATCGTCCGCTGGGCCAAGTCCAAGGGCTGGAACGTCACCGCCGAGGTCACCCCGCACCACCTCCTCCTCACCGACGAGCTGGTCCGCACCTACAACCCGGTCTACAAGGTGAACCCGCCGCTGCGCACCGAGGCCGACGTCCTGGCCCTTCGCGAGGCCCTCGCCGACGGCACGATCGACTGCGTCGCCACCGACCACGCCCCGCACCCGCACGAGGACAAGGACTGCGAGTGGGCCGCGGCCGCCATGGGGATGGTGGGCCTGGAGACCGCGCTCTCGGTCGTCCAGCAGACGATGGTGGACACCGGCCTGATGGACTGGGCGGGCGTCGCGGACCGCATGTCCTTCCGCCCGGCGGCCATCGGCCGGCTCGACGGACACGGCCGCCCCGTCTCGGCGGGTGAGCCCGCCAACCTCACTCTGGTCGATCCGGCATACCGTGGAGCCGTGGACCCCGCGGGCTTCGCGTCCCGCAGCCGCAACACCCCCTACGAGGGCCGTGAGCTGCCGGGCCGCGTCACCCACACCTTCCTGCGGGGCCGTGCCACGGTCGTCGACGGGAAGCTCGCGTGACAACTCTTACCCCCCTGTACCAGCTGGCCGCCGAACAGAAGTCGGCGGAAGTGACGGACTGGGCCGCCCGCATCGCCTGGGTGGTCGGCCTCTTCGTCTTCGTCGCCCTCGTCTACTGGCTGATGCGCCAGGGCTGGAAGTGGCGCGCCAGCCTCCAGTCCGATCTGCCGGAGCTGCCGGCCACCCCCGAGGGCTTCGCCGACGACGAGACGCTGCTGACGCTCCAGGGGCGCTACCACGCCTCCACCACCGCCGGGCAGTGGCTCGACCGGATCGTCGCGCACGGCCTCGGCACCCGCAGCCGTACCGAGCTCACGCTCACCGCCCGCGGCCTGGACGTCGTACGCCCCGGAGCGGCCGACTTCTTCATCCCGGCCGACGCCCTGCGCGAGGCCCGCCTCGACCAGGCGCTCGCGGGGAAGGTCCTCCCCGAGGGCGGCCTGCTGATCATCACCTGGGAGCACGGCGAGACGATGATCGACTCCGGCTTCCGCTCCGACCGCGCCGCCGAGCACCAGGCCTGGGTCGACGCCGTCAACCGGCTCGCCGGCGCCCCGGCCGCCGCGGAACTCACCAGCACCACCCCTACGGAAGGCACCGCACGATGACCCTCTCCACCCGGGGGGCACAGACCCCCGCCGTACTCGTCCTGGAGGATGGTCGCGCCTTCCGCGGCCGTGCCTACGGGGCCGTGGGGGAGACCTTCGGCGAAGCGGTGTTCTCCACCGGCATGACCGGCTACCAGGAAACGCTGACCGACCCCTCGTACCACCGCCAGGTCGTCGTCATGACGGCCCCGCACGTCGGCAACACCGGCGTCAACGACGAGGACCCCGAGTCCGGCCGCATCTGGGTCTCCGGCTACGTCGTCCGCGACCCCGCCCGCAAGCCCTCCAACTGGCGCTCGCAGCGCTCGCTCGACGAGGAGCTGGCGGCCCAGGGCGTCGTCGGTATCAGCGGCGTCGACACCCGTGCTCTCACGCGCCACCTGCGCGAGCGCGGCGCGATGCGCGTCGGGATCTTCTCCGGCGAGGCCATCCCCGACGAGGGCACCCTCCTCGCCAAGGTCCGCCAGGCCCCGGAGATGACCGGTGCCGACCTCTCCACCGAGGTCGCCACCAAGGAGGCCTACGTCGTTCCCGCGATCGGCACGAAGAAGTTCACCGTCGCCGCGATCGACCTCGGCATCAAGGGCATGACCCCGCACCGGATGGCCGAACGCGGCATCGAGGTGCACGTCCTGCCCGCCACCGCCACCCTGGAGGAGGTGTACGCGGTGAAGCCCGACGGCGTCTTCTTCTCCAACGGCCCAGGCGACCCGTCCACCGCCGACCACCCGGTCGCCCTCATGCGCGGCGTGCTGGAGCGCTCCACCCCGCTCTTCGGCATCTGCTTCGGCAACCAGATCCTCGGCCGCGCGCTCGGCTTCGGCACCTACAAGCTGAAGTACGGCCACCGAGGCATCAACCAGCCGGTGCAGGACCGCACCACCGGCAAGGTCGAGGTCACCGCGCACAACCACGGCTTCGCCGTCGACGCCCCGCTCGACAAGGTCTCCGACACCGAGTTCGGTCGCGCCGACGTCTCCCACGTCTGCCTGAACGACCAGGTGGTCGAGGGCCTCCAGCTCCTGGACCGGCCCGCCTTCAGCGTCCAGTACCACCCCGAGGCGGCCGCGGGCCCGCACGACGCCGCGTACCTCTTCGACCGCTTCGTTTCCCTGATGGAGGGCCAGCGTGCCTAAGCGCTCCGATATCCAGTCCGTCCTGGTCATCGGCTCCGGTCCGATCGTCATCGGCCAGGCCGCCGAGTTCGACTACTCCGGCACCCAGGCCTGCCGGGTCCTCAAGGCCGAGGGCCTGCGCGTCATCCTGGTGAACTCCAACCCGGCGACGATCATGACCGACCCGGAGATCGCCGACGCCACCTACGTCGAGCCGATCACCCCCGAGTTCGTCGAGAAGATCATCGCCAAGGAGCGCCCCGACGCGCTCCTGCCCACCCTCGGCGGGCAGACCGCGTTGAACACCGCGATCTCCATGCACGACAACGGAGTGCTGGAGAAGTACGGCGTCGAGCTCATCGGGGCCAACGTCGAGGCGATCAACAAGGGCGAGGACCGCGACCTCTTCAAGGGCGTCGTCGAGGCCGTCAAGGAGAAGATCGGCTACGGCGAGTCCGCCCGCTCCGTCATCTGCCACTCCATGGACGACGTCATCGCCGGCGTCGACACCCTCGGCGGCTACCCCGTCGTCGTGCGCCCCTCCTTCACCATGGGCGGCGCCGGCTCCGGCTTCGCCCACGACGAGGAGGAGCTGCGCCGCATCGCCGGACAGGGCCTCACGCTCTCCCCGACCACCGAGGTGCTCCTGGAGGAGTCCATCCTCGGCTGGAAGGAGTACGAGCTGGAGCTGATGCGCGACCGGAACGACAACGTCGTGGTCGTCTGCTCCATCGAGAACTTCGACCCGATGGGCGTCCACACCGGCGACTCGATCACCGTCGCCCCGGCCATGACGCTCACCGACCGCGAGTACCAGCGGCTGCGCGACGTCGGCATCGCGATCATCCGCGAGGTCGGCGTCGACACCGGCGGCTGCAACATCCAGTTCGCCATCGACCCCACCGACGGCCGCGTCATCGTCATCGAGATGAACCCGCGCGTCTCCCGCTCCTCGGCGCTCGCCTCCAAGGCCACCGGCTTCCCGATCGCCAAGATCGCCGCCAAGCTGGCCGTCGGCTACACCCTGGACGAGATCCCCAACGACATCACCGAGAAGACGCCGGCCTCCTTCGAGCCGACCCTCGACTACGTCGTCGTCAAGGCCCCGCGCTTCGCCTTCGAGAAGTTCCCCTCCGCCGACTCCACCCTCACCACCACCATGAAGTCGGTGGGCGAGGCCATGGCCATCGGCCGGAACTTCACCGAGGCCCTCCAGAAGGCCCTGCGCTCGCTGGAGAAGAAGGGCTCGCAGTTCGCCTTCACGGGCCCGGTCGGCGACAAGGCCGAGCTGCTCGCGGAAGCGGTCCGCCCGACCGACGGCCGCATCAACACCGTCATGCAGGCGATCCGCGCCGGAGCCACCCAGGAGGAGGTCTTCGACGCCACGAAGATCGACCCCTGGTTCGTCGACCAGCTCTTCCTGATCAAGGAGATCGCCGACGAGCTGGCCTCCGCCGAGCGCCTGGACGCCGACCTGATCGCCGAGGCCAAGCGGCACGGCTTCTCCGACGTCCAGATCGGCGAGATCCGCGGGCTGCGCGAGGACGTCGTCCGCGAGGTCCGGCACGCGCTGGGCATCCGCCCGGTCTACAAGACCGTTGACACGTGCGCCGCCGAGTTCGCCGCGAAGACGCCGTACTTCTACTCCTCCTACGACGAGGAGAGCGAGGTCGCGGCCCGCACCAAGCCGGCCGTGATCATCCTCGGCTCGGGCCCCAACCGCATCGGCCAGGGCATCGAGTTCGACTACTCCTGCGTGCACGCCTCCTTCGCCCTGAGCGACGCGGGCTACGAGACCGTCATGGTCAACTGCAACCCGGAGACCGTCTCCACCGACTACGACACCTCCGACCGGCTCTACTTCGAGCCGCTCACCCTGGAGGACGTCCTGGAGATCGTGCACGCCGAATCGCTGGCGGGCCCGATCGCCGGTGTCATCGTGCAGCTCGGCGGCCAGACCCCGCTCGGCCTCTCCCAGGCGCTCAAGGACAACGGCGTGCCCGTCGTCGGGACCTCCCCGGAGGCCATCCACGCCGCCGAGGACCGCGGCGCCTTCGGCCGGGTCCTCGCCGAGGCCGGACTGCCCGCGCCCAAGCACGGCACCGCCACCACCTTCGGCGAGGCCAAGGCCATCGCCGACGAGATCGGCTACCCCGTCCTGGTACGGCCCAGTTACGTCCTCGGCGGCCGCGGCATGGAGATCGTGTACGACGAGACGCGCCTCGCCTCGTACATCTCCGAGTCCACCGAGATCAGCCCCACCCGGCCGGTCCTGGTCGACCGCTTCCTCGACGACGCCATCGAGATCGACGTGGACGCCCTCTACGACGGTCACGAGCTCTACCTCGGCGGCGTCATGGAGCACATCGAGGAGGCCGGCATCCACTCCGGCGACTCGGCCTGCGCCCTGCCCCCGATCACGCTCGGCGGCTTCGACATCAAGCGGCTGCGCGCCTCTACCGAGGGCATCGCCAAGGGCGTCGGCGTGCTCGGACTGATCAACATCCAGTTCGCGCTCTCCGGCGACATCCTCTATGTCCTCGAGGCCAACCCGCGGGCCTCCCGCACGGTCCCCTTCACCTCGAAGGCCACCGCAGTCCCGCTGGCCAAGGCCGCCGCCCGCATCTCGCTGGGCGCGACCATCGCCGAGCTGCGCGAAGAGGGCCTGCTGCCGAAGACCGGCGACGGCGGCACCCTGCCGCTGGACGCGCCGATCTCCGTCAAGGAGGCCGTGATGCCCTGGTCGCGCTTCCGCGACATCCACGGCCGGGGCGTCGACACGGTCCTCGGCCCGGAGATGCGCTCCACCGGTGAGGTCATGGGCATCGACTCGGTCTTCGGCACGGCGTACGCCAAGTCGCAGGCCGGCGCCTACGGCCCGCTGCCCACCAAGGGCCGCGCGTTCATCTCGGTCGCCAACCGGGACAAGCGCTCGATGATCTTCCCGGCCCGCGAGCTGGTCGCCCACGGCTTCGAGCTGATGGCCACCTCCGGCACCGCCGAGGTCCTCAAGCGCAACGGCATCAACGCCACCGTCGTGCGCAAGCAGTCCGAGGGCCCCGGCCCGGGCGGCGAGAAGACCATCGTCCAGCACATCCACGACGGCGAGGTCGACCTCATCGTCAACACGCCGTACGGCACCGGCGGCCGGCTCGACGGCTACGACATCCGCACCGCGGCCGTCGCCCGCTCCGTACCGTGTCTGACCACGGTCCAGGCGCTCGCCGCCGCCGTCCAGGGCATCGACGCCCTCAACCACGGTGACGTCGGCGTCCGTTCCCTCCAGGAACACGCGGAACGCTTGACCGCGGCCCGCGACTAGCCGCCCGGAGAGGGGGACACCGGAAACGGTGTCCCCCTCTTTGCGAGCCCCGTCGAGCACCCCGAGCACCGAGGACATCTCTCCATGTACAAGCTCTTCTTCCGGCTGGTCTTCAAGCGGATGGACCCCGAGCAGGCCCACTACGCCGCCTTCCGCTGGATCCGCCTGGCCGCCCGGATCCCCGTCCTGCGCACGTTCGTCGCCGCCGCCCTCGCCCCCCGCTACAAGGAGCTGCGCACCGAGGCCCTCGGCCTGCGGATGCACGGCCCCTTCGGGCTCGCCGCCGGCTTCGACAAGAACGCCGTCGCGATCGACGGCATGGCGATGCTCGGATTCGACCACATCGAGATCGGCACCGTCACCGGCGAACCGCAGCCCGGCAACCCCAAGAAGCGCCTCTTCCGGCTCGTCGCCGACCGTGCGCTGATCAACCGCATGGGCTTCAACAACGAGGGCTCCGCCGCCGTCGCCTCCCGCCTCGCCGCCCGTAACCCGGTCTTCCGCACCACGGTCGGCGTCAACATCGGCAAGACCAAGGTCGTCCCCGAAGCGGAAGCAGCCGCCGACTACGTCAGGTCCACCGAGGCGCTGGCCGCCCACGCGGACTACCTGGTCGTCAACGTCTCCTCGCCCAACACCCCCGGCCTGCGCAACCTCCAGGCCACCGAGTCGCTGCGCCCGCTGCTCACCGCCGTACGCGAGGCCGCGGACCGCACCGTCACCACCCGGCGCGTCCCACTGCTCGTCAAGATCGCGCCGGACCTCGCGGACGAGGACGTCGACGCCGTCGCCGACCTCGCCGTGGAGCTGGGTCTGGACGGCATCATCGCCACCAACACCACCATCGCCCGCGCGGGACTGGGCCTGAAGTCCGGCCCGGAGCTGCTGGGGGAGACCGGCGGACTCTCCGGCGCGCCCCTCAAGGAGCGCTCGCTGGAGGTCCTGAGCCGTCTGTACGCCCGCGTGGGGGACCGGATCACCCTGGTGGGCGTCGGGGGCATCGAGAACGCCGAGGACGCCTGGCAGCGCATCCTCGCCGGGGCCACCCTCGTCCAGGGCTACAGCGCCTTCATCTACGAAGGCCCCTTCTACGCCCGCGCGATCCACAAGGGCCTCGCCGCCCGGCTCGCCACCTCCCCGTACGCCACCCTCGCCGAGGCCGTCGGCGCCGAGACCCGGAAGAAGGCCGCCCTGTGACGCTCGAACCCTTCGGCGCCCGCCTGCGCCACGCCATGGACACCCGCGGGCCGCTCTGCGTCGGCATCGACCCGCACGCCTCGCTGCTCACCTCCTGGGGGCTGAACGACGACATCGCCGGCCTGGAGCGCTTCACCCGGACCGTCGTGGAGGCGTTGGCCGACCGGGTCGCCGTCCTCAAGCCGCAGTCGGCGTTCTTCGAGCGCTTCGGCTCGCGCGGCGTCGCCGTCCTGGAGAAGGCCGTCGAGGAGGCCCGGGCGGCGGGTGCGCTCGTCCTCATGGACGCCAAGCGCGGCGACATCGGCTCCACCATGGCCGCCTACGCCGCGACCTACCTGGACAAGGACTCGCCGCTCTTCTCGGACGCGGTGACGGTCTCCCCGTACCTGGGCTTCGGCTCGCTGCGCCCGGCGCTGGACGCCGCCGCCGTCTCCGGCGCGGGCGTCTTCGTCCTCGCCCTCACCTCCAACCCGGAGGGCGCCGAGGTCCAGCGGGCCACGGCCGCCGACGGCCGCTCGCTCGCCCAGCTGATGCTCGACCACATGGCGGCGGAGAACGAGGGAGCGACTCCGCTCGGCTCCGTCGGCGCGGTGGTCGGCGCGACGCTCGGCGACGCGGGGGCGGACCTGGCGATCAACGGGCCGCTCCTCGCGCCCGGCATCGGCGCCCAGGGGGCGACCCCCGCGGATCTTCCGGCGGTCTTCGGCGACGCGGTCGGCAACGTGGTGCCGAGCGTGAGCCGGGGCGTGCTGCGCCACGGTCCGGACGCGTCCGGGCTGCGCGAAGCCGCCGAGCGGTTCGCGGACGAGGTCCGCCGGGCCGTATCCGGCAGCTGACCCTGACACGTTTACAGCGTGTTGACGAATTACTGACGAGAAACCTGGTCGATATGTCGGGAAAATCCTGGTCGGCCACAGCTGACCAGGACTTTTCGTCTGTTCTCGCTGACTACAGCGGCCCTTGCCGCTAGTCTCCGTCGAAGAGCGGCCGAGCACAGTGTGTTCGTCGCTCACCTGGTGGGGTGGCGTCCAGCTTCCCCGCCGGTCCGTATCCGACAGATCGACATCCGAGGTGACGTAGGCGTGGCTCTTCCGCCCCTTACCCCTGAACAGCGCGCAGCCGCGCTCGAAAAGGCCGCCGCGGCTCGCCGGGAGCGGGCCGAGGTCAAGAATCGACTCAAGCACTCCGGCGCCTCCCTCCACGAGGTCATCAAGCAGGGCCAGGAGAACGACGTCATCGGGAAGATGAAGGTCTCCGCACTGCTGGAATCCCTGCCGGGCGTCGGCAAGGTCCGCGCCAAGCAGATCATGGAGCGTCTCGGCATCTCCGAGAGCCGCCGGGTCAGGGGTCTTGGCTCCAACCAGATCGCATCCCTGGAGCGTGAGTTCGGCGGCAGCCCCGCCTGACGTTCTCAGGCACTCCTGAGAACCTGGATAATCGCCCCATGGCTGCAACATCCCGGGGGACGTCCCCCGTACCCCCGGACGTACGTCCGCGGCTGACCGTGCTCTCCGGCCCCTCGGGGGTCGGCAAGAGCACGGTCGTCGCTCATATGCGCACCGTGCACCCCGAGGTCTGGCTCTCCGTGTCGGCGACGACACGAAAGCCGCGCCCCGGGGAGCGCAACGGCGTGCACTACTTCTTCGTGGACGACGAGGAGTTCGACAAGCTCGTCGCCAACGGCGAACTGCTGGAGTGGGCCGAGTTCGCGGGCAACCGCTACGGCACGCCCCGGCGCGCCGTGCTGGACCGCCTGGAGGCGGGCGAACCGGTCCTGCTGGAGATCGACCTCCAGGGCGCCCGGCTGGTCCGCCAGTCGATGGACGACGCGCGTCTGGTCTTCCTGGCCCCGCCGAGCTGGGAGGAACTGGTGCGCCGGCTCACCGGCCGGGGCACCGAGGCCCCCGAGGTCATCGAGCGCCGGCTCGCCGCCGCCAAGGTCGAACTGGCCGCCGAGGCCGAGTTCGATACGACGCTCGTCAACACCTCCGTCGAGGACGTGGCACGCGAGCTGCTAGCCTTGATGCTTCAGGCTTAGATCTCCGTGATCGTTCAGATCCCCTGATCTTTGATCTACACCCCCTTCGGAAGGCAGAGAGTGTCCTCTTCCATCACCACGCCCGAGGGCATCATCAACCCGCCGATTGATGAGCTCCTCGAGGCCACCGACTCGAAGTACAGCCTGGTGATCTACGCGGCCAAGCGCGCCCGTCAGATCAACGCGTACTACTCGCAGCTCGGTGAAGGCCTCCTTGAGTACGTCGGTCCGCTCGTCGACACCCACGTGCACGAGAAGCCGCTGTCGATCGCGCTCCGCGAGATCAACGCCGGTCTGCTGACCTCCGAGGCCATCGAGGGCCCCGCGCAGTAACGCAGCGGCACCAAGGCACCTTCACTCCAGGCCCGGCGGCCCGTCCGCCGGGCCTGAGGTGTGTCCGGGGCCGGGTGAACGCGTTCCACGCGGTGAGGCAGCATGGGACCCACACGTTGCTGTGACGTTGCCGAGTGCGGGGAGACGCAGTGGACAAGCCGAAGGTGGTCCTGGGGGTCAGCGGGGGTATCGCCGCCTACAAGGCGTGCGAGCTGCTGCGCCGGCTGACCGAGTCCGGCCACGACGTACGGGTCGTCCCGACCGCCGCGTCGCTGCACTTCGTGGGAGCGGCCACCTGGTCGGCGCTCTCCGGCCACCCGGTCTCCGACGAGGTCTGGCAGGACGTCCACGAGGTCCCGCACGTGCGGATCGGGCAGGGCGCCGACCTGGTCGTGGTCGCCCCGGCCACCGCGGACATGCTGGCCAAGGCCGCCCACGGGCTCGCCGACGACCTGCTCACCAACACGCTCCTGACCGCCCGCTGTCCGGTGGTCTTCGCCCCCGCCATGCACACCGAGATGTGGGAGCACCCCGCCACCCAGGAGAACGTCGCCACCCTGCGCCGCCGGGGCGCCGTCGTCATCGAGCCCGCCGTCGGGCGGCTCACCGGCGTCGACACCGGCAAGGGCCGGCTGCCCGATCCGGGCGGGATCTTCGAAGTCTGCCGCCGGGTGCTCGCACGCGGGGTCGCCGAACCCGACCTCGCGGGCCGCCATGTGGTGATCAGCGCCGGCGGCACGCGTGAGCCGCTCGACCCGGTGCGCTTCCTGGGCAACCGTTCCTCCGGCAAGCAGGGCTACGCGCTGGCGCGTACCGCGGTGGCCCGGGGGGCCCGGGTCACCCTGATCGAGGCCAACACGGGGCTGCCCGACCCGGCCGGGGCCGACGTCCTGCGGGTCGGCACGGCCGTCCAGCTGCGCGAGGCCGTGCTGAAGGCCGCCCCCGACGCGGACGTCGTGGTGATGGCGGCCGCGGTGGCCGACTTCCGCCCCGCCGAGTACGCCACCGGCAAGATCAAGAAGAAGGACGGCGAGGAGGCGCCCACCGTCACCCTGGTCCGTAACCCCGACATCCTCGCCGAGGTCTCCGCCGAGCGGGCACGGCCGGACCAGATCGTCGTCGGATTCGCCGCCGAGACCGACGACGTGCTGGCCAACGGCCGTGCGAAGCTCCGCCGCAAGGGCTGCGACCTTCTCGTGGTCAACGAGGTGGGGGAGCGCAGGACCTTCGGCTCGGAGGAGAACGAGGCGGTCGTCCTCGCCGCCGACGGCCGGGAGACGCCGGTGCCGTACGGCCCCAAGGAATCGCTTGCCGACACGGTCTGGGATCTGGTTTCCGTCAGGTTCCAGCCGAATTCATCATCAACCCTCCGGGCGAACGAAATCACCCCATAAGCCCCGAAATGACGGCCAAGAAGGGTGGATTGTCCTACTGGTGTCCTGTGTGGCGCACGTCACGAACCTCCCAAAGGGCGAGACACCTGGCCCGGCCGCCGGATGTGACCGATAAACTGGCCAACGGTACGCGCCGAGCGCAGCTCTCGGACGTACCACCCATGATCAGCCAGCAGCCGCTGCAACCCCAGGGAGCGATGTGTCCCGCCGTCTCTTCACCTCGGAATCCGTCACCGAGGGTCACCCCGACAAGATCGCTGACCAGATCAGCGACACGATTCTCGACGCGCTCCTGCGCGAGGACCCCTCCTCGCGCGTCGCCGTCGAGACCTTGATCACCACCGGTCTGGTGCATGTCGCGGGCGAGGTCACCACCAAGGCCTACGCCGACATCCCCAACCTCGTGCGCAACAAGGTTCTGGAGATCGGTTACGACTCCTCCAAAAAGGGCTTCGACGGTGCTTCCTGTGGCGTCTCGGTGTCGATCGGCGCCCAGTCGCCGGACATCGCCCAGGGCGTCGACACCGCGTACGAGAAGCGGGTCGAGGGCGATGAGGACGAGCTCGACAAGCAGGGTGCGGGCGACCAGGGCCTGATGTTCGGCTACGCCTGCGACGAGACCCCGGAGCTCATGCCGCTCCCGATCCACATCGCGCACCGCCTCTCCCGGCGGCTGTCCGAGGTGCGCAAGAACGGGACCATCCCCTACCTGCGTCCCGACGGCAAGACCCAGGTCACCATCGAGTACGACGGTGACAAGGCGGTCCGGCTGGACACGGTGGTCGTCTCCTCGCAGCACGCCTCCGACATCGACCTGGACTCGCTGCTCGCGCCCGACATCCGCGAGTTCGTCGTCGAGCACGTGCTCGCGCAGCTCGTCGAGGACGGCATCAAGCTGGACACCGACGGCTACCGCCTCCTGGTGAACCCCACCGGCCGCTTCGAGATCGGCGGCCCGATGGGCGACGCCGGCCTCACCGGCCGCAAGATCATCATCGACACCTACGGCGGCATGGCCCGCCACGGTGGCGGCGCCTTCTCGGGCAAGGACCCGTCCAAGGTCGACCGCTCCGCCGCGTACGCGATGCGCTGGGTCGCGAAGAACGTGGTGGCCGCCGGTCTCGCCGCGCGCTGCGAGGTCCAGGTCGCGTACGCGATCGGCAAGGCCGAGCCCGTCGGACTCTTCGTCGAGACCTTCGGCACCGCCGCGGTCGACACCGAGAAGATCGAGAACGCGATCGCCGAGGTCTTCGACCTCCGCCCGGCCGCGATCATCCGGGACCTCGACCTGCTCCGCCCGATCTACGCCCAGACCGCTGCCTACGGCCACTTCGGCCGTGAGCTGCCGGACTTCACCTGGGAGCGCACGGACCGCGTGGACGCGCTGCGCGCGGCCGCGGGTCTGTGAGGGCCGTAGGGCATCAGCGGTAAGCGACAGCGGGGCCCGGACACCGAGCGCGGTGGCCGGGCCCCGCTGCCGTGCTCCCGCGACTGTCAGTGCTCTCTGGTAGGAATTCAGCTGTGAGCAGCGAGAACGAGCAGTCCGCCGAACCCGGTGCCGGGGCCCCGGAGCAGCTTGCGCTGATCCGGGAGACCGTGCGCCGGGCTAAGGTGCCGCGCGCCAAGCCGCGTACCTGGCGGGGCGCGGCCCTCGCCGGGGAACTGCCCGTCGCCCGCGTCCTGGTCAACAAGGGCGTCCTCCACCTCGACCAGTATTTCGACTACGCGGTCCCCCAGGAGCTGGACGCCGACGCCCAGCCGGGTGTCCGGGTGCGGGTCCGGTTCGGGGCCGGCGGGCGCAACGTCCAGGGCGGGCGGCGCGAGGGCGGCGGCCTGATCGACGGCTTCATCGTCGAGCGCCGCGCCGACTCCGACTACCCGGGAGCGCTGGCGGCCCTCGCCTCCGTGGTCTCCCCGGAGCCGGTCCTCGGGCCCGAGCTGCTCGCCCTCTGCCGCGCCGTCGCCGACCGGTACGCGGGCAGCCTCGCCGACGTCCTCCAGCTCGCCGTCCCGCCCCGCAACGGCCGCGCGGAGTCCAAGCCCTCCCCGGACCCGTTGCCCCCGCCCCGGCCGCCGGAACCGGGCACCTGGGAGCGGTACGGCCAGGGCCCGGCCTTCCTGCGCGCACTGGCCGAGGGCGGCGCGCCGCGCGCCGTGTGGACAGCCCTGCCGGGACCGCACTGGCCCGCCGAGATCGCCGGGGCCGTCGCGGCGACGCTCTCCTCCGGGCGCGGCGCACTCGTCGTCGTCCCGGACGGGCGCGCTGCCGGGCGGGTCGACGCGGCACTGACCGAAGCGCTCGGCACGGGTCGGCACGCCCTGCTGACCGCCGACTCCGGCCCCGAGAAGCGCTACCGCCAGTGGCTCGCGGTACGCCGGGGCTCGGTGCGGGCGGTCGTGGGCACCCGTGCCGCCATGTTCGCCCCCGTCCAGGACCTCGGGCTCGTCGTCGTCTGGGACGACGGCGACTCCAGCCACAGCGACGACAACGCCCCCTTCCCGCACGTCCGCGAGGTCCTGGAGCTGCGGGCGGCACAGGGCCGCTGCGGCTTCCTGCTCGGCGGGATCAGCTGCACGGTCGAGGCCGCCCAGCTCGTGGAGAGCGGCTGGGCGCTGCCGCTCCTCGCGGACCGCGAGCGGCTGCGCCGGGCCGCACCCCTCATCCGCACGGTCGGGGACGGCGAGCTGGCCCGGGACGGCGCCGCCCGCTCCGCCCGGCTGCCCAGCCTCGCCTGGGGGGCCGTGCGCGACGGCCTGCGCACCGGCCCGGTGCTGATCCAGGTGCCCCGCAGGGGGTACGCCCCCCGCCTCGCCTGCGAACGCTGCCGCACGCCCGCCCGCTGCCGGCACTGCGCGGGCCCTCTCGAAGCCCCGGACCAGCAGGATCTGGACTGCGCCTGGTGCGGGCAGGCCGAGCGGGCCTGGCAGTGCGCGGAGTGCGGCTCCACCCGGCTGCGGGCCCGGATCGTCGGCGCCCGCCGGACCGCGGAGGAGCTGGGCCGGGCCTTCCCCGCCGTGCCCGTCCGCACCTCGGGCCGCGACCACATCCTCGACGCGGTGCCGGACGCCCCGGCCCTGGTCGTCTCCACGCCCGGCGCGGAGCCCGTCGCCGAGGGCGGGTATGCGGCGGCCCTGCTCCTGGACGGCTGGGCCATGCTCGGGCGGCCCGATCTGCGCGCGGGGGAGGAGGCGCTGCGCCGGTGGCTGGCGGTGGGCTCGCTGGTGCGGGGGCAGGAGGAGGGCGGCACGGTGGTGATCGTGGCGGAGCCGACGGAGCGTGCGGTGCAGGCGCTGGTCCGCTGGGACCCGGCGGGCTTCGCCCGGCGGGAGCTGGCGGAGCGGGCCGAGCTGGGCTTCCCGCCGGTCTCCCGGATGGCCTCGGCGACCGGCCCGCCCGAGGCCTTGGCCGCGTTCCTGCAGACCGCGGGGCTGCCGCCGGAGGCGGAGATCCTGGGGCCGGTGCCGGTCCCTTCGGCCGCGCCCGGGAGAGCCCGCAGGCCGGGGGACGCGCCGCCGGGCGAGACCTGGGAGCGTGTCCTGATCCGGGTGGTCCCGGGGCGTGGAGCGGCGCTCGCCCGGGCCCTGAAGACGGCGCTCGCGACCCGTACGGCCAAGGGCGCGAACGAGCCGATACGCATCAGGATCGACCCGCCCGACATCGGCTGAGCCGGCGGGGCTGCCACCCGTCGAGCCGATGGGCCCGGCGTCGGCGGAGCCCCCTGCGGGCCGTGGACCCGGACAGGAGACTGCCCCGCCGTGCGACCGGCACGGTGGGGCAGAGGGGCGGCGTACGGTCAGCCGTTGCGGGGGCCCGGGAAGACGCTGGGGCGCAGCTCCTCGCGGGCAGGCTGCTGCCCCACCGACGCCTGCGGCGGCATCGAGCGGGCCGCCGGGACCGAGGGCACCGGGGAGCCGGACCCTCCGCCGGAGGCCCCGGCGAGGCCGGTGCCGACGGACACCGGGTGCGACACGGGTGTCGTCTCGCCGCCCGTCTCGGCGGCGGGCTGCGGGGTGGCGCGGCGTGTTCCGTAACGACGGTGCACGGCCTGCTTGGTGACGCCGAGGGCGGAGCCCACCGCGTCCCAGGAGAAGCCCAGCGAGCGGTCGAAGTCCACCGCGGCCGTGACCAGGGTCTCGACGCTGTCCCGCAGTTCCTGCGCCAGGCGGACGGTGGGGGCCGGGGCCCTGCCGTAGACGACGAAGCCCGCGGAAGGGCCGGAGCGGCGCGGACGGTAGACGTTGCCCAGCTGGGCGGTGAGGGTGCGCAGCGCGTCCACCTGCCGCCTGACCCGCTCGATGTCCCGCACCAGAAGATGCAGACTGGCCCGCGCTTGGGCGTCGTGCGTTGCGTGGTCGGCCATGAAGAAGCCTCTCGAACCGGCGTTGAAAGGGATCGGGCCGCGTCGGGGCGGCCCGCTTCGGTCAATCTCCTTTGACCAACGCCCGAGCCGGGTATGTGGTCACGCTATCGCGGCGTATGTGCATATGCACGGGGCGTGCGCGGCGCGCGTACGCCCCCCTGGTCGCCGCCCCCGTACAAGGGAGCGGCCGGGCCCTGATCGGCCGGTCACCCCGGGGGACTCTCCCGCCCTGACCCGCCGGACACACCCTAGACTGGTGTGCTGCTCGTCACCGTACGTCTTGGCCCGAGAGGCAGTCAGCCACCCATGAAGCTCGTCTTCGCCGGCACCCCCGAAGTCGCCGTCCCCGCCCTGGACGCCCTGATCGCCTCCGACCGCCATGAGGTGGCCGCCGTCGTGACCCGTCCCGACGCCCCCGCCGGGCGGGGCCGCCGACTCGTCGCGAGCCCGGTGGCCGAGCGGGCGGAGGAGGCCGGGATCGAGGTGCTCAAGCCCGCCAGGCCCCGGGACGAGGAGTTCCTCGCCCGGCTGCGCGAGATCGCCCCGGACTGCTGCCCGGTCGTCGCCTACGGGGCCCTGCTGCCCAAGGTCGCCCTCGACGTGCCCGCCCGGGGCTGGGTCAACCTGCACTTCTCGCTGCTGCCCGCCTGGCGGGGCGCTGCCCCCGTGCAGCACTCCCTGATGGCCGGGGACGAGGTGACCGGCGCGTCGACCTTCCTGATCGAGGAGGGCCTGGACTCCGGCCCTGTCTACGGCGTTCTCACCGAGGAGATCCGCCCCACCGACACCAGCGGCGACCTGCTCACCCGGCTCGCCTTCGCCGGGGCCGGGCTGCTCGCCGCCACGATGGACGGCATCGAGGACAGCACGCTGCACGCCGTGCCCCAGCCCCACGGCGGCGTCACCCTGGCCCCGAAGATCACCGTCGAGGACGCCCGGATCCAGTGGTCCGCGCCCGCCCTGCGGGTCGACCGGGTGGTGCGCGGCTGCACCCCGGCCCCCGGCGCCTGGACCCTGTTCCGCGGCGAGCGGCTCAAGCTGATCCAGGCCGTGCCGGTTCTGGACCGTACGGACCTGGCCCCCGGCGAGCTGTCGGCCGCCAAGAACAACGTGTACGTGGGCACCGGTTCGCACGCGGTGGAGCTGCTCTGGGTCCAGCCGCAGGGCAAGAAGCCGATGCGGGGAGCCGACTGGGCGCGCGGCGTCCGGATCGCCCACGGCGAGTTGCTGGGCCTGTAGAGCGAGCGAGCTGCTGGGCGTGTAGCGGGGCGCGTGGGGCCCCGGGACGCGGCGCTCGAGGGAGCCCGCGACGGCGTTCGAGATGCCCGGGACCGCGATAGCAGGGGCCCGGGCCGCCGTTCGGGCGCGCGGGGAGAGCGACGTACGCTGGGAGAGTTCGCCCCTCTCACCATCAGCGGAGCACCTTTCACGTGAACGACCAGCCGCGTCGCCGTCCCGCCAGGCCCCACCGCCGTCCGCAGAAGGACCCGGTCCGTTTCCTCGCCTTCGAGGCGCTGAGGGCTGTCGACGAGCGCGACGCCTACGCCAACCTCGTGCTGCCGCCGCTGCTGAAGAAGGCCCGCGCCAAGGGTGACTTCGACGGCCGGGACGCGGCGCTGGCGACCGAGCTGGTCTACGGGACGCTGCGCCGCCAGGGCACGTACGACGCGATCGTGGCGGCCTGCATCGACCGGCCGCTGCGCGAGGTCGACCCGCCGGTCCTCGACGTCCTGAACATGGGCGTCCACCAGCTGCTCGGCACCCGTATCCCCACCCACGCGGCCGTCTCCGCCAGTGTGGAGCTGGCCCGGGTGGTGCTGGGGGAGGGGCGTGCGAAGTTCGTCAACGCGGTGCTGCGCAAGGTCACCGCGCACGACCTCGACGGCTGGGTGGAGAAGGTCGCCCCGCCGTACGACGAGGACGCCGAGGATCACCTCGCCGTCGTCCACTCCCACCCCCGCTGGATCGTCACTGCCCTCTGGGACGCCCTGGGCGGCGGCCGGGCGGGCATCGAGGACCTCCTCGAAGCCGACAACGAGCGGCCCGAGGTGACCCTGGTCGCCCGCCCCGGCCGCTCCACCACCGACGAGCTGGTCAAGGCCCTCGGCGAGGACAACTCCCTGCCCGGCCGCTGGTCCCCGTACGCCGTCCGGATGGCCGAGGGCGGCGAGCCCGGCGCGCTGGAGGCCGTCCAGGAGAGCCGGGCGGGCGTCCAGGACGAGGGCAGTCAGCTCGTCGCCGCCGCCCTGGCCGCCGCACCCGTCGAGGGCCGCGACGCCCGCTGGCTGGACGGCTGCGCCGGCCCGGGCGGCAAGGCCGCCCTGCTCGCGGCGCTTGCCGCCGAGCGCGGCGCGACCCTGCTCGCCGCCGAGAAGCAGCCGCACCGCGCCCGGCTCGTCGAGCGGGCGCTGGCCGGCAACCCCGGCCCGTACCAGGTGATCACCGCCGATGGCACCCGTCCGCCGTGGCTGCCCGGCACGTTCGACCGCATCCTGATGGACGTGCCGTGCTCGGGCCTGGGCGCGCTGCGCCGCCGCCCGGAGTCCCGCTGGCGCCGCCGCGCCGAGGACCTGGAGGCCTTCGCCCCGCTCCAACGCGGCCTGCTGCGCGAGGCGTTGAAGGCTGTGCGGGTCGGCGGCGTGGTCGGCTACGCCACCTGCTCGCCGCATCTCGCGGAGACCCGGGTGGTCGTCGAGGACGTGCTGAAGGGCCGGGGCGGCGAGCCGGTGGAGGCGGAGTGGATCGACGCCCGTCCGCTGATGCCCGGGGTGCCCGCACTGGGGGAGGGCCCCGACGTCCAGCTCTGGCCGCATCTGCACGGCACCGATGCGATGTATCTGGCTCTGCTGCGCCGGACCGGCTGAATATCGCCGCGTCAGCGGGTCTGCCCGTACGGCAAAAGAAAAGTAAAGCGCTGGCAAAATGTGCAGAATGTGCGGACTGTGATGGCCGTGTGAGGCTTCGAAGGGCATCGAGGCGGGGAACCGGCCTCAGACGTGGCAGGCTTGGGTCATGGCGCAGATCAACCCCAGCATCCTGTCCGCCGATTTCGCGCGTCTCGCCGAGGAGGCGAAGGCCGTCGAGGGCGCGGACTGGCTCCACGTCGATGTCATGGACAACCACTTCGTGCCCAACCTGACCCTCGGCGTGCCGATCGTCGAGGCGCTGAGCAAGGCCACGGACACCCCGCTGGACTGCCACCTCATGATCGAGGACGCGGACCGCTGGGCCCCGAGTTACGTGGAAGCGGGGGCCGGGTCCGTCACCTTCCACGCGGAGGCCGCGGCGGCTCCGGTGCGCCTGGCGCGGGAGATCCGGGCGAAGGGGGCGCGCGCTTCGATGGCTCTGAAGCCGGCGACGCCCATCGAGCCGTACGAGGACCTGCTCCCCGAGCTGGACATGCTGCTGATCATGACGGTCGAGCCGGGCTTCGGCGGGCAGGCCTTCCTGGACATCATGCTGCCGAAGATCCGCCGTACCCGGGAGCTGATCAGCAAGCACGGTCTCGAACTGTGGCTCCAGGTCGACGGCGGGGTCTCGGCCACCACCATCGAGCGGTGCGCCGAAGCCGGCGCCGACGTCTTCGTGGCCGGATCCGCGGTCTACGGAGCGGCGGACCCGGCGGCGGCCGTCCGCGAGCTGCGGGCGCAGGCGGACGCGGTCACGGCCGTCGCCCCCTGGGCATGCGGCCACTGAACCAAGGGCAGATGAACGCGGTCCGACAGGGCCGATCAAGGATCGCCGGATCTGACAGGATGAACGGCGTATCGGGCGTGTGAACAGCAGTGAGGAGATCGCGGTGTCTGGCATCTCGGCGGGTCGGTCAGCCATGCGGATGGGACCCGCGGAGCTGGTGCAGGCGGCGGCCATGGCCCGCCGGTTCTACCTGGAGGGCAAGTCCAAGATCCAGATCGCCGAGGAGTTCGGCGTGAGCCGCTTCAAGGTGGCCCGGGTCCTGGAGACCGCCCTCGAACGCGATCTCGTACGCATCGAGATCCGGGTCCCGGCCGAGCTGGACGCCGAACGCTCCGACGCCCTGCGCGCCCGCTACGGGCTGCGGCACGCGGTGGTCGTCGAATCCCCGGCCGAGGAACAGGACGACGCCCCCGACCCGGAGAACCTGGGCGAGGTCGCGGCCGACCTGCTCGGCGAGCTGGTGGCCGAGGGCGATGTGCTCGGCCTGGCCTGGGGCCGCTCCACCATCCACATGGCGGCCGCCCTCGACCGGCTCCCGCCCTGCACGGTCGTCCAGCTCACCGGGGTGTACGACGCGGGCACCGCCGAGCGCGGCTCGGTCGAGGCGGTCCGCCGGGCGGCCCAGGTCTCCGGCGGCGAGGCGCACCCCATCTATGCACCGATGCTGCTGCCCGACCCCGCGACGGCCGCCGCGCTGCGCGACCAGACGGGCATCGCCCGCGCCTTCGAGTACTTCGACAAGGTGACGGTCGCCGCCGTCTCCATCGGCTCCTGGGAGCCGGGCATCTCCACGGTCCACGACATGCTCTCGGACGCGGAGCGCGCCCATTACGCCTCGCTCGGCGTCGCCGCCGAGATGTCCGCGCACCTCTTCGACTCCGACGGCCGCCGGGTCGGCCGCGACCTCGGGGAGCGCTGCATCACCGTGGAGGCGGACCGGCTGCGCCGGATCCCCGAGGTGGTCGCGATCGCGGGCGGCCAGCGCAAGGCGGCGGCGATCGGCGCGGTGCTGCGCTCCGGCCTGGTCACCAGCCTGGTCACGGACACCGCCGCGGCCGACTATCTGCTCACCGAGTCCGCCGCGGGCGTCCGCCCGGCACTGGAGCGGGCGGATCCCGACGGGGAGTGACGCCGTCAGGAACGCGCCGAGGGCCGGACACCGCACGCGGTGTCCGGCCCTCGGCGCGTTCGCTCAGCCCGCCGGAGGGGCCTTCGCCGCGCACGGGGCGGGGGTGACCGTCTCGGTGCGCGCGGGCGGTACGCCCAGCACCGTCTCCTCCAGATACTCCTCGGGCTCCTCGTACTGCCCCACGTCGGCGGGGTTGTAGCGCGGGGTCTGGCGCGACCAGTCCAGGTTGCCGCGCATCCAGCTCCGCATCCCGTCGAGGTAGGGCACCAGCAGCCCGGACAGCTCCGGATACAGCTCCAGCAGCTCGTCCTCGGCGGTCAGGAACCGCTCGGTCTCCATCGCGAGGCGCTCCGCGACGTGGTCCAGCGCCTGCTGCTCCCCGAGACCCCGGTGGTGGCGGACCAGGTGGACGAGGTTGTGGATCTCGCCGAGCACCTGCTCCTTCTCGAAGGAGTACACGTCGTTGGCCCAGCACACGTGGTTGCACGCGGCTTCCAGGGCGGTGATGAATCGGGGGTCGTTGTGGAGCGACTCCGGGGCCTCGATGCCCGCCACGATCTCTATGAGGTCCATGCAGACGTGGATGGCCCCGGTGTGCCGCCGCTTGGTGATGTACGTCTCCTCCGAGGGCACCACGTCCTCGGCGCGGTTGCCCGCCTCCCAGGTCGTGGCCGTCGTGAGGTAGGTGATCAGATGCCAGGCGAACCGCGTCCGCCAGTGCGGGGCGGCATTCGGCGTCGTACGTTTCCACAGGTCGGCCAGGGCGGTCACGGCGGCCGGGACCTCTTCCCCCGGCAGCGGCTCGGGGGCGGAGCCGTCGACCACCGCGCGCATCCGGTCGACGACGTCTCTCACTCGGTCGGGTGAACGGCCGAGGTGGCCGTCGTCGAGCTGGTCGTCGACCAGGAAGAGCCAGACGAACCAGTCGGCCACCAGATCGAGGTGGTCCTCGTCGGCTGTCGGGTAGACCATGCCGACGAACGACCCGAAATCGGCTTGTTCGAATCGGTTCCTCGCGGACTCGCGGTGGACCAGACCCGTCTCTCTGGTCCAGGCGTCCAGATGCCCCCGGGTGTGTCCCACGTGCGGATTGGTCCGCTGCGGAAACGGGCAGTAGATGTCCGGCAGTTCGCTGTCCACAGGCGGATCGGGATCCTCTCCGGTCATACGGTGTGCCCAGGGTTGCCGACGAGCCGGATCGACGCTTCCGACACCCCCGAGACCTGCGGGTTTGAAGCTACCTGACCCCTTGTCACCCGGTCCAGGGATGGTGATCACGAATGATTCGAATCCCGTTCGGGTAGGGTCCGTGGGTAAGGCAGGTTCCACTTGCCCGGGGCCCCCGGCCACCTCCCAGGAACCCTCTTGGAGGAAAGGACGAACGAGGGGGTCTTTTGCTGTGTCTTCGTGGAAACGACCTGCACCGTTTCGTATGAAAAAATGAGTGTTATGCGTTTTCTTGAGCCGGGCACCGGTCGCTACACAGAGTCCCCCGCGGTCCCGTACGACCTCACCTACGACGACGTCTTCATGGTCCCGGGCCGCTCCGCGGTCGGTTCCCGCCAGGGCGTGGACCTCTCGTCGCCCGACGGGTCCGGCACCACCATTCCGCTCGTGGTCGCCAACATGACCGCCATCGCGGGCCGCCGGATGGCCGAAACCATCGCCCGCCGCGGCGGGCTCGTCGTCATCCCCCAGGACATCCCGATCGAGGTCGTCACCGACGTCATCTCCTGGGTCAAGACGCGCCACCTGGTCCTCGACACCCCGATCGAGCTGGCCCCCGGGCAGACCGTCGCCGACGCGCTGTCGCTGCTGCCCAAGCGCGCCCACGGCGCGGGTGTCGTCGTCGACGACGAGCGCCGCCCCGTGGGCGTCGTCACCGACCACGACCTCACCGGCGTCGACCGCTTCACCCAGCTCTCCGAGGTCATGTCCAAGGACCTCGTGCTGCTCGACGCGGACATCGACCCGCGCGACGCCTTCAACAAGCTCGACGGCGCCAACCGCAAGCTCGCCCCCGCGGTCGACGCCGAGGGCCGCCTCGTCGGCATCCTCACCCGCAAGGCCGCCCTGCGTGCCACGCTCTACACCCCCGCCACCGACGCCCGGGGCAAGCTGCGCATCGCGGCCGCCGTCGGCATCAACGGCGACGTGGCCGGCAAGGCCAAGCAGCTCCTCGACGCGGGCGCCGACGTCCTGGTAGTGGACACCGCCCACGGCCACCAGGAGTCCATGATCAGCGCGGTGAAGGCCGTGCGCGCCCTCGACCCGCAGGTGCCGATCGTCGCGGGCAACATCGTCGCCGCCGAGGGCGTGCGCGACCTGATCGAGGCGGGCGCGGACATCATCAAGGTCGGCGTCGGCCCCGGCGCCATGTGCACCACCCGGATGATGACCGGCGTCGGCCGGCCGCAGTTCTCCGCCGTCCTGGAGTGCGCCGCCGAGGCGAGGAAGCACGGCAAGCACGTCTGGGCGGACGGCGGTGTCCGCCACCCGCGCGACGTCGCCATGGCGCTCGCCGCCGGTGCGTCCAACGTGATGATCGGCTCCTGGTTCGCGGGCACGTTCGAGTCGCCCGGTGACCTCCAGCAGTCCGCCGACGGCCGCTTCTACAAGGAGTCCTTCGGGATGGCCTCGGCCCGCGCCGTCAAGAACCGCACCTCGGACGAGTCCGCCTACGACCGCGCCCGCAAGGCGCTCTTCGAGGAGGGCATCTCCACCTCGCGGATGTTCCTCGACCCGACCCGTCCGGGCGTCGAGGACCTGATCGACTCGATCATCGCGGGCGTCCGCTCCTCCTGCACCTACGCCGGCGCCGCGTCCCTGGCGGAGTTCGCCGAGAAGGCGGTCGTCGGGGTCCAGAGCGCTGCCGGTTACGCCGAGGGCAAGCCGCTGCACGCCAGCTGGAGTTGATCCCGCATTCACCGCAACGACCCCGCCCCCTCCGGCGCTCCGCGGAGGGGGCGGGGTCGTTTCCGGGGCTCCCGGAGGTGGCCGGGAGTGCGCTTCAACTCTGTTGCGATATAAGTAATATGAAGCGCACTCAGCTGCCTGCCTCTCTGCGGTAAGGGATCTCATGTCCTTCTTCACTGACCTGGCCCACCAGTACATCGACGGCGAGTGGAGGCCGGGGAAGGGGTCCTGGGACATCATCGACTTCAACCCGTTCGACGGGGAGAAGCTCGCCTCGATCCCGGTCGCCACCGCCGACGAGGTCGACCAGGCCTACCGCGCCGCCGAGCGGGCCCAGCAGGCGTGGGCGGACACCAACCCGTACAGCAGGCGGGCCGTCCTGGAGAAGGCGCTGCGCCTCGTCGAGGAGCGCGAGCCGGAGATCGGCGAAGCGATCGTCGCCGAACTCGGCGGCACCCGGCTGAAGGCCGCCTTCGAACTGCACCTGGCCAAGGAGTTCCTCCGCGAGGCGATCCAGCTGGCCCTGCGCCCCGCCGGACAGATCCTTCCCTCGCCGACCGAGGGCAAGGAGAACCGCGTCTACCGCGTGCCCGTCGGGGTCGTCGGCGTGATCAGCCCGTTCAACTTCCCCTTCCTGCTCTCCCTCAAGTCCGTCGCGCCCGCGCTGGCCCTCGGCAACGCCGTCGTCCTCAAGCCGCACCAGAACACCCCGATCTGCGGCGGCACCCTGCTCGCCAAGATCTTCGAGGACGCCGGACTGCCCGCCGGGCTGCTGAACGTCGTGATCACCGACATCGCGGAGATCGGCGACACCCTGCTGGAGCACCCCGTGCCGCAGGTCATCTCCTTCACCGGCTCGGACAAGGTCGGCCGCCATGTCGCCACCGTCTGCGCCCAGAACCTCAAGCAGGCCGTCCTCGAACTCGGCGGCAACAGCGCCCTGATCGTGCTCGACGACGCGGACGTGGACTACGCCGTCGACGCGGCGGTCTTCAGCCGGTACGTCCACCAGGGCCAAGTCTGCATGGCCGCCAACCGCATCCTGGTCGACCGCGCCGTCGAGGCGGAGTTCACCGAGAAGTTCGTCGCCAAGGTCGCATCCCTCACCGTCGGCGACCCCGCCGACCCGGCCACCCAGATCGGCCCGCTGATCAACTCCTCGCAGGCCGAGTCCGTCTCCAAGCTCGTCGACCAGACCGTGGCCGCCGGGGCGACGGCCCTCCTGCACGGCCGCGCCGACGGCAACCTCGTCAGCCCCTCCGTCCTGACCGGCCTCGCCGCCGACTCGCCGGTCCTGCGGCAGGAGATCTTCGGGCCCGTCGCCCTGCTGATCCCCTTCGACGGCGAGGACGAGGCCGTCCGCATCGCCAACGACACCCCGTACGGCCTCAGCGGCGCCGTCCACACCGGCAACATCGAGCGCGGTGTGCGGATCGGGCAGCGCATCCACACCGGCATGATCCACATCAACGACGGCACCGTCCACGACGAGCCGATCGTTCCCTTCGGCGGCGAGAAGAGCTCGGGCCTCGGCCGGCTGAACGGCGACTCGATGATCGAGGCCTTCACCACCCAGAAGTGGATCTCCATCCAGCACGGCCGCTCGCAGTTCCCCTTCTGACCGGCCACCTCCACTGCGCCGAGCACGCCCGCGACGGCGGCTCATGGTCTACTGCGACTACCGCGGGAGGCGGCACCGTCCGCCTCCCGCCCCCGCAGCCGACCCACCGCAGAGAAGTGAACCGCCCGACGTGCGCCTGAACGACCTCGACGAACGCATCGTCCACGCCCTCGCCGAAGACGCCCGGCGCTCCTACGCCGACATCGGCGCGATCGTCGGCCTTTCCGCCCCCGCCGTGAAACGCCGGGTCGACCGGCTGCGCGCCGAGGGTGCGATCACCGGCTTCACCGTGCGGGTCGACCCGGCGGCGCTCGGCTGGGAGACCGAGGGGTTCATCGAGATCTACTGCAGCCGCAACACCTCCCCGGACGCCATCAAGCAGGGCCTCGCCCGCTACCCGGAGGTCGCCTCGGCCTCCACGGTGACCGGGGAGGCGGACGCCGTCGTGCAGGTCTTCGCCGCCGACATGCGCCACTTCGAGCAGGTCCTGGAACGCATCGCGGGGGAGCCGTACGTCGAGCGGACCAAGTCCGTCCTGGTGCTCTCCCCGCTGCTGCGGCGCTACTCGGCGGAGGCCCCACCGGCCTGAGGCAGTGGCGCACATCACCCTGCTGACCTGCGGTGATGCTCCACGCAACGATTCGCCGCACCAAGCCCTACCCGCGCAACGAATCAACGGTCGACGCGCAACACTCGCGCCTTGTCGGGGCCGATCGGGGCCACGTACCTTCGATACGTCTCCCCACCCCGCCCGCACCGCCCGAGGTCAGCCATGCCGTCGTTGCGCACCGCCCTGCTCCAGAGCTCCGGACGGCCCGGCGCCGTCGCCGAGAACCTGAAGGCGCTCGACGAGGCCGCCGCCCGGGCCGCCGGCGCGGGAGCCCGGCTGCTGGTGGCGCCCGAGCTGTTCCTCACCGGATACGCCATCGGCGACGCCGTGCCCGTACTGGCCGAGCCCGCCGAAGGACCCGGGGCGAAGGCCGTCGCCGAGATCGCCGTACGCCACGGCCTCGCCGTCCTCTACGGCTACCCGGAGCGCGACGGGGAGCGGATCTTCAACGCCTCCCAGCTCATCGGCCCCGACGGCGCACGGCTCGCGAACTACCGCAAGACCCACCTGTTCGGCTGCTTCGAGCAGGAGTGGTTCACCCCCGGCGAGCGGACCGTCGTCCAGGCCGACCTGGACGGCATCCGTATCGGCCTGCTGATCTGCTACGACGTCGAGTTCCCGGAGAACGTACGGGCGCACGCCCTGGCCGGCACCGATCTGCTGCTGGTGCCCACCGCGCAGATGCACCCCTTCCAGTTCGTCGCCGAATCCGTTGTCCCCGTACGGGCCTTCGAGAGCCAGATGTACGTGGCGTACGTCAACCGCACCGGCCCGGAGGGCGAGTTCGAGTTCGTCGGGCTCAGCTGCCTGGCCGGCCCCGACGGCACCGTCCGCACCCGCGCCGGACGCGGCGAGGAACTCGTGATCGGCGAGGTGGACCCGGAGTTCCTGGCCGCATCGCGCGCCGCCAACCCGTATCTGAACGACCGCCGCCCCGGCCTCTACGGCTCCCTCGCCTGAGCCCGCCTCCTCCCCGAACTTCCGTACCGCGCAAGGAGTCCGTACCCCATGACGTCCACGGTGCCCAACGCCGTCCAGCACACCGACGCGGCCGCCCCGCCGATCACCATGTTCGGGCCGGACTTCCCGTACGCGTACGACGACTTCCTCGCCCACCCCGCGGGCCTCGGTCAGATACCGGCGACCGAGCACGGCCAGGAGGTCGCCGTCATCGGCGGCGGTCTCTCGGGCATCATCGCCGCGTACGAGCTGATGAAGATGGGCCTCAAGCCCGTCGTCTACGAGGCCGACCGGATCGGCGGCCGGCTGCGCACCGTCGGTTTCGACGGCTGCGACCCCGCGCTCACCGCCGAGATGGGCGCGATGCGCTTCCCGCCGTCCTCCACGGCGCTCCAGCACTACATCGACCTGGTGGGCCTGGAAACGCAGCCCTTCCCCAACCCGCTCTCGCCGGCCACGCCCTCGACCGTCGTGGACCTCAAGGGCGAGTCGCACTACGCCGAGACCATCGACGACCTGCCGCAGGTCTACCGCGACGTCGCCGAGGCCTGGAGCGCCTGTCTGGAGGAGGGCGCCGACTTCTCCGACATGAACCGGGCGCTGCGCGAGCGCGACGTCCCGCGCATCCGGGAGATCTGGTCGCAGCTCGTCGAGCGGCTCGACAACCAGACCTTCTACGGGTTCCTCTGCGAGTCCGAGGCCTTCAAGTCCTTCCGGCACCGCGAGATCTTCGGCCAGGTCGGCTTCGGCACCGGCGGCTGGGACACCGACTTCCCCAACTCGATCCTGGAGATCCTGCGCGTCGTCTACACCGAGGCCGACGACCACCACCGCGGCATCGTCGGCGGCAGCCAGCAGCTCCCGCTGCGCCTGTGGGACCGCGAGCCGCAGAAGATCGTCCACTGGCCGCTCGGCACCTCGCTCGCCACCCTGCACGAGGGCGAGCCGCGCGAAGCCGTGACCCGGCTGACCCGTACCGCGGGCAACCGCATCACGGTCACCGACGCCACCGGTGACATCCGCACCTTCCGGGCCGCGGTCTTCACCGGCCAGTCCTGGCTGCTGCTCTCCAAGATCGACTGCGATGACGCGCTCTTCCCGATCGACCACTGGACGGCGATGGAGCGCACCCACTACATGGAGTCGTCCAAGCTGTTCGTGCCGGTCGACCGCCCGTTCTGGCTGGACAAGGACGAGACCACCGGCCGCGACACGATGTCGATGACGCTCACCGACCGGATGACCCGGGGGACGTACCTCCTGGACGACGGGCCGGACAAGCCCGCCGTCATCTGCCTCTCCTACACCTGGTGCGACGACAGTCTGAAGTGGCTGCCGCTCTCCCCGAAGGAGCGCATGGAGGTCATGCTCAAGTCGCTCGGGGAGATCTACCCGAACGTCGACGTCCGCAGCCACATCATCGGCAACCCGGTCACCGTCTCCTGGGAGAACGAGCCCTGGTTCATGGGCGCGTTCAAGGCCAACCTGCCCGGCCACTACCGCTACCAGCGGCGGCTGTTCACGCACTTCATGCAGGACCGGTTGCCCGAGGACAAGCGGGGGATCTTCCTCGCCGGGGACGACATCTCCTGGACGGCCGGCTGGGCCGAGGGCGCCGTGCAGACCGCGCTGAACGCCGTGTGGGGCGTCATGCACCAGTTCGGCGGGGCGACGGACGGCACCAACCCCGGCCCCGGCGACGTCTTCGACGAGATCGCGCCGGTCGAGCTTCCGGAGGACTGAGCCGGAGGGTCCGGGCGCGGGGGGCGGGGGCCCGACGCGGGCGTCAGCGGCAAGGGGTGAGCAGCAGCCGCCCCACCAGGCCCGCGCCCGCGTCGGTCCGCTGCCTGAACTCCTCGGCCAGCGAAGGGAATCCGCGCAGCCGCCAGAGCACCAGGACCGCCGACCAGGCCGCCTCACGGGCCCGCTCCAGGCTCCAGGAGCTGACCAGATGGGTCAGCGGATCCGCGATCTGCAGGAGGTCGGGGCCCGGCATCAGATCCTCGTGGATCCGCTCCTCCAGCAACGCGAGGAGATCGCTTACGCGCTCGAACTCCCCTTCCAGGTCCGGCGGAGCGCAGCCGAGCGTACGACAGGTGTCCACCACCGCCAGGACCAGATCGTGGCCGACGTGCGCCTGCAGACCGCTCAGCGCGAACTGCAGCGGACGTACGCCGGGGCGGCGGCGGTAAGGGAGCAACGGACGCCAGCACTCCGGCGGCTGCCCGCCCCCCGCGGCCGTCTCGGCGGCCGACATATAGCGCTCGGCGCAGCGCAGGCCCAGCAGGGCCGCGGCTTCCCGGTCGTCGAAGCCGCCCCTGCCGAGGCCCGGGTCGGCCCGCTCGACGACCTCCAGATAGGCCGCGTTGAACACCGCCACCCCGTCCCCGTGCGGCCACCGGGAACGCAATTCCCGCATACGTTCGATCACCGGGGGGTCGCCCGTCGGCGGGTCGCCGACGCCGGCCGGGAGTGCGGACTGCTCGATCTGCGTCATGCGCGGAGCGTCCCAGCCATAGGCTCGCCACGGCGCCGACCGGCCCGAGTTTCATCGGAACGGGCGAACAACGGTGCCGGAAAAGGGGATCGAGGAGTGCCGGGCACCCGCATACGCCGCTGCACCGCTCACCGCGAACGCCGCCGCGCGTCCCGCCGCCACGCCCTGCTGGCCGTCGCCTCGGCGGTGGTGGCGATCGGGGCCACGGCCGGGCTGCTCGACGCGGGTCACGACGACCGGCGCGACACCGCCCGCCCCCGGCCGGCGCCCCCGCCGGTCCTCCAGCCGCTTCCCGCCCTGCCGACGCCCCCGGCCCCCGCCCCGTCCGCCTCCTCGGCAGCCCCCGCTCCAGCCCCGTCCCCCGTGCGCACCACCACCCCTCCGCGCGACGCCCCCACAGCCGAGCCCTCCCGGCCGACGGCTCCCGCCCCGGCACCCCGCACCCGCCTGTTCCGGCACCCGCACTCGCAGGTCCTGGACTGGGTGCGGGCCAACCCCGACGACCCGCGCCGCCCGGTCATCGAGTCCCGGATCGCCGCGCGGCCCGCGGCCGTCTGGTTCGCCGCCCACAACCCGGGCGGGATAGCCGGGCAGGTCCGCGCGGTCACCCGGGGCGCGGCCGCCGCGGGCCGGACCCCGGTGCTCGTCCCGTACGCGATACCCGACCGGGACTGCGGCGGCGCGTCGAAGGGCGGCGCCCCGGACCTCGCCGCGTACGACGCGTGGATACGGGAGTTCGCCCAGGGGCTCGGCGCGGGAGCGGCGATCGTGATCCTGGAGCCGGACGCCATCGCCCTCGCCGACTGCCTCAGCGCCTCCGGTCGCGCGGCCCGCTTCGCCTCGCTGGCCCGCGCGGGACGCACCCTGCGCACCGCGAACCCGCGGGCCCGGGTCTACTTCGACGGCGGACACTCGGGCTGGCACGCCCCCGCGAAACAGGCCGCCGCGCTGAGGGCGGCCGGAGCGGCCGCCGACGGCGACGGCATCTTCACCAATGTCTCCAACTTCCACCGCACCGCCGACGAGGCCGCCTATGCCCGCCGGGTCCTCGCCGCACTCGGAGGCCCGGCCGCCCTCGGCGCGGTCATCGACACCAGCCGCAACGGCAACGGCGCACCCGCCGCCGGTCAGTGGTGCGATCCGGCGGGGCGCGCACTGGGGCAGACCCCGACGACCCGGACCGGCGAGTCCCGGATCGACGCGTACCTGTGGGTGAAGCTGCCGGGGGAGTCCGACGGCTGCTCGGGCGCGGCGGGCTCCTTCACCCCGGAGTACGCCCACGCCCTGGCTACCGGCTGAACCCCGGGCGGCTCCCCGTACGGCTCAGCTCTTCTCGGGACCCGGCTTCTCGTCGTACGCCGAAGTGCCCGAGTCCAGCAGCGGTTCCTGGGTCTTGAGGTGGGCCGGGGCGAAGGCCCGCAGCACGTGGTAGCCGGTGATCACGACGATCGTGCCGAGCGCGATGCCGCCCAGCTCGAAGTTGTCGGTGATCTTCAGGCTGACCCCGCCCACGCCGATGATGATGCCCGCGGCGGCCGGCACGAGGTTGAGCGGATTACGCAGGTCCACCCGGCCGTTGAGCCAGATCTGCGCACCGAGCAGGCCGATCATCCCGTACAGGATCACGGTGATCCCGCCGAGCACCCCGCCCGGGATCGCGGCGACGACCGCGCCGAACTTCGGGCACAGGCCGAAGAGCAGCGCGAAGCAGGCCGCCGCCCAGTACGCCGCGGTGGAGTAGACGCGGGTCGCGGCCATCACGCCGATGTTCTCGGAGTACGTGGTGTTGGGCGGCCCGCCCACGGCGGTGGAGAGCATCGACGCCGCGCCGTCCGCCGCGATGGCGGTGCCGAGCTTGTCGTCCAGCGAGTCGCCGGTCATCTCGCCCACGGCCTTCACATGCCCGGCGTTCTCCGCGACGAGCGCGATCACCACGGGCAGCGCCACCAGGATCGCGGACCACTCGAAGGCCGGGGCGTGGAAGGTCGGCAGCCCGATCCAGTCGGCCCTGCCGACGGCGGACAGGTCCAGACGCCAGTGGTCGGTGGCCGCGCCGCCGCCCAGCGGGGAGTGGATCCTGCCGAAGGCCAGGTCCAGGACCCAGGACAGCACGTACCCGAAGACCAGCCCCAGGAAGATCGCGATCCGGGAGAGGAACCCGCGCAGGCACACCACGGCGAGGCCGGTGAACAGCATCACCGCCAGCGCCGTCCACTGGTCCTGCGGCCAGTACGTCGACGCGGTCACCGGCGCCAGGTTGAAGCCGATCAGCATCACGACCGCGCCCGTCACCACCGGCGGCATCGCCGCGTGGATGATCCGCGCGCCGAAGCGCTGCACGGCGAGACCCACCAGGAACAGGGCCACCGCGACCACGAACACCGCGCCCGTGATGGTGGCGACGTCGCCGCCGCTCGCCCGGATCGTGGCCGCGACGCCGACGAAGGAGAGCGAACAGCCCAGATAGCTGGGCACCCGGCCCTTGGTCGCCAGCAGGAAGATCGCGGTCGCGACGCCGGACATCATGATCGCGAGGTTCGGGTCCAGACCCATCAGGACCGGGGCGACGAACGACGCGCCGAACATCGCCACCACGTGCTGGGCGCCGAGTCCGAACGTACGGGGCCAGGAGAGCCGCTCGTCGGGGCGCACCACCGCCCCGGGCGCGGGTGTCTTCCCGTCGCCGTGCAAGGTCCAGCGCACGCCGAGACTCATTGGTTGCTCCCTGAAGGTCTGCTCGGTGCGCCGGCCGGTCTGCGACCCGGTTGTTCGGTGTTCACCTGCGGAAAAGATCAGCGCCATGGTAGTAGTGGCGCGCGCTGCGGCCGCGCGGAGGTCACCCGTCGCGCGCCGCCGCCCCGGCCGTACGCCGATGCCGTGCCTCACGCGCGCCCGCCGTCCCCTCCCGGGGCCCCCGTCAGCTCCCGGCGGCGCTCTTCGTCGCGCCGCCGGCGACCGCCGAGCCGGTGACCTTTCGGTCGGCCGACCGCAGCACCCCGGCGCCCAGCACCAGGCCGAAGGCCAGCACCGTCACCACGCCGAACGACACCACCAGCGAGGTCGCCTCGGCCAGTGAGCCGATCGCGGAGGGGGCGATCAGGCTGGACGTGTACGTGATGGTGGCGACGCCCGCGATGGCCTGACTCGGGTTCGGCCCGCTGCGCCCCGCCGCGGCGAAGGCCAGCGGGACCACGACCGCCACGCCGAGGCCCAGCAGCCCGAAGCCGCACATCGCGGCCGCCGGGGAGGGCGCGAACACCACCAGCAGCCCGCCCGCGGTCGCCATCAGCCCACCGGTGCGCACCGTGCGGACCGCGCCGAACCGGTCGACGATCCGGTCCCCGGCGATCCGGGCCAACGCCATCGTCAGGGTGAACGCCGTGGTGGACGCGGCGGCCAGTCCGTCCGAGCTGTCCAGAACATCCCGCAGGTAGACCGCCGACCAGTCCAGGCTCGCGCCCTCCGCGAACACCGCGCAGAACCCGATCGCCCCGATGATCAGGGCCGACTTCGGCGGCAGGGTGAAACGCGGCGGCGGCTCCTCCTCCGGGCTCCTCCGGAGGTCGAGGACGTCCCGGCAGGCGATCAGTCCCAGCGCCGTGAGCACCAGGGCGGCGATCGTGTGGTGCAGGCGGGCGTCGGTCGCGGTGTGCGCGGCGACGGTGCCCGCCGCCGAACCGATCAGCGCGCCCACGCTCCACATGCCGTGCAGGCCCGACATGATCGACTTGTCGAGACGGTTCTCCACCTCGATGCCCAGGGCGTTCATCGCCACGTCCGACATCCCCGCCGTCGCCCCGTAGACGAACAGTGCGGCGCAGAGGGTGAGCAGGTTCGGTGCGAGCGCGGGCAGGATCAGCGCCAGTGTCCACAGCGCCAGCAGCCCCCGCAGCGCCGTACGCGCCCCGAACCGATGGCTGATCCGGCCGGCCAGCGGCATCGCGATCGACGCGCCGATCGCCGGGAAGGCCAGCGCCAGGCCGAGCTGTCCCGCGCTCACCCCGGCGTGGTCCTGGATCCACGGCACCCGGGTCGCGAAGCTGCCGGTCACCGCCCCGTGGACGGTGAAGACCGCGGCGACGGCGATCCGCGCCCGCCTGACCTGCTGTGTGCTGTAGACCGTGACGGTCGAGTCGTTCGTCATGCCGTCGTGTCCCTCCCCTGGGAATCCTCGGATGCCGGCCGTCCCGGCGCTCCCGCGCGACGATGCGTGGCGTAAACTATCAGGAACCCTGCCTGATAAATAGTGGATACTTCGCGGCCCCGGAAGGCGGCGGGGCGACGATCTGGAAGGATCCCGGTATGCCCGCATCCCCGAGCACGGCTCGGGCCATCAACGACCGGCTCGCCCTGCGACTGCTCCAGCAGGACGGCCCACTGACGGCCACCCAGCTCAAGACGCTGACCGGACTCTCCCGGCCCACCGTCGCCGACCTCGTCGAACGGCTCCGGAGCGCCGGCCTGATCCAGGTCGTCGGCGAGTCCGGAGCCGTCCGTCGCGGGCCCAACGCCAAGCTGTACGGGATCGTCGCCGACCGGGCCCATCTCGCCGCCCTCGACGTGCGCCTCGGCAGCGTCAGCGTGGTCGTCGCCGACCTGCTGGGGGCCACGCTCGCCGAGGACACGCTGCCCATCGGCAGCGACACCCGCACCGACCCCGCCGTCGAGCGGGCAGCCGCCCTCCTGGAGCGCGCCGCCCGCGCCGCCGGGGCGGTACCCCTGCACAGCGTCGGGGTCGGCGCGCCGGGGCTGATCGACCCCGCCACCGGCGAACTGCGCGACAGCTCCGGCCTGCCCGCCTGGCACCGGGGCCTGGTCCGGGAGCTCCAGCGGCGGCTTCCCGCCACCGTCCTGGTGGAGAACGAGACCAACCTCGCGGCCGTCGCGGAACACCGGGACGGTGCCGCCCGCGACCGGGAGACCTTCGTCCTCCTCTGGCTCGGCCTGGGAATCGGGGCCGCCGTGATGCTGGACGGCAAGCTGCGTCAGGGGGCGTCCGGTGGCGCGGGAGAGATCGGCTTCCTGCCCGTCCCCGGGGTGAGCGGGCTGCCATCGGCGGTCAACTGCGAGGGCGGTTTCCACTCCCTGGCGGGCTCGGTCGCGCTGTGCGAACTCGCCGCCGCGCACGGACTCGTGGACCTCGGCGCGGTGGCGGAGGGCGGCGAGGAGGCGGCCGCCGTGGACGCGGTGCGGGCCGCTCTGGAGGCGGGGGAGGCGGGCGAGCCCTTCCTGAAGGACGTGGCCGACCGTCTCGCCCTCGGCGCCGCCGCCGTCGTCTCGGTGCTCGACCCCGGCTGCGTCCTGCTCGCGGGGGCCGTCGGCCATGCGGGCGGTGCCGCGCTCGCCGCCCGGGTCGAGGAACGGCTGGCCACGATGTCGCCCCTGCGCACGGAGGTCCGCGCCGGTTCGCTGGGCGACGGGGCCGTGCTGCGCGGTGCGCTGATCACCGCCCGGGACGCGGCGCAGGACGCGCTGTTCGCCCCGGAGGGCTGACCCGCCGGACCGGACACCCGCGGGTGGCCGGCGGGCGGCGTCGGCTCGGGCCCGGTGGCGCAGGCCGGACGGCGTCGGTTCAGTCCGGGCGCCGGTGGCGGCGGTCGAGGAACTCCTCGAACGTCACCGTCCCCACGGCGTGTTCGGGAGCCAGATGGTCGCCGCGCCGGTAGCCCGCGTACGCCTTGCCGGTCAGCCGGACCGGAACCACCCGCCGCCTGCGGCCGGTGGCCCGCAGGAACGCCCCGGCCAGGTCGGTCAGCTCCCGGACCTCGGGTCCGCCCAGGTCGGGCACCCGGCCCGCCGGTCCGCCGAGCGCCAGGGCGGCCAGTCGGCCGGCGACCTCGCTGCTGTCGACGGGCTGGAGCGACACACCGGCGGGCACCGGCAGCACGGGCAGCTTGGCCGCCCCGGACAGGATGCGCAGCGCCAGGTCGTGGAACTGCGTGGTCCGCAGGATCGTCGAGCCGAGCCCGGAGTCCTCGATCATCCGCTCGACCCGGTGCTTGACCGTGTAGTAGCCCAGCGGCAGCCGGTCCACGCCCACGATCGAGATGTACAGAAGATGCGGCGTCCCGGCCCGCTTCGCCGCGTTGATGAGGAACCCCGCCGCCCGGTCGTCGCCGCCGCGCGGCGTGCTGGCGCAGTGGACGATCACATCCGCCCCCTCGACCGCCGCGTCGAGGCCCTTGCCGTCGCGCAGATCGACGGCGTACGAGGGCGAGCGGCGGCTGAGGCCGCGGACATCGGCCCCTTCGGTGCGCAGCCGCTCGGCGACCTGCCGGCCGAGGGTTCCGGTGGCGCCGGTGACCAGGATCGTCGTCATGGGGCCAGCCTGCCAGAGCGCGGTCCGGCCCGGCGTGAGCGGGGGAACCGCTCACGCCGGGCCGGACGGCACACGAGGGATCAGCAGGCCCCGAGGTCCTTCCAGACACCCCACTCACCGGTGGTGCCGGGCTTCTCGCCCTTCGTCCACCAGGAGGCCTTCCACTGACGGCCGTCCTGGCTGACGGTGGAGCCGCTGCCGTACTCGGTGGCCGCGTTCCACGCCGGGGCCGAGCAGCTGCCGCCCGGCTGGGTCGGGGACGGGGTGGGCGTGGGCCCGGTCGGCGTCGGGGTCGGCGTGGGATTGGTCCCGGTGCCGGGCTCGACGACGGTGGTGCCGCGGGCCAGGTCACCGGCGAGGGAGTAGGACTTCCCGCCGAAGGTCACCGTCCAGTTCGACGGGGTGGAGGTGGGCAGGTAGTAGACGAAGTCCAGCTCCACCGAGGCGCCGGGGGCCAGGCTCTGCCAGGCCGGGAGCTTCAGCGAGACGCGGTTGTAGTCGCCCTTGAGGCCGCCGATGTTGTTGGCCGCCGTGTGGTCGCTGCGGATGATCGTCGTGCCGAAGCCGGACTGGTCCTTGGCGTTGGCCGGGGCGGAGGTGGAGTAGTCGAACTGGAACTCCGTACCGCCGGGCAGCGTGGCCTGGGTCCGGTTGGTGATCTTCAGCTTGGGGCTGATCGGGTAGTTGGAGTCGCCCAGCGGGAACTGCCCGAAGGAGACGTCGATGTTGAGCGCCTCGGTCGGCAGGGCGGTCGTGGCGCGCTTCGCGCCGTACGGGGTGGCCGACTTGAACGCGTCGTACATCGCGGTGGTCAGCGTCGAGCCGGTCTCGTACTGGCCCTTGGCCGCGTTCCACCGGTAGTCGCCCGCCAGCTCCCAGATCATCGTGCCGCCGATGCCCTGGTCCACGACGTAGTCGGCCTTGGCCTTCACCGACTGCTCGTCCTCGGTGGACAGGAACACCTTCTTCTGGGCGTTCCACAGCCACGGAGCGACCAGCGTGGAGTCGTACCTACGGGCGTACGTGCCGGTCAGCTGGGTGTTCGCGGGGAAGCCGTAGTCGGTGACGTAGTCCCCGACGATGCCCTTCTCCAGGTTCTTCGCGTGCCACATCGGGTTGGAACCGGCAGGCGATTCCCTGCCGTTGGTGTCCTTGTCGTGCCACAGGTTGTCGATCCCGACCGCGCCGTCACCGCACTTGGTCAGCCCCGCGCCCGCCGGGCAGTCGGTGGTGGCCGCCTTGCCCCACAGTCCGTCGGTGCCGCCCTGCACGTTCTTGAAGCCGCGGGTGTAGTAGGGCAGGCCGATGTTGATCCGGCCGGCCGGCATCGAGCCGCGGAAGTAGTGGTAGGCCCAGTCGGTGTTGAGGTAGCCGAGGCCGCCGTACTGCGAGGTGGTGTAGACGCCCGCCTGCGCCAGCTCGTTGTCCTTGCCGTCGTCGAACAGCGAGGCGTTGGGCCCGACGTACTCGTTCCAGGCGCCGTGCAGGTCGTAGGACATGATGTTGACGTAGTCCAGGTACTTCTGCATCTGGTACGTCTCCATGCCCCGCAGGAGGTAGCCGGAGGAGGGGGCGGCGACGGTCAGCAGGTAGTGCTTGCCGTCGGTCTCGCCCGCGCGGTCGAGCTTCTCGCGCAGCGTCTTCATCAGGGCGTCGTAGCCCTTGACCAGGCCCGCGCGGCGGCCGTTGGCCAGCGTGTGGTCCAGCGGGTTGCCCGCGTCCTTCATCGTGGTCGCGTACTCGTAGTCGATGTCGACGCCGTTGAAGCCGTACTTCTTGATGAAGGCGACGGCCGAGTCGGCGAAGGTGTTGATGCCCGCCTGGTTGACCGACCCGTCGGCGTTGGTCGCCATCGAGTAGAAGCCGCCCGAGTCGACGCGCTTGCCGTCGGGGCCGAAGTAGCCGCCCGTCTCGGCCCAACCGCCCACGGAGACCAGGGTCTTCACGTTCGGGTGCTGCTTCTTGTACTTCGTCAGCAGGTTGAAGTGCCCCTTGTAGGGGAGCGCCGGGTCCATCTCCGCGCCTGCGACACCGGGCCAGGTCATCCCCGTGGAGGCGTTGTCGGCGCTGTCCGGGCCGACCGAGAGCTTGTTGGAGCCATCCACGTGCGCGAAGGCGTAGTTGAGGTGCGTGACCTTGTCCCACGGGATGTCCGGGACCAGGTAGGCGTCCTTGCCGTCCTTGCCGGTACGCCAGTTGGTGAAGTAGCCGATCACGCGCCGTTTGTGGTCGGCGCCCATCTTCTCGCGTCCGTCGGCGTCGTAGACGGTGCAGTAGGGGGTGGTGACACCGGGGGTCTTGTACAGCCCGTCCGGGCGACATGACTCGTGGTCGGTGGCGGCCGCCGAAGGGGTGGCGGCGAGGGAGCTCAGCAGCAGTCCGGCGACGGCGGCGCCGGCGGCGAGGAGCGTGGCTCTCGCTCGGGTGGGGGACAGCATGTGGTCGTTCCTCCTGGGGAGGTCGGCAGAACACAAGTGGCTGAAAAGGGGTGGGTCTGTCGGGGTCCCGGTGTGCGCCCACCGTGGGACCGAACCTCGGAGGTGACGCAGAGATTAAGAGGACTAGACCAGTGCGTCAATAGGTATGGACCTTTAAGCCTCGACTTCGTGAATGACTACGTTGTCGCGTTCGTCCCGGCAGGAATGCGCCATGCCTCCTGTGACCCAGCCCACAGTGCTCACTCGCATGGCCGAGAGGCGTCCGTGGCAGACTGGTTCCGTACCAGTAGCAGCGCACTCCGGGGTCGGTGCAATTCCGAACCGGCGGTTACAGTCCGCGACCCGTCCGCAGCCAGCGGCCGGTTGACCAGGTGAAATTCCTGGACCGACGGTTAAAGTCCGGATGGGAGGCAGTGCGCGGCGGGTTGTCATCGGTACGCCGCCGTCGGCGGACGCATGGCCGGGAATCTCCCGGACACCGTGCGTTCCTGGCGTTTCCCGTTCTCGGGTTCTCGGCGTTTCCGCAGGTGATCCGCTCTATCTGTCGTCATCGACAGGCCCCGGAGTCCGTGCCCGAAGAGGCAGGAGGACCCGGTGGACACCGCAGCCGACACCACCGCCATGCGCCGAGCGATCACGCTCGCCGCGCGCGGTCTCGGCTCCACCAGCCCCAATCCGGTCGTCGGCTGTGTCATCACCGACGCCGCCGGAGCCGTGGCCGGTGAAGGCTTCCATCAGCGCGCCGGAGGGCCGCACGCCGAGGTCCACGCGCTGCGCGCGGCCGGCGACCGGGCCCGTGGCGGCACCGCCTACGTCACCCTCGAACCCTGTAATCACACCGGCCGCACCGGCCCCTGCGCCCAGGCCCTCCTGGCCGCCGGGATCAGCCGTGTCGTGTACGCGGTCGGCGACCCGAACCCGCAGGCCACCGGCGGCGGCGCCACCCTGCGCGCGGCCGGGGTCCAGGTGGAGCAGGGCCTCCTCGCCGACGAGGCCGAGGCGGGCAACGCCGCCTGGCTGACCTCGGTGCGCCTCGGACGTCCGTACGTCCTGTGGAAGTACGCCGCCACCCTCGACGGCCGGATCGCCGCCGCCGACGCCACCAGCCGCTGGATCACCTCGCCCGAGGCCCGCGCCGACGTCCACCGGCTGCGCGCCGAGGCCGACGCCGTGCTCGTCGGCTCCGGCACCGCCCGCATCGACGACCCCCAGCTGGGCGTACGCGGAGTCGACGGCGCCACCCAGCCGCTGCGGGTCGTCGTCGACACGAACGCCACCGCCGTCAAGCCCGGCGCCCGGGTCCTGGACGCCACCGCGCCCACCCTGATCGCCGTCTCCGGCGACGCCCCGGCCGACCACCTTCCCGAGGCGGCCGTCCTGCGGCTGCCCCGCGCCGCCACCGGCCTCGACCTCGACGCCCTCCTCGACGCCCTGCACACCCGGGGCGTCCGCTCCGTGCTCCTCGAAGGCGGGCCCACGCTCGCCGGCGCGTTCGTCGCCGCCGGGAAGGTCGACAAGGTCGTCGGCTATCTCGCCCCGGTCCTGCTCGGAGCCGGCCCCACCGCCCTCGCGGACGCCGGAATCTCCACGATCTCCGAGGCGTTGCGCCTCGATGTGACCGAGGCCGTGCCGATCGGCCCCGATCTGCGCGTCACCGCCGTCCCCGCCCCTGCTCGGAAGGGAAACTGAGTGTTCACCGGAATTGTCGAAGAACTGGGTGAGGTCACCGCCGTCGAGCAGCTCGCCGACGCCTCCCGCTTCCGGCTGCGCGGCCCCGTCGTCACCGAGGGCGCCAAGCACGGCGACTCCATCGCGGTCAACGGGGTCTGCCTCACCGTCGTGGACACCGGCGACGGGGAATTCACCGCCGACGTGATGGCCGAGACGCTGAAGCGCTCCAGCCTCGGCGCGCTCGCCCCCGGCTCCCGGGTCAACCTGGAGCGCCCGATGGCGCTCGGCGGCCGGCTCGGCGGACACCTCGTCCAGGGCCATGTGGACGGCACCGGCACCATCGTCGAGCGCACCCCCTCCGAGCACTGGGAGATCGTCAAGGTCTCCCTGCCGCCCGAGCTCACCCGGTACGTCGTGGAGAAGGGCTCCATCACCGTCGACGGCGTCAGCCTCACCGTCGTGGACGCGGCGACCGACTACTTCACCATCAGCCTCATCCCCACCACCCTCGCCCTGACCACGCTCGGCCACAAGCAGCCCGGCGACCCGGTCAACCTGGAAGTGGACGTCATCGCCAAGTACGTCGAGCGCATGCTCGGCGAGCGGGCCGGACAGGAACCGCGATGAACGCCGCCTCCTGGCTCAACTCCGAGGCCTTCACCGTGTTCGGCCAGCACATCAAGTGGTCGGACATGATCGGCAACATCATCGGCCTGATCGCCCTGGCCCTCGGCTGGCGGCGCTCCATCTGGACCTGGCCCGCCCAGCTCCTCTCCGGTGTGATCCTGCTCGTCGCCTTCGCCTCCGCGCACCTCTCCGGCAGCGCGGGCAAGCAGCTGGTCGTCATCGTCGTCGCCCTGTGGGGCTGGTGGTCCTGGAACCGGGGCAGGCAGCAGGCCCAGGACGGCTCCATCGCCGTCCGCTTCGCCACCTGGCGCGAGCGCGGCGTGCTGATCGGCGCCGCCGCGCTCGGCACCCTCGCCGTCGGCGGCCTGTTCACCGCCTTCCCCTCGCTGTCCTGGGACCCGTGGCCGGACGCGTACATCTTCGTCGGCACCGTCGTCGCGATGTACGCCCAGGCCCGCGGCATGGTCGAGTTCTGGTTCGCCTGGCTGCTCGTCGACCTGGTAGGCGTCCCGCTGAACTTCGCCAACGGATTCGCCTTCTCCGGCTTCGTCTACGTCATTTACGGCGCCCTCGTCCTGTGGGGGATGCGCGACTGGTGGCTGCGTACGCGGACACCCGCTCTGGAAGGAGCCACGGCATGACTGCCCAGCCCACCTGGCTGCATCCCGATCACGACCCGCTCCCCGAGAACCTCTCCCTGGACCCGGTCGAGCAGGCGATCCGTGACATCGCCGCCGGCCGGCCCGTCGTCGTCGTGGACGACGAGGACCGCGAGAACGAGGGCGACCTCGTCATCGCCGCCGAGAAGGCCACCCCCGAGATCGTCGCCTTCATGATGAGCGAGTGCCGCGGCCTGATCTGCGCCCCCATGGAGAGCGACGAGCTGGAACGCCTCGAACTCCCGCAGATGGTCGAGGACAACACCGAGTCGATGCAGACCGCTTTCACGGTCTCCGTCGACGCCTCCGCCGCGCACGGCGTCACCACCGGCATCTCCGCCGCCGACCGCGCCACCACCCTGCGGATGCTCGCGGGCGGCGTCGCGGGCCCCGGCGACTTCGTCCGGCCCGGCCATATCTTCCCGCTGCGCGCCCGCTCCGGCGGAGTCCTCGTCCGCAACGGCCACACCGAGGCCGCCGTCGACCTGGCCCGGCTCGCCGGACTGCGCCCCGCCGGGGCCATCGTCGAGATCGCGGGCGAGGACGGCGTGATGCTCCGGCTGCCCGAGCTGGTCCCGTTCGCCCGCAAGCACGGCCTGACGATCATCTCCATCGAGGACCTGATCGCCTACCGCCGCAGCAACGAGCCGACCGTCCGACGCGAGGCCGAGACCCGGCTGCCCACCGCGTTCGGCGACTTCACCGCGTACGGCTACCGCTCCATCGCCGACGGCGTCGAGCACGTCGCCCTGGTCCACGGCGACATCGGCGACGGCGAGGACGTCCTCGTCCGGATCCACTCCGAGTGCCTGACCGGCGACATCTTCCAGTCCCAGCGCTGCGACTGCGGCCCCCAGCTGCACGCCTCCATGCGGCGCATCACCGAAGCGGGCCGGGGCGTCGTCGTCTACCTCCGCGGCCACGAGGGGCGCGGCATCGGCCTGCTCTCCAAGCTGCGTGCGTACGAACTCCAGGAGCGCGGCGTCGACACCCTCGACGCCAACCTGGAGCTCGGCCTGCCCGCCGACGCCCGCGACTACGCGGCGGGCGCCCGGATCCTCAAGGACCTCGGCGTCACCAGCCTGCGGCTGATGACCAACAACCCCGACAAGACCGCGGCCGTCGTCCGCCATGGACTCGCCGTCACCGGCCGCGAGCCCATGCCCGTCCAGGCCGGCGAGCACAACCTGCGCTACCTGCGCACCAAGCGCGACCGCATGGGCCACGATCTTCCGTGGCTCGACGGAACCCCGGCGTCGACCTGCGCCAACCAGTAACGAACACCTCGTCACCAGCAACAGGAGAAACATGAGCGGCAAGGGTGCACCCGAACTGTCCGTACGCAACTGCGGCGACCTGCGCGTGGCCGTGATCGCGGCCCAGTGGCACGAGAAGGTCATGGACGGACTCGTCGACGGCGCGCTGCGCGCCCTGCACGAGCTGGGCATCGACGAGCCCACCCTGCTCCGGGTCCCCGGCTCCTTCGAGCTGCCCGTCGTCGCCAAGGTGCTCGCCGGACGCGGTTACGACGCGATCGTCGCCCTCGGCGTGGTCATCCGGGGCGGCACCCCCCACTTCGAGTACGTGTCCCAGGGCGTCACCCTCGGCCTCACCCAGGTCACCGTCGACACCGGTGTTCCCGTCGGCTTCGGCGTACTGACCTGCGACACCGAGGAGCAGGCGCTCGACCGGGCCGGCCTCGAAGGATCCAACGAGGACAAGGGGCACGAAGCGGTCACCGCCGCGGTCGCCACCGCGGCCACACTGCGCACCGTCAGCGAACCCTGGCGCTGAGTGCGCCCCGGCGACCCCGTATTCTGAGGACCATCATGGCCAACAAAACCTTCGAAGAGCTCTTCACCGAGCTCCAGCTCAAGGCCGCCGAGGGCGACCCCGCGACCTCCCGCACCGCCGAACTGGTCGACAAGGGCGTCCATGCCATCGGCAAGAAGGTCGTCGAGGAGGCCGCCGAGGTCTGGATGGCCGCCGAGTACGAGGGCAAGGAAGCCGCCGCCGAGGAGATCTCCCAGCTGCTGTACCACGTCCAAGTGATGATGGTCGCCCGCGGGATCTCGCTCGACGACGTCTACGCCCACCTCTGAGCACACCCCGCCCGTCCCACAACCCCTTCGCACAAAGGAAACCTGACCTCATGCTGCGCATCGCCGTCCCCAACAAGGGTGCAATCTCCGGGCCTGCGATGGCGATGCTCCATGAGGCGGGCTACCGGCAGCGCAAGGAGTCGAAGGAACTGGTCCTCGTCGACCCGACGAACGAGGTCGAGTTCTTCTACCTGAGGCCGCGCGACATCGCGATCTACGTCAGTTCGGGCCGCCTCGACATCGGCATCACCGGACGCGACCTGCTGCTGGACTCGGGGGCCGAGGCCGAGGAGATCCTCCAGCTCGGATTCGCGCGTTCCACCTTCCGCTACGCCACGAAGCCCGGCACGGCCACCGGACCCAAGGACTTCGCCGGCATGACGATCGCCACGTCCTACGAGGGCATCGTGGCGAAGCACCTGGCCGACGAGGGCGTCGACGCCTCCGTCGTGCACCTCGACGGCGCCGTCGAGACCGCCATCGAACTCGGCGTCGCCCAGATCATCGCCGACGTCGTCGAGACCGGCACCAGCATGCGCAACGCGGGCCTCGAGATCATCGGCGAGCCGATCATGAAGTCGGAAGCCGTGGTGATCCGCCGCACGGGCGCCGCCGCCGACGACCCGAAGGTGCAGCAGTTCCTCCGCCGCCTCCAGGGCGTCCTGGTCGCCCGGTCCTACGTGATGATGGACTACGACTGCCGCGTCGAGCACCTGGAGCGCGCCGTCGCCCTCACCCCGGGCCTGGAGTCGCCGACCATCTCCCCGCTGCACCACGAGGGCTGGGTCGCCGTCCGCTCCATGGTCGCCGCCAAGGAGGCGCAGCGGATCATGGACGACCTGTACGAGCTCGGAGCCCGCGCCATCCTCACCACGGCCATCCACGCCTGCCGCCTCTGACGGCCCCGGCCGCCCGCACCTCCCGAGAGAAGACCCCGATGTCCGCGCCCAGGCCCGAACTCCCCACCCTGCCGGTCACCTTCCGGCCCACCCTCACCCGGGTGGTCCTGCTGAGCGTGGGCGCGGCGATGTTCCTCGTCATCACCGTCATCGCGCTGATGCTGGAGCGGCTCAACGCGGGGGAGCGGGCCAGCTTCGTCTTCGTCGCGGCGCTCTTCCTCGGCGTCCTGGCCCTGCTCAGCAGGCCCAGGGTCACCGCCGACGACACCGGGGTCACCGTCGTCAACATCACCCGGACCCGCAGGCTGGCCTGGGAGGAGATCCTCCGCGTCAACCTGCGGTCCGGCGACCCCTGGGTCTTCCTCGACCTCAGCGACGGCACCAGCATGCCCGCCCTCGGCATCCAGCCCGGCATGGCCAAGCAGCAGGCCATCCGCGACGCCCGCTCCCTGCGCTCCCTGGCCGAGACGCGCGGCGCCGGCGGCGACGACACCCCCGGCAGCCGCTGAGCACCTGCCCGGCGCGGGGCCTTCTTGTCTACTCTGGTGGGCGGTGGCGCCCCGTGCGCCCCACCCCGCCCGTACCACGGCCCCACCCGGGCCCGCGGGGACTTCCTGCGACCCAAGGAGTGACTCCCTCCAGCAATGGACGGATCGTCCGGTAGTATCTGCGCCGCCCCTTCCCCGGAGGCGGCGGCCTCATGACCACCCCCCTGCTGCTCCTCGCGGCGGCCTTCCTCCTCATCCTCGCCAACGGATTCTTCGTGGCAGCCGAATTCGGGCTCGTCACCGTGGAGAGACCCGACGCCGAACGAGCCGCCGCCGAGGGCGACCGACGGGCCCGTACCGTCGTCCGCGCCCTGCGCGAACTCTCCTTCCAGCTCTCCGGCACCCAGCTCGGCATCACCCTCACCTCCCTGGTGGTGGGCATGCTCGCCGAACCGGCCCTCGCCCAGCTGCTCGCCGGACCCCTCACCGCCACCGGACTGCCCGCGGGGGCCGTGTCCGGCGTCGCCGTCGTCATCGGCATGCTGCTGGCCTCCGCCGTCCAGATGATCGTCGGCGAACTCGTGCCCAAGAACTGGGCGGTCTCCCGGCCGCTCCAGGTGGCCCGCTTCGTCGCCGGACCGCAGGCCCGCTTCGCGGCCCTCCTGCGACCGGTGATCACGCTCCTCAACGCGCTGGCCAACCGGCTGGTGCGGCTCCTGGGCGTCGAGCCCACCGACGAACTGGCCTCCGCCCGCACCCCGGGCGAACTGGTCTCCCTGGCCCGGCACTCCGCCGAGGCCGGAGCCCTCGAACAGGACACCGCCGACCTCTTCGTCCGGACCCTCTCGCTGGCCGGTCTCACCGCCCAGCACGTCATGACCCCCCGGGTGAAGGTCAGCGCCCTGCACTCCTCCGCGACCGCCGAGGACGTCCTCAACCTCACCCGCGCCACCGGTCTCTCCCGCTTCCCGGTCTACCGGGACCGCATCGACGAGGTCATCGGCATGGTCCACCTCAAGGACGCGCTCGCCGTCCCCGCCGCCGAGCGCCTGCGCACCCCGGCCGGACGGATCGCCGTCGCCCCGCTCCTGGTGCCCGGCACCCTGCCGGTGGAGCACCTGCTGCGGCGGCTGCGCCACGAACAGCCGATAGCCGTGGTCGTCGACGAGTACGGCGGCACCGCCGGAGTCGTCACCCTGGAGGACATCATCGAGGAGCTCGTCGGCGAGGTCCGCGACGAGCACGACGCCGAAGGGGCCGGCCGCCCCGAGCTGACCGCCGCCACCGGCGAGGACGGCCGCCCCGCGTGGGACGCCGAGGGCAGCTGCCGGGTCCACACCCTGCGCCGCAGCGGCCTGGACGTCCCCGACGGGCCGTACGAGACCGTCGCCGGGCTCGTCGCCGGACTTCTGGGCCGCATCCCCGCCCCCGGCGATGCGGCCGAACTCCCCGGCTGGCGGATCTCCGTCCGTCAGGTCGGCCACAATCGCGCCGAACGGGTCCGGTTCACCCGGGCCCCCGACCCGCGGCCGGACCCGGCCGCACCGGCACTGCTGGGAGCCACGCGATGAGCCTGCTCCAACTCCTCCTCGCTGTCCTCCTCGTGCTGGCCAACGGCTTCTTCGTCGGCGCGGAGTTCGCCCTCGTCTCGGTCCGCCGCAGCCAGATCGAACCGCTGGCCGCCCAGGGGTCGGGCCGGGCCCGCACGGTCCTGCACGGCCTGGAGAACCTGCCGCAGATGATGGCCGCCGCCCAGTTCGGCATCACCGTCTGCTCCCTCACCCTCGGAGCCGTCGCCGAGCCGACCGTCGCCCACCTCCTGGAGCCGGTCTTCCACGCGGCGCACCTCCCCGACGGGCTCGTCCACCCGCTCGGCTTCACCCTCGCGCTCATGACCGTGGTCGTCCTGCACCTGGTCATCGGCGAGATGGTCCCGAAGAACCTCGCGATGGCGGCACCCGAGCGGACCGCGCTCTGGCTGAGCCCCGGCCTGGTCGCCTTCGCCCGGCTCTGCCGCCCGGTCACCACCGCGCTGGGCGCCTGCGCCGGTCTGGTGCTGCGGCTGTTCGGCGTGGAGCCGAAAGATGAGGTGGAGGCCGTCTTCACCAGCGAGCAGCTCAACCGGCTCGTGGAGGACTCCGGACAGGCCGGCCTCCTCGGACCGGAGGCGGCGACACGCCTGGAGGACGCCCTCGGACTGGGCAGCAGGCCCGTGGCCGACGTCCTGCTGGAGCGGGCGTCCCTGGTCACCGTCGACCCGTCGGTGACTCCGCGCCGGATCGAGGAGCTGACGGTACGCACCGGCTTCTCCCGCTTCCCGGTCTGCGCGGAGGGCGGCGGCCCCTTCATGGGCTACCTCCACGTCAAGGACGTCCTGGAGCTGGAGGACGCCGAGCGCGCGGTCCCGCAGCAGATCTGGCGTCCGATGGCGACCGTACGGGCCGAACTCCCGCTGGACGACGCCCTGACCGTGATGCGCCGCGCCGCGACGCACCTGGCGCAGGTCGCCGACGCCTCGGGCCGGATCCTCGGCCTGGTCGCGATGGAGGACGTCCTGGAGACGCTGGTGGGGGAGGTACGCGACCCGGCCCACCGGGCGGTGTCGGTGCCCCGCCGCACGGTGGACGTGCCGAGGACGCCGGAGCTCCCGGCGCCCGGGGCCCTCGTGCACTGACGTGACCGCCGCGCCGGGAGCCGACGCCCCCGGCGCGGCGGTCACACCGCGCCGGGCTCCTGCTTGCCCCGGCCCACCGGCCCGCGCCCCGACAGGACCTCGCCGTACGCCTGCATCAGGTCCGCCAGTCGCAGTGTCGACAGATCCTCCCGGGTCAGCTCGCCCGGATAGCCGGAGAGCCGCAGATCGCGGTAGGCGCAGCTCTTCTCGTACAGGGTCCGCAGGAAACGGCCGTTGCCCAGCTCGTCGATCCACCCCTGGTCCACCACATGGCCGCTGATCGAGCGCAGCTCGTCCACCGCCTCCTCGTCCCACACATCGTCGTTCTCGGCGGCCAGGACGCCCCCGATTGCGGTGAGTTCGAGCGGCCGGTAGCTCGGGAAGTCGACCCGGCTGGTGAAGCGCGAGGAGAGGCCGGGATTGGTGGCGAGCAGCCGGTCCATGCCCTCCGGGTAACCCGCGAGGATGACGACGAGATGGTCCCGGTTGTCCTCGGCCCGCTTGAGGAGCACCTGGAGCGCCTCGTCGCCGTACGCGTCGCCCTTGCTGTAACCGGAGTTGGCCAGGCTGTACGCCTCGTCGACGAACAGCACCCCGCCGAGCGCCGAGTCGATCAGCTCGTTCGCCTTGACGGCGGTCTGGCCCAGGAACTCCCCGACCAGGTCGGACCGTTGCGCCTCGACCAGATGGTCACCGCCGAGCAGCCCGAGGGCGTAGAAGACCCGGCCCAGGATGCGGGCCACCGTGGTCTTGCCGGTGCCGGAGGGACCGGAGAAGACGAAGTGGCGCTTCGGCGGCTGCACGGGGAGGCCCTGCTCGGCCCGCAGCCGGGCCATGTTCAACTGCGCCGAGAGCGCCTTGACCTGCCGCTTGACCGGTTCGAGGCCGACCATCCGCTCCAGCTGCGCCAGCGCCTCGGCCAGCATCGCGGGATCGCTGGGCCCGGCCGGGAAGGGCGGCGGCTTACGGGTCTTGGTGCGGCGGGCCCCCTCGACCGGGACGGGTGGGCCGGGGGCCGGATCGTCGCCTAGCAGTCCCGCCTCGCCCAACGGCCAGGACTCGCGCCCGTCCACCAGATCGGTGCCGAGCAGCCCGTCGACCTCCGGCTGCGCCTCCGACCCCGTACCCCCCGAACCGATACCGGTCAGCGTCACCGCGGCCAGATCCGCCGACTCGTCGTACCCGTCGCCCTCTACGAGCGCGGCGAGCCGGGCGGAGGTGTCCATGAAGGCCGGGTCGACCCGGTGCACCGCCCGGTACAGCGGCAGGGCGGCTGCGCTGCGCCCGGTGCCCTCATGGGCCCGCGCCAGCCAGTAGCGCAGCTCCTTGCGCTGGGGCTGCTCGCTGCGACATCGCATCAGCGCGGCCGACAGCAGCGGCTCCGCCTGCCCGAACATCTCCAGCCGCACCCGGGCCATCCCGCCGAACAGGCCCGCCTCGATGCCCAGCATCGGATCGTCGACGAGCTGCTCGGTGCAGCGCACCAACTGCTCCCAGTCCTTGACCAGATACGAGCGGCAGGCGTGCAGGAACCGCACCTGCGGGTCCGCGTCCACCGGCGGCAGTCCGGCCAAAGCCCGGTCCAGCTCCGGCACATGGCGTCCGTCCAGCCAGTGCGAGGCGTGCGCCAGCAGCAGATCGCGCTGACTCTCCAGCACCGGCTGAACCCACCAGCCCAGCCAGTACCAGGAGTTGAGCGTACGCCGGTGGCGTGCCCGCTGTTCGCCGAAGCGGTCGCGGTGCCGGTACATGCGTAACAGGGCCGTGGTGGTGTCGATCCGCAGCGCGTGGAGGCCGAGCCAGCCGTCCGCCATGCCGGGATCGAACCGCACCGCGGCTCTGAACTCCTCCTCGGCCTGCGGGTAGGCGCCCATCGTGTAGGCGTCCATGCCACGCAGCCAGGCGAGGTCGGCAGGGGCCCCAGCGCCCTGTGTGCCGATGTCCATCAGGTCCCCCACAAACCGTGCCCCCAGGATGTCCCGCCCGCACAGCATGCCCACCGGAGCGTGCTGAATCACGGCGCGGAGGAAGGGAATTGACCACACCGAGGTGCATCGTACCTGCGCACGGGGGAGAGGCCGCTCGATGACCGACCCCCAAGGGTGGTCACCGAGGGTGAGTGAATCGCTCTGCGTGGTCGCCGGAGGGGCGCCGGGAGCACAGGGCGAAGCCCCCGATCACGGGGGAACAACCGGGGGCTTCGCGTCCGCGGGGGCTCCGAAAAGCCGCACAATGAGAACGTAAGACCAGTAAGGCCGCCCGGTCAAGCAGAGTTGGGGCACTTCCGGGCCGATTTCCGACTGCTCGGTATGGCGGGGCGTCCTGGCTACCGTGTGTGACGCTTCGGTTCGCTCACGCTGTCGCGTGAGGCCCCGGCAGCCACGCGTACCCCTCGGGCAACTGGCGTACCAGCGCGTCGGCGTAGGGCCGTGAGGGATCCTCGGCGAAATGCCGCGCCTCGGCGAGCGTCCACCCGTCCCAGAACCCGGTGAGCCCGGCTCCGTCCCGGCGCCGGCCCCGCTCCCAGGACGGCTCCCGGTCCAGCTCCATCCAGCACAGCGCCGCCAGCCACGGCCGCACCTCCCGGCGTCCCGCGCCGACCCCCTCCACCAGCACCACCGGGGCCGGCTCCAGGGTCCGTGCCGGGCCGAAGCGGCGCTCCGTCCAGTCGTACGAGGCATAGCGGGCGCGCTCGCCGCGCGCGAGCGGCAAGAGCACCTGCTCCCGCAGTCGCCCCGTCCAGCCGAACAGCTCGTCGTGCGTGGCGAGATCGTCCAGACGCAGGACCGGCGCGCCGCCCAGCGCCGCCGCGAGGCGGGCGGCGAAGGTGCTCTTGCCCGAACCGGCGTGCCCGTCGACCGCGACGAGCCGGACCGGTCCGCAGGAGGGGGGCAGTGCGGCGAGGTCATCGGCGTGGCGGGCCAGGTCGTCCATGGCCCCAGGGTACGTTCCGGCACGGGGCCGCCCTCGGGGAGTGGCTCGTGCCACCGCAGGTCACGCCAGTGGTCCAGACCCATATTGGTCCGGCGGCGGCTGCCGAACCGCTGGCCCGATCCGCCCCGGAACCGGGATAGTTGGCGCACCGAACGGCATCCGCAAGACCACCTTCCGCATCCGACCGGGGGTCACGACCATGACCAGTCCGACTTCGCGCAGAACCGTTCTGACCGCCGCGATCGCCGCGGCGGCAGGCGCCGGCTCGGTGGCCTCCGCCGCGACCGCGACGGCCGCCGCGTCCTCGTCCACCGCCCCGTCCTCGCCCGCCGGCTCCGCCGCAGCCCCGAAGGCCCCCGTGGACAACCGCTTCTGGCACACCTACACCGACTGGCGCTGCGGCACGGGCGACGGCACCCGGGTGCTCCCCGGCCCCCGCCCCGGCCTGGTGATCGCCACCCCGGCCGGCCGCACCGACTACACCGACCCGCACACCGGCAGGGCGGCCGCCTGGGACTACGCCACCTGGACCTCGCCCGTCCACCGCTCCGCCGTCCCCGCCACCGAGGTGATCGCCTCGTGGAACGCCCGTACCCCGGCCGGCACCTGGATCCAGGTCGAGCTGAGCGGCGGGTACGCGGACGGCACCGCGACCCCCTGGTTCGTGATGGGCCGCTGGGCGGCGGGCGACGGCGACATCCGCCGCACCTCCGTGGACGACCAGGGAGACCCGCACACCTCCGTGTGGACGGACACCCTCTCGGTGGACGACCCGGCGAGCGGCGTGCGCCTGGTCTCCTACCGGCTGCGGCTCACCCTCCACCGCGTCCCGGGCAGCCGTCTCACCCCGACCGTCTGGCGGGTCGGCGCGATGGCCTCCGACGTGCCCGACCGGTTCACCGTGCCCGCGACCGTCCCCGGGCCAGCCCGCGAACTGCCCGTGCCCCGCTACTCGCAGAACATCCATATCGGGCAGTACCCCGAGTACGACAACGGCGGCGAGGCGTGGTGCAGCCCCACCTCCTCGCAGATGATCATCGAGTACTGGGGCCGCCGCCCCACCGCTGAGGACCTCGCCTGGGTCAAGCCCGGGCTGCCCGACCCCCAGGTCTGCCACGCCGCCCGCAGCACCTACGACTACCAGTACGCGGGCTGCGGCAACTGGCCGTTCAACGCCGCCTACGCCGCCACGTACCGCGACATGAACGCCGTCGTCACCCGGCTCGGCTCGCTCACCGACGTGGAGCGGCTGATCCGCGCCGGCATCCCGGTCATCACCTCCCAGTCCTTCCTGAAGGAGGAGCTGACCGGCGCCGGATACGGCACGTCGGGCCACCTGATGACGGTCATCGGCTTCACTCCCGAGGGCGATGTCATCGCGAACGACCCCGCGTCCCCCGACAACGACGCGGTACGCCGGGTCTACCGTCGGCGCGAATGGGAGAACATCTGGCTCAGGACCAAGCGCTACGACGCGAACGGCCAGGTCAGAAGCGGGTCGGGCGGGGTCTGTTACGTCTACTGGCCGGCCCGGCCGGCACCCTCCCAGCAGCGGGTCCTGCGGTCGCTCGGCCTGGTGTAGAGGGACGAGCCCGGGGCCGCCGGGCGGCTCTCCGGTGGCCCCGGCCAGGGACGGACCGGCGCGGCTTCGGCGGTCCGTCCCTGGCCGGGGCGACCTGGTCGCGGGCAAAGCGCCCCCGGCGTAACGGAGTTGCCGGAGGGCCGCGCTATGTTGAGCGCGTGAATGACATCGCATCGCGCATCGACACCACCCGGCCGCACACCGCCCGGATATGGAACTACTGGACCGGCGGCAAGGACAACTACCCGGTCGACCGGGCGGCTGGTGACGAGATCCGGGAGCTGCACCCCGGGATCGGCGCCTACGCGAAGGCGGACCGGCTGTTCCTGGGGCGGGCGGTGCGGCACCTGGCCGAGCAGGAGGGCATCACCCAGTTCCTGGACATCGGAACGGGGCTGCCCAGCGCCGACAACACCCACGAGGTGGCCCAGCGCGTGGCGCCCGACGCCCGTGTCGTGTACGTGGACAACGACCCGCTCGTGCTGGCGCATGCCCAGGCGCTGCTGGTCGGGACGGCCGAGGGCCGCATCGACTACCTGGACGCCGATCTGCGGGACGTCGACGACATCCTGGCCGCGGCGGCGAAGACGCTCGACTTCTCGCAGCCGGTGGCGCTGATGCTGCTCGGGGTCGTCATCTTCATCGAGGACGACGAGGAGTCGTACGCGATCGTGCGCCGGCTCATGGACGCGCTCGCCCCCGGCAGCCACCTCGTCCTGTCCCACACGGTCACGCACCCCGACATGCCGGACGTCGACGAGGCGGTGGCGTTCTGGAACGAGCACGGCACTCCGAAGCTCACGCAGCGGACCCCGGACGCCGTCGCACGCTACTTCGACGGCCTGGAGCTGCTGGAGCCCGGAGTGGTGTCGTGCTCCGCGTGGCGGGCCGGGACGCCGACGCCGGACGTCGCGATGTACGCGGGCGTCGGCCGCAAGTGAGGACGGGCCCCGGTGGCCCGACGGGTCACCGGGCACCGGGTCCCGGTGCGGCCGATGAGGCTACTCTCCCGGGACCGGCGCTCTCGCCTCCGCCCCCGGGAGCCTCACCCCGCCGCCGTCAGGCGGTACGTCGTCGGCGTACCGTCCCCACCACCGCGTCGACCACCAGGAACCCGGCCAGGGTCACCCCGAGGACCGGCAGCGCCCAGCCCAGGGCGGCCACGGCCGGAATGCCGAGGACCAGAGCCGGCAGCGGGATCCGCCGCCACGCCCCGCGCTCCGGAGCCCTGCCGACCGGTGCGGACCGGTCGCCCCGGGTGGGCCGCCGCTGCCACCACATGCGGTAGCCCCAGAAGATCACCCCGGTCAGGCCGAGCGCCAGGAGCGCCAGCGCGATCTGGTTGACGACCCCGAACAGCACGCCCATGTGGCCCTGCACCCCGAGCTTGCTGAGCTTGTTCAGGGCCGGGTGGTCGGCCCAGCGGGTGCGCGAGGTGATCTCGCCACTCGTGGTGTCCACGGCCACCCGGTCGTAATGCACCGGCCAGGTGTTGTCGGTCTGCGCCACGACCCACGCGCTCGCCGCGTCCGCCGGAGGCGTCACCTCCACGATCCCGCCGAGGCCCGCGCCCCGGGCCGCCGCGAGAGCCGCTTCGAAGTCCGCCGGGTCGGCGTCGGCCGCCGTGCCCCCAAAACCGCCGTGTCCGGCGTGCTCCGAGTGGTCCTCGGCGGGGGACCCGGCGCCCGGGAGCGCCGTGTCCAGGGCCGGGGCGTTGCCGTTGGCCGCGTCCAGCAGCCGCCCGAACCGCTCGCCGCCGTAGTTCGACCAGGTGAGGCCGGTGGCGCTCAGGAACAGCAGGCCCAGCGCCAGCCACACCCCGGTCGCCGCGTGCCAACTGCGCGTCCGCCGCACCCCTCGGGCCGTACGGTCCGGAAGCAGCACGCCCCGGGCCGACTTCGCGCGCCTGCCCCGGGCGCGCCCGAGCCACAGGACGAGGCCGCCCGCGACGGCCACCCACAGCCAGCTCGCGGCGACCTCGGAGTACAGGCGGCCGGTGTCGCCCAGGTGCAGATTGCGGTGCAGGTCGTCGAGCCAGGTGGTGAGCGGCGTCGATCCGAACCAGGTGGTCAGCTCGCCCCGCACTTCGGCGGTGTACGGGTCGACGAACACCGTGCGCTGGTTCTCGCCCAGCTCCGGCACCGCGAGCACCACCCGGGTGGTGTCCTCGGGGCCCGGTGGGGTGATCACCGAGGCCAGGGCGCCCTCGGGGTACGCGGCACGCGCTGCGGCGATCTGCTCGGAGAGGGGGCGCACCTCGTCGCCGACCCGCTCGACCCGGAGCTGGTCGCCGTAGACGAGCCGGTCGAGCTGCGGCGTCAGCGTGTAGGCCAGCCCGGTCAGCGCGGCCACCAGCAGGAAGGGGGCGACGAGCACCCCGGCGTAGAAGTGCAGCCGGACCAGGAGATGCCGGACCTCCGTCCAGGAGCGGGCCGGTCTCCCTGCCGGGGTGTCGGTCGGATCGTGGTCGTGTCGCGCTATTGCTTCGGTTCTGTGGGACATGGGTGCTCCTCGGAGGGCAGACGGTGGCGGACGCGCGCCCGACGGCTCCCGCACGCATGCCTGATGGACGCCGGTCGCTTCCGGCGTCGAGGGCAGGGTGAGGAGAGGTCAGGCCGGGGCCGCCGCAGGCGGCCCGCGCCGGGACCGGGACCGGGCGAGGAGCGCCCCGATCCGGACCCGTGCCACCGCCGGCGGCACGACGCGCGGCCGGGGCGGGCACTGGAGCGCGGGGGCGGGCCGGAGTGCGGCGAGGGGGGTGAGCAGCGCCCCGAGGCGTCGCAGCACCCGCTCCCCGTACAGCACGCAGAGGGCCGATCCGAGCGTGGCCGCCGCGTGGGCCAGGATCATCCCGGCGTCCGTGGCATGTCCGGCGCCCGCGGCCGCACCGGGGCCGACGGGCGGCCCGGCCGGGTGATGCGCGTGCCCGGCCATGTGCGCGGGGTGCGGGCTTCCGCCGGGGGCCGGGAGGAAGTGGAACGCGTTGTGCAGGGCGAACTGCGTCCCGCCGAGCACCAGCACCACGACGTCGAAGCGCCGCTGCCCACCGGACAGTCGCCCGCCGAACAAGAGGGCGCCCTGCACGGTCAGGGCGAGGAACAGGAGCGCGAGCACCTCCGCGCCGGGCAGTCGTCCACCGGCCGCGACATGGCTCGCGGCGCCGAGGGACAGGCATGCCGAGCCGCAGAGCAGGCCCCTGGCCGCTCGCCTCGGCAGGCCGCCCGGTGCACGCATGGACACAAGGTAGCCAGCCCCTTCGCGAGGCCCGCTGGGGGGCCCGCCCCGGGGGACGGTGCCGCGGTCTCTTCCCATGGGGCAGTAGTCGGCCAGGTGGCCGAAAAAGTTCCCGTACGTTTCCGGATCCGGAAAACTGGCCGACGCCGACGGGCTTACCCCCGTCTCCGCGGTGATCACCGGCTTTTCCCGCACGGAGGCCGCCCGGGCCCCGGGCCGGTGTGGCGTCGCCCACAGGGTGCTCCGGTCCGAGCCGTCTGCCTCGGCCCGATTCCCGTGCCGTACTGGGGGAGCGATGCGCCCCTGGCTGCTCGGGCGGCACCGCCGTGACCGGGATCTCGTTCTGTACGGCCCGGGGCGCTGGCACTCTGGTCGGGTCACGGGGGAGCCCCAGCCGCAGCCGTACGAAGAGCGAGACGCCATGACCGCGACCACCGCCGCAGGAAACGCCCACCACGCCCGTCGTGCGCGCACCGGGGGCCCCGAGGGCGGCTCGAAGCTGATGGAGCACATCGCCGGCTGGGCCTTCGTGGTCGTGTTCGCGATGCTGGTCACCCAGCTCGGGCTGCTGTAGCGGCCCGCAACGCCTGTCCGACGGCCTGCTGCAGCGCCCGGTAACGGCTGTGGGGGCGGGCCGCCGGCCCGCCCCCACAGCCGCGCGGCCGACTAGTCGATCGCCTTGATCAGCTCGCCGTTCCCGGTGTCACCGCTGAGTTCCCAGAAGAACGTGCCGCCCAGGCCCTGCTCGTTCTTGTAGGTCATCTTGGTGCCGATGGTCTCCGGGGTGTCGTAGCTCCACCAGTCGTTCCCGCAGTGCGCGTACGCCGTGCCGGCCACCTTGCCCGTGGCGGGGCAGCTGTCCTTGAGGACCTTGTAGTCCTCGATGCCGGGCTCGTACGTACCCGCTGCGGCACCGGTGGCGGTGCCGCCCGGCTCGGACTGTGTGACCCCGGTCCAGCCGCGGCCGTAGAAGCCGATGCCCAGCAGCAGCTTCTCCGACGGGATGCCCAGGCCCTTCAGCTTGGAGATCGCGGCGTCGGAGTTGAAGCCCTCCGACGGGATGCCCGGGTAGGAGGTCAGCGGGGAGTGCGGGGCCGTCGGGCCCTGCGCCGCGAACGCGCCGAAGAAGTCGTACGTCATCGGCAGGTACCAGTCGAGGTGGGTCGCCGCCCCCGCGTAGTCCACCGCGTCGATCTTGCCGCCGTCGGAGCCGTCCGCCGTGATCGCCGAGGTGATCAGGTTGTCGTTCCCGAAGGCCTTGCGCAGCTCGCCCAGCAGATTGCCGTACGCGTCGCGGCCACTGGTGTCACAGGTGAGCCCGCAGGCGTTGGGGTACTCCCAGTCGATGTCGATGCCGTCGAAGACATCGGCCCAACGGGGGTCCTCCACCAGGTCGTAGCAGGACTTCGCGAACGCGGCCGGGTTCTGCGCGGCCTCACCGAAGCCGCCGGACCAGCTCCAGCCACCGAAGGACCAGAGGATCTTGAGGTCGGGGTGGAGCTCCTTCAGCTTGCGCAACTGGTTGAAGTTGCCGCGCAGTTCCTGGTCCCAGGCGTCCGCGACCCCGTCGACCGACTCCTCGGCGGTGTAGGCCTTCTCGTAGTCGGCGTAGGAGTCGCCGATCTGGCACTTGCCGCCGGTCACGTTGCCGAAGGCGTAGTTGATGTGGGTCAGCTTGTCCGCGGAACCCGACGTCTCGATGTTCTTGACGTGGTAACCGCGGTCGTACGTTCCCCAGTTGGTGAAGTATCCGATCACCTTGTCGCCTGCGGCGGCCGTGGGGGCGGCCTCGTTCGCGGTGGCGGCGGCCGACTGGGCGATGGGGGTCGCGCCGGCCGGGGACATGCCCGCGACGCCGAGCAGGGTGGCGCCGAGGGCCGCCGTACAGGCGGCCGCGGCAAGCGCCCGGAGCCGGGCGCGGGGACGGTGCGGCTTGAGCATCGTGGCTCCTCGTGGGGGAGGGCTGGTGCGTGGGGGGTGCTGGCCGAACTCCGGGCGACTGCGCCCGGTTTGACATGAACGCGGTAGGCGTTGAGTGGAACCGTAGAAGGACTAGACCAGTTGGGTCAATGGTTCGGACCAATTCACTGATCGTTCTCGGCCTCTTCAGGCCTCCGACCTGCCCGTTGCCCCCGTGACGGAAGGCTTCCCATCGGGCATACTCAACCCGCCACAGCCGATGACCGCGCCACCCGTGACCCGGGAGGGCAGGATCGGCTGGGCAGTCTGTCTTTCCCGGGTCTCTTCCGGGAGATCACCCGGCGGCGCCTCTCACACCCCGAGCGCGCGACCGTCGCAACGCCCGACAGGGAGGAGAGCGCCGTCATGTCCGACCGTGCCCCGCAGCCGGTGGAACGCCGTCTGCCCACCGAGGAGTCCCGGCAGCTCGTCGCGCTCGTCCGCGACATCGTGTCCAAGGAGATCGCTCCCCGGGCGGCCGAGGAGGAGGAAGCGGGCGTCTTCCCCCGCGAGGTCTTCACCCTCCTGTCCGAGGCCGGACTGCTCGGACTCCCCTACGGCTCCGCCCACGGCGGCGGTGACCAGCCCTACGAGGTCTACCTCCAGGTCCTGGAGGAACTGGCCGCCGCCCGGCTCACCGTGGGACTCGGCGTCAGCGTCCACTCCCTCGCCTGCCACGCACTCGCCGGGTACGGCACCGACGAGCAGCAGGCCGCACACCTCCCGGCGATGCTCTCCGGCGGCCTGCTGGGTGCCTACTGCCTCTCCGAGCCCGCCTCCGGCTCCGACGCCGCGTCGCTGCGCACCAAGGCCGTACGGGACGGGGACGAGTGGGTGATCACCGGGACCAAGGCGTGGATCACCCACGGCGGCGTCTCCGATTTCTGCACCGTGCTCGCCCGTACCGGCGTCGAGGGCCCCCGCGGCATCACGGCCTTCCTCGTCCCCGGCGACGCCGAGGGCCTGAACGCCGCTCTCCCCGAGAAGAAGATGGGGATGAAGGGCTCGCCCACGGCCCAGCTCCACTTCGACGGTGTACGGGTCGCCGACGACCGGCGCATCGGCGAGGAGGGGCAGGGCTTCGCCATCGCCCTGTCCGCGCTCGACTCCGGCCGCCTCGGCATCGCCGCCTGTGCGATCGGGGTGGCCCAGGCGGCCCTGGACGAGGCCGTCCGCTATGCCACCGACCGGCGCCAGTTCGGCCGCCCCATCGCGGACTTCCAGGGGCTGCGGTTCATGCTCGCCGACATGGCCACCCAGATCGAGGCCGGCCGGGCGCTGTATCTGGAGGCGGCGCGGCTGCGCGACGCGGGGGAGCCCTTCTCCCGGCAGGCCGCCATGGCGAAGCTGTTCTGCACGGACGCGGCCATGCGGGTGACCACCGACGCCGTCCAAGTGCTCGGCGGATACGGCTACACGCTCGACTTCCCGGTCGAACGGCTGATGCGCGAGGCGAAGGTGCTCCAGATCGTGGAGGGCACCAATCAGATCCAGCGCATGGTCATCGCCCGCCACCTCGCGGGTCCCGAGACGCGCTGAACCGCAGCGGCCCCTCCGGCCATGCGGGCAGCGCCGCGGCCTGGATCCACTCCGGGTCGCGGCGGCCCGGCAGCGTCCGGCCTGCGCTCTCCCACTGTCTGAGCAGCGCACTGAAGATCGGTGGGTCCGCGGGGGCGCCCATGGGCGAGGTCCCCGTGGAGCGGGGCAGCGGCTGTGTGAGCGTTCCCGGCTGCGGAACCGATTCTTCGGGGGCGGGTGCGGCGAGCCGACGGCGACCCGAACCGACTGGTGTGTGCAGCATGGTCATACGGGGCCAACGCGGCAGGGCGGGCCCGGGTCACTGCCATGCCGATTCGAGCGCTCGTTCGCTGCGGCCCGCGCCCGGCGCCGGCGACCGGGGGCTGTGAGAGCCGCAGGCACCACGGCGGCCGGCCGCCGTGGTGCTGGGCGGGGCGTACGGCGGGTCGCTCAGGCGGCCTCGCGCCGCATCCACGGCACGCGCAGCGGACGGGAACCGGGTCCTCCGGCGTGCGAGAAGGGCTGCATCCGCCAGTCGAGACCCTGGGGGAGCGTCAGCAGCAGCCCGGTCTCCTGCTCCTGGAGCTCCAGCGTCTCGTCCGCGGGCCGGGCGTCGCTCGCGCCGCGGCCGGTTCCGGCGCAGACGGTGAGGACGAAGGGGTTCCACGGCGTGGGGCACCGGGCGTGCTCCGGCAGGACGTCCTCGTCGGCCAGCAGCGCGATGGGCTGGGCGCAGTCCGGGCAGATCACCCGGACCATCTCGAACATGTCGTACGCGTCAAAGCCGCCGTCGTCGTCCGGATCGACAGGCTCCGGTTCGGTACGTTCGGTGAGCTTCAGGCTCTGCATGGAAATTCCCCCCTCGGGTGGGCCGACAAGGCGCCACGGCCTCGGCCACAGCAAGCACTTCCCGTCGCGCATGGCCGGTAATCGCGAGACGGCCCGCTACCGACCCGCAATCCTGTGGCGTTCGTCACATGATGCCCGCAGGTGCCGTTCCGTGACCTCCGCGACTGTGCCGAGCGGTGTCCGGGGCCATAGGTTGATCCGCATGGAGGAGCTGGACCGTCAGATCGTGGAGTTGCTCGTCAAGGACGGGCGGATGAGCTACACCGACCTGGGCAAGGCCACGGGCCTGTCCACCTCGGCGGTTCATCAGCGCGTCCGCAGGCTGGAGCAGCGGGGGGTGATCCGCGGCTATGCCGCCGTCGTCGATCCCGAGGCCGTCGGGCTGCCCCTCACCGCGTTCATCTCGGTGAAGCCGTTCGACCCGAGCGCACCCGACGACATCGCCGAACGGCTCGCCGGGGTGCCCGAGCTGGAGGCCTGCCACAGCGTCGCCGGGGACGAGAACTACATCCTCAAGGTGCGCGTGGCGACCCCGCTGGAGCTGGAACACCTGCTCACCCGGATCCGTACGCTCGCCGGCGTCTCCACCCGGACCACCGTCGTCCTGTCCACCCCCTACGAGGCCCGGCCCCCGCGAGTCTGAGAGGCCTCGGGGGGGTCGCGGGGCCGGCGGGTCCCGGCAGGCGCGAGACTGGTCCCATGAGCCAGAGCACCGCCCCCCAGAGCGCCCCCGACCACCGCACCGTGCTGTTGCGCGGCGGAGACGTCCACAGCCCCGCCGACCCCTTCGCCACCGCGATGGTCGTCGAACGCGGGCATGTCGCCTGGGTGGGTTCCGAGGGGGCCGCCGACGCCTTCGCGAGCGGTGTGGACGAGGTGGTCGACCTCGAAGGCGCCCTGGTCACCCCGGCGTTCACCGACGCCCATGTGCACACCACCGCCACCGGCCTGGCCCTGACCGGGCTCGACCTCTCGAACGCCCGCACGCTGACCGAGGCGCTCGGCCTCGTCCGCGCGTTCGGACACGGGCGCGCCGCCGGGGACGTCCTGCTCGGACACGGCTGGGACGCCGCCCGCTGGCCCGAGCGGCGGCACCCCTCGCGTGCCGAACTCGACGAGGCGGCCGGCGGCCGGGCCCTGTACCTGCCGCGCATCGACGTGCACTCCGCGGTCGTCACGACGGCCCTGCTGGACCTCGTCCCCGGGGTCACCGCGATGACGGGGTACCACCCGGACGGGCCGCTGACCGGCGACGCCCACCACGCGGTCCGGGCCGCCGCCCACAACGCGCTCCCGGCCGCCCAGCGGGCCGCCGCCCAGCGCGCCGCCCTCGACCACGCCGCCTCCCTCGGCATCGGCAGCGTCCACGAGTGCGGCGGGCCCGAGATCTCCGACGAGGAGGACTTCACCTCCCTCCTCGCGCTGGCCGCCGAGCGGCCGGGGCCGCGCGTCTTCGGCCTCTGGGCGGAGGAGGTCGCGGACGAGAAGGCCGCCCGTCGCATCCGCGAACTCGGCGCGATCGGCGCGGCCGGCGACCTCTTCGTCGACGGCTCCCTCGGCTCGCACACCGCCTGCCTCCACGAGCCGTACGCGGACGCCCCGCACACCGGCACCGCCCACCTGGACGCCGCCCGGATCGCCGCCCATGTCACCGCCTGCACCGAGGCGGGCCTCCAAGCGGGCTTCCACGCCATCGGCGACGGAGCGGTCACCGCCGTGGTGGACGGGGTCAGGGCCGCCGCCGGAGCGCTCGGCCTCGACCGGATCCGGGCCGCCCGCCACCGCGTCGAACACGCCGAGATGCTCACCCCCGAGACGATCGCCGCCTTCGCGGAACTGGGCCTCACCGCCTCCGTCCAGCCCGCTTTCGACACCGCCTGGGGCGGCCCGGAGGGGATGTACGCCGAGCGCCTCGGTGCCGAGCGCGCCGCCACTCTCAACCCGTACGCGGCGCTGCTGCGCGCCGGAGTGCCGCTCGCCTTCGGCTCCGACAGCCCCGTCACCCCGCTCGACCCCTGGGGCACCGTGCGGGCCGCCGCCCACCACCGCACCCCGGAGCACCGCGTCTCGGTCCGCGCCGGGTTCACCGCCCACACCCGGGGCGGCTGGCGGGCCATCGGCCGCGACGACGCGGGCCTCCTGGTACCCGGCGCCCCGGCCGACTACGCCGTCTGGCGCACCGCGGAACTCCTGGTCCAGGCCCCCGACGACCGGGTCGCCCGCTGGTCCACCGACCCCCGGTCCGGCACGCCCGGCCTGCCGGATCTCACCCCCGGGGCCGACCTTCCCGTCTGCCTGCGGACCGTGGTCCTCGGACAAACGGTCTACGTGCGACCGAACGAGTGACGTCGGGATGTTTCGTACCGCCGATCGATGGCCCGATCACCGGTCCACGACCTGCGCCCCTTCGGCACTGACCAGGCCATTTCGGAAAACGTCGCAGGTCGCACGGCTGTTGACAGAAAGCGCCCACGGGCCGGTAGGTTCGGCCGGGTCCACCACAGGACGTCCGACCGGTTAAACCTCCACGCAGTCGTCGAACGCCGCTGGGTCATGGGGTGGTGTGCCGCACCGGCGCACCACCGCTGACAGCCAGGTTCAGCGCCCGCGCCTCGGGGGCGAGGGAAGGGTTCAGCCGGACGGAAGGTGGGACCCGGGTGGGGCCCGGACGTTCAGTAGACAACGGCTTTCGGTCGACCCGCAGCCAGCGGGTCCCAGGTCGGCCCGAAGGGCGCCGGGCCCCGATCCGCAGTTCCCCCGTGGGGGCGAGTCCTGCCGGCCGCTGCGCTGGATATGGTGTCCCCCTGTGTACGGACTCTAAGGGGCAGTAGTGAACGACGGCGGTCAGAGGCAGTTCGGCCCGCTCGGCAAGGTTCTGGTGATCATTCCGACCTACAACGAGGTCGAGAACATCAAGCCGATCGTCGACCGGGTGCGCACCGCCGTCCCGGACGCCGACATCCTGGTGGCCGACGACAACAGCCCCGACGGCACCGGCAAGGCGGCCGACGAGATCGCGGCGGCCGACGGCCAGGTCCACGTCCTGCACCGCAAGGGCAAGGAAGGGCTCGGCGCCGCCTACCTCGCCGGCTTCGCCTGGGGCTCCGAGCACGGCTACGGCGTGCTCGTGGAGATGGACGCCGACGGCTCCCACCAGCCCGAGGAGCTGCCCCGGCTGCTCACCGCGCTCAAGGGCGCCGACCTGGTCCTCGGATCCCGCTGGGTGCCGGGCGGCCGCGTGGTCAACTGGCCCAGGAGCCGCGAGGTGATCTCGCGCGGCGGCAGCCTCTACTCCCGGCTCGCCCTCGGCCTCTCCGTCCGGGACGTCACCGGCGGCTACCGCGCCTTCCGCACCGAGACGCTGAACGGCCTCGGACTGGGCGAGGTCGCCTCGCAGGGTTACTGCTTCCAGGTGGATCTCGCCCGCCGCGCGGTCGAGGCGGGCTATCACGTGGTCGAGGTCCCCATCACCTTCGTCGACCGGGAGATCGGCGACTCGAAGATGAGCCGGGACATCCTCGTCGAGGCGCTGTGGCGGGTCACCGGCTGGGGCATCACCTCCCGCGCGAACAAGGTCCTGGGCCGCAAGACCCTCTGACGCTCCCGGACCGGCGAACCGGGGCGGACGGGGCCGGTCCATGATCACCCCCTTACGCCGCTTGCACGCCGGTACGGGCACACTGGGGGCATGACGACCGGCACTCCGCCCCCGACCCGTCCCCGGCGCTCGCGCGCCCGTAGATTCCTGCCGCTGGCCCTGGCCGCCTGGCTGGTGCTGGAGATCTGGCTCCTGACCCTGGTCGCCTCGGCCGCGGGCGGCCTCACCCTCCTGCTGATCCTGGTGGCCGGAGCCGTGCTCGGCGCCGTGGTCATCAAGGGCGCCGGCCGGCGCGCCTTCAAGAACCTCACCGAGACCCTCCAGCAGATGCCGGGACAGCCCGGCGCTCCCGCCACGCCACCGGCCGCCCCCACGGGCGGCAAGGGCTCCCGGGGCAACGGGCTGCTGATGCTGGGCGGGCTGCTGCTCCTGATCCCCGGCCTGATCTCGGACGCGGCCGGACTGATCCTGCTGGTGCCGCCGGTGCGGACCATGATCAGCCGGTACGCGGAGCGTTCGCTGGAGAGCCGGATGCGGGCCGCGACGCCGGGCAGCCTCTCGGACGCCTTCCAGCAGGCCAGGATGCACCGGCCGGACGGGAAGGTCGTCCAGGGCGAGGTCATCCGCGAGGACGGCTCCCAGGCGCCCGGCGGACCCGACGACGACCCCCAGGGCACCCGCCCGCCCCTCACGCCCTGACGGGCGCACGCCGAAGAGCCGCGGGCCGTGACACACGTTCTGTGTCACGG
>NTHE01000129.1 GCA_002551355.1 Streptomyces sp. man185 | reverse complement strand
CCCCCCGAACCGCTACCGTCCCCCGCCCCCTGTCAGACCGGAACCCCTGACCTATGACTGCCGCACCCCGCCCGATCAGCCTCTCCACCGTGATCATGGCTCACCCACGCCGCCAGGCAGCCGCAGAGCGGTTGTCCGCAGCCCACCCCGAACTGGCGGCCATGGTCGTCACCGACCCCGAACCGGACGGCCCGTCGTCCGCCCTGCGCACAGCCCGTCTCGCCTGGCAGACGGTGGCGCCCTCGGCCACTCATCACCTGGTGATCCAGGACGACGCGATTCTCGCTCCCGGGTTCGCCGAACGAGTGGGGGCCCTCGTCGCGGCGAGGCCGGACGCCGCCATCAGCCTGTTCGCGGAGTGGGGATCACGCACCGCCAACGCCGTCCGCGCCGCGGCCCTGTTGGGCCACGACTGGGCCCCGGTGGTCGACGACTACCTGCCTTCCGTGGCGCTCGTACTGCCCGCTTCCCGGGCACGGTCCTTCGCGGAGTACGCCGCGGCGAACACCGTGGCCGACGCCACGGACGACGTCACCCTTCTCGATCACCTGACCGATATCGAGAAGCTCACCCCGGTCGTACAGCCGGTGGATCACGCCAACCCCCCCAGCCTGGTCGGCAACGACGTCATGGGGCCGCGCAACTCCGCCAACTACGGCCCCCTCGGTGCGGGGGCCTCGGTCGGGTCCGGCTCCAGCACTCTGCCGACGCCGAGCGCCGTGCCCTACTTCTGCTGGTGGGAGCAGCTGGCCGTGGTCTACACCCGCGACGACTCCGCGCCGGACGGCTGGCGCCGCGGTCCCGCCGAGGAGACCCTGCTGGAACGGGGCATCGGGAGGGAGGAGACCGTCGGACCTCTGCGCGAGGCGCTGGACGTTCTGCCCCACCGCTCCCTGGTCCACGACCGGGTCAGCGACGTCCTGCTCGCCGAGGTGTGGACCACGGCCTTCACGCTCGGAGCCGTGCTGCACGACCTGGGCGGGGCGGTGGACCCAGGCCGTCCCCCGGCGCGTTCCGCACTGGCCACCCTCGCACCGGGGGCGCTGCGCCGGGTCGTCCCCGTCCAGTGGCTCCCCGCGGTGGGCGAGCTGCTCGCGCCGCTGGTGGCCACCGCTGTGCTCAGGGGCTCCGAGGCCGCGGGCAAGGCCGCCTCATGACCGGCGGGGAGCCGGTGATCGACGTCGCCGGGGCGGGAAAGACCTTCCGGTCCTTCGACCCGGGTGACCGATGGAGTGTCCGACGGCCCCTGCGGCGGCGGAAGGCGCGACGCTCCGTCGCCCTGGCCGATGTGGATCTCCGTGTCGGCCAGGGGGAGTTCGTGGGGCTGCTCGGCCAGAACGGGGCAGGCAAGTCGACGCTCATCAAGCTGATGACGGGCCTGCTGCTGCCCGAGACCGGAACGGTCCGGGTCAGGGGCCTGGACCCGTACGCCGACCGCGAGCGCAACGCGCGCACCATGGGAGTCACCTTCGGGCAGCGCACCCAGCTCTGGTGGGACCTTCCGGCGCGGGTGTCCTTCGACATCCTGCGGGACATCCACGGACTGGCCGAGCCCGTCTACCGTTCCGTCCTGGCCGAACTCGACGGTGTCCTCTCGCTGTCGCCGTTCTGGGACACCCCGGTCCGCTTCCTCTCCCTCGGCCAACGCGTCAGGTGCGACCTGGCGGCGGCCCTGCTGCACCAGCCGCAGGTGATCTTTCTGGACGAGCCGACGGTCGGCCTCGACGTCCTGGTCAAGGACCAGGTACGGGCCCTGCTGGCCAGGCTGGCGGCCACCGGGGACCACGCGATCATTCTCACCACGCACGACATGGGGGAGGTCGAGGCGCTCTGCGAGCGGATCGTGGTCATCGACCGCGGCCGGGTGGTCCATGACGGGTCACGGGAGGGGCTCGCCGCCGTATCCGGTGACCAGCACACCTTCGTGGTGGAGTTCGAGGCGCCGCCGCCCACGCTGCGGCTGTTGACCGCCGAGGTCGTCTCCGCCGACGGGCCCACCGTGCGCGTCCGCCCGCTGCCCGGGTCCGACCGCATCGAGGTGACCGCGGAGCTGCTCGCCGCCCACCCCGTGCGTTCGGTGGTGTACGAGGGCACCAGAGTCGAGGACATGCTGCGCACGCTCTACGGCCGCTCCCACGAGGAAGCGCCGACGGCGACGGGACGGGCCGGGTGATGACGCTGCCCTCCCCGGCCCGCCCCGTGGGCCCGAGTACGGCAGCCGGCCGTCCACGCGCCTTTCGGCTCGCGTTCCTTGTCCCGCGCACCGAATGGGCCTACAAGCCGCGCATCGTCGCCACGACGTTCGTCATCGTCACCCAGGTCTTCCTGTACGTGCTGCTCTGGCGCGCGCTGTACGGGGAGGGCAGTCAGACCGTGGTCGGTCTCGACGCCTCTCAAGCCATTACCTACTCGGTGCTGGCCACCCTCATGGGGACCGGCAGGGTCGTTCTGGAGGGAGCTTCGCAGGAGACCGCGCAGAGCAAGATCCGAGACGGATCGGTCGTCTTCTGGTTCGTACGACCGCTGGCGGCCCGTCGCTACTGCGCCTGGCGTGGTGTGGGGGAGGGGCTCTACGCCACGGCCTGGCTCTGCGCCGGGCTGGCCATCGGCCTGGCCACCGGACTCGTGTCGGCTCCCCCGACCTGGACGGCCACGGCGGTGGCGGTCCTCTCGTACGCGCTCGGCCAGGTGGTCTTCTACCAGATCGGCCTGCTGGTGGACCTGACGAGTTTTTGGACGATCACCAGTTTCGGGGTGAACCGGTTGGTGGCGTTCGCCCAACTGCTGTTGTCCGGCGGCCTCGTCCCGCTGTGGTTCTTCCCCGACTGGTTCCGGGCAGTCGGCGAGCATCTGCCGTTCGCGGCGACGATCCATGTGCCGGTCTCGCTCTACACCGGGCGCATCGCAGCCGCCGACGCCGGCTGGTTCCTGGCGGAACAAGCCCTCTGGGGAGTGCTGCTGACCCTGGCGGGCCGCTTCATGTGGCACCGCGCCGCCCGCCGTCTCCTCGTCCTTGGTGGCTGATCCGATGAGCACGAAAACCTCTGCCGCTCCCACCCCAGCTGTTCCGGTCGGCCGGCTGCGGCTGGCCACGGTGATCCTGCGGGCCGGACTGCGCAGCCAACTCGCCAATCGCGCGGACTTCGCGATGGCCGTGGCCAACGGTGTGACGTACCAGATCACCGTGGTCCTCTTCGCCACCGTCATCTTCAGCCGCTTTCCCGCACTGGATGGCTGGGAGCTCGGTGAGATTCTGCTCGTGAGCAGCATCCGCATGGTGGGCCACGGCCTGTACATGCTCTTCTTCGGAAATCTGGGACTGATCCCGCATCTGTTGCGCGAAGGCCGCTTCGACGCCTTCCGCACCCGCCCGGCACCGACCTTGCTCCAGGTGTTCACGTACGAGGCACCCGTCAACGCACTGGGCGACCTGGTGGTGGCCGCGGTCTCGCTCAGCGTCTGTCTGTCCCTGCTGGACATCGAATGGTCGGTCGGGGCAGTGCTGTTCCTCATCCTGGCCATGGTGTGCGCCACGGTGATAGAGCTGGGCCTGAACCTCCACATCGCCGCGCTCGTGCTGCGGTTTCGGGGCAGCGAGTCGCTGTTCTTCTGGCTGGACAACACCGCGGGAACCTTCGGAAACTACCCGCTGTCGGTCTTCCCGACCATTCTGCAAACGGTGTTCACCTTCGGTGTCCCGATCGCTTTCGCGGGCTACTACCCGGCCGCCTGGCTGACCGGCCACACCGACACGGTCCCCTTCTCGCAGGCCCTGGTGTACGCCTTCCCGCTGGTGGCCCTGGCCGTAACGGCACTGGGACTCGCCGCCTGGCGCCGCGGACTGGCCTGGTACTCGCGCAACGGGTAGACCGAGACCGAACCACCGACGTCGTATCCCGCAGACGTGTCCAGCGTGATGGGCGAGGCCGTGGGGAGACCAGCGGCCTCACCCCACGTACCTCACATGACCACGGTCGGGGTCCACACCCTCCTGGCCTCGCGACGCACTCTGGGGCACCGCGCCGGAGGCGGGCGAAGAGGCCGGTGAGGCCCGAACCAGGGTCCCTCAGGCCGCGACTGAGACGGAGGATCACGAGGAGCCCACCGCCCAGCGACGCGTGATCGAGACCGGTCCAACTCGGGCCAGCACGCGAAGAAGGCCCTGACCAGTCGAAACGGGTCAGGGCCTTCTTCGTATTGCCCGGTGAGAGCAATGGCGGAGGATACGAGATTCGAACTCGTGAGGGGTTGCCCCCAACACGCTTTCCAAGCGTGCGCCCTAGGCCACTAGGCGAATCCTCCGCGGCAAACAATACAAGACGTTGGAGGGTGCTCGCGAACACGTTCCCCGAAGATCGTCCGAGGAGGTCCGGGCGGAGGTCTCCCGTGGCGGTTCGGCGGTCTTCCGGTGGGGAGGGCGGGTGGACCGGAGGGGGTGGGGATCCGCTAAGGTGGGCGTCAGCCCCTCACGTGGCGCTATCTGACTGAACTCCCCCAGGGCCGGAAGGCAGCAAGGGTAGGTCGGCTCTGGCGGGTGCGTGGGGGGCCCTTTGCGTTCCGGAGCGCTTCGCCGCGAGGGTGCGCGGTTGGGCCCGGGCTGGGCCCGGGGGTGGGCCCGGGGGTGGGGGCTCGGGCGGTGTGGGGTCGGTTGTCGGTCGGCCCCGATAACCTCGTAGGTGTGTCGTCCCTTGCGCTGTACCGCCGCTACCGCCCCGAGTCGTTCGCCGAGGTCATCGGTCAGGAGCATGTCACTGACCCGCTCCAGCAGGCCCTGCGGAACAACCGGGTCAATCACGCGTACCTGTTCAGCGGGCCGCGCGGCTGTGGAAAGACGACCAGTGCGCGCATCCTCGCCCGCTGTCTGAACTGCGAGCAGGGGCCCACGCCCACCCCGTGCGGGGAGTGCCAGTCCTGCCAGGACCTCGCGCGCAACGGCCCGGGGTCCATCGATGTCATCGAGATCGACGCCGCCTCGCACGGTGGTGTGGACGACGCCCGTGATCTGCGCGAGAAGGCGTTCTTCGGGCCCGCCTCCAGTCGTTACAAGATCTACATCATCGACGAGGCGCACATGGTCACCCCGGCGGGCTTCAACGCCCTGCTGAAGGTGGTCGAGGAGCCGCCGGAGCACCTCAAGTTCATCTTCGCGACCACCGAGCCCGAGAAGGTCATCGGGACGATCCGGTCGCGTACGCACCACTACCCGTTCCGGCTCGTTCCTCCCGGGACCCTGCGCAGCTATCTCGCCGATGTGTGCGGCAGGGAGAACAGCGCGGTCGAGGACGGCGTCCTGCCCCTCGTCGTGCGCGCCGGGGCCGGGTCCGTGCGTGACTCGATGTCCGTCATGGACCAGCTGCTGGCCGGCGCGGGCGACGACGGTGTGACGTATGCCATGGCCACCTCGCTCCTCGGGTACACCGACGGCTCGCTGCTCGACTCGATCGTCGACGCCTTCGCCGCCGGCGACGGGGCCGCCGCCTTCGAGGTCGTGGACCGGGTCATCGAAGGCGGCAACGATCCGCGTCGGTTCGTGGCGGACCTCCTGGAGCGGCTGCGCGACCTGGTGATCCTCGCCGCCGTGCCCGACGCGGGGGAGAAGGGGCTCATCGACGCCCCCGCCGATGTCGTCGAGCGCATGCAGGCCCAGGCGTCCGTCTTCGGCGCCGCCGAGCTGAGCCGCGCCGCCGACCTGGTCAACGACGGGCTCACCGAGATGCGCGGGGCCACCTCGCCGCGCCTCCAGGTGGAGCTGATCTGCGCCCGGGTCCTGCTGCCCGCCGCCTACGACGACGAGCGGTCGCTGCAGGCCCGGCTCGACCGGCTGGAGCGCGGGGCCTCGGCCGCCGCTGCCGCCTCGTTCGCCGCTCCGCCCGCCGCCGCGGCCCCGATGGGGTACGTACCGGGCCCGGAGGCCCATGCCCCCCAGGCCCACGCCCCCGTGGCCCCCGCCGGTCCGGACGCGGCCCGTGCCGCCGTGCGGGGCGAGGCGCCCGCCGCGGCGACACCTGCCCCCGCCGCCTACGCGCCGCCCGCCGCCGAGCCCGCCCCGCAGGTCCCCGCGGCACCTGCCCCCGAGTCCGGTCAGCGGCCCGGTTCCTGGCCCGCTGCCACCGGGGCCGGCGCCGGGGCCGCAGGTGGAGCCGGGGCCGGGGAGCAGGCCCGCCGCCCCGGTGGCTGGCCCACCGCGTCCGCCCCCGGCAGCGGCCCGGCCCCCGCCGCCACCCCGCCGCCCGCCGCCGCTCCGGTCGCCCCGGCGGCCCC
>NTHE01000128.1 GCA_002551355.1 Streptomyces sp. man185 | reverse complement strand
ACGCGAGGCCGAGGCCCGCCGCCCGCCGGCACCCGGTCACCGGCTGCGCGCGGTGCTGCTGCGGTACGCGGACGGGCAGCCCGCCGATGTCGTCCTGACCGCCGCCGCCTCCACGCTGGACGCCCATTCGCTGCGGCTCGTCGCCCGGGTGCTGCGGGGAGAGCTTGCGGCGGACGCGGTCACTCCGCTCGCCGGGCCGCTCCCCCCGGACCTGCGTCTCGACGAGGAGACCCGGAGGCTCGCCTCGGCGCTCGCGGTCACCGTCGGGCGCTACGAGGGCGCGGTCGCGGTGCGCGTCGCCGTCCCCGTACCGGCCCGGGACCGGCCGCCTTACGCGCTGGGGGCGCTCGACGGGCACGCGGTGTTCGCGGCGGACCTGTCCCCCGGCCGTACGGTCGCGGATCTGCTCGCCACCGAACCGGTCGCCCCGGCCGAGGGCGAGGAGCCGCCCGCACCGGAGCTGGTGGCGGGCGACGGGCCCGGGCCCGCCTCCCTGCCGCCCGGCCCGGACGCCCTTCCCGTACCGGCGCACCAAGTGGAGTGGGTTCGGAAGCAGTTGCTGAGCGCCGCGCCGAACACCCCCCTGGGGCAGCTGAATCCTCTGGATGAGGCGGAGTCGGCGGCGCAACTGGCTCTCGTGGCCCGGCCCGAGCGGGCTCTCCCCCGCCGCATCGACGAAGCCTTCGCCGCCCAGGCCGCCGCCCGACCCGACGCCCCCGCGCTCACCGCCGGGCCCACCACCCTTTCGTACGCCGAACTCGACGCCCGCGCCGAGCTGTTGGCCGACGGCCTGTACGCCCACGGTGTCCGCCCCGGTGACCTCGTCGGCCTCTGCCTGCCCCGCTCGACGGACCTGGTGGCGGCGATGCTCGCCGTGCTGAAGGCGGACGGGGTCCACGTGCCGCTGGATCCGGAGCATCCGGCGGACCGGCGGGAGCGCACCGCGCGGGACGCCGGGGTCCGGCTGACGGTCGAGGACCCGGCCGACCTCATCGGCCACCCGCCCCGCCCCGCCGCACCGCGCGGGGAGCCCGGCGCGCCCGCGTACGTCATCCACACCTCGGGCTCGACCGGCCGCCCCAAGGGCGTGGTCGTCCCGCACGCCAATGTCACGGCCCTGGTCGACGCCGTCCGCGACGACTTCGGCCTCTCCCCCGACGACACCTGGACGTGTTTCCACTCGGCGGCGTTCGACTTCTCGGTGTGGGAGATCTGGGGCGCGCTGCTGACGGGCGGGCGGCTGGTGGTCGTGGACCACTGGACCACCCGCTCGCCGGAGGACTTCCACGCCCTGCTGGTCCGGGAGGGGGTGAGCGTGCTGAGCCAGACCCCCTCCGCGTTCACCCAGCTCGCGGCGGCCGGCCGGACGGCGGGCGGGTTGTCCGCCCTGCGGCTGGTGGTACTGGGCGGCGAACCGCTGGACGCCCGCCCGCTGCTGGACTGGTTCGACCGGCACCCGGAGGACCGCTGCCGGCTGGTCAACATGTACGGGATCACCGAGACGACCGTCCATGTCACCGCCACCACGGTGACCCGCCGGGAGGCGCTCGCCGGGTCCCGGTCGGTGGGGCGGCCCCTGCCCGGCTGGTCGGTCCGCGTCCTGGACGCGCACGGGCGGCCGGTGCCGCCGGGTGCGCCCGGGGAGATCGTGGTGGGCGGGGCGGGCCTCGCGCTCGGCTATCTGAACCGGCCCGCCCTGACCGCCGAACGCTTCGTCCCGGACGTCCTGGACCCGGCGGGGCGGCTCTACCGGAGCGGGGATCTGGGGCGGCTGCTGTCCGACGGAACGTTGGAACACCTCGGCCGGATCGACGACCAGGTGAAGGTGCGGGGCTTCCGGATCGAGCCGGGCGAGATCCGGCACGTGCTGCTGGAGGACCCGGCGGTGTCGGCGGCGGCGGTGACCGTGACCGGCGGCGGGGACGGGGACGCGGCGGCCGTGCGGATCGACGCGTACGTGGTTCCGGCCCCGGGGGCGGGCGAGGACCCCGGCCCCGTACGGGAGCGGGCGGCCCGGCTGCTGCCCGCTCACATGGTGCCCGCGACGGTGACCGTGCTGGACGCCCTCCCCCTCACCGCGAACGGCAAGCTGGACCCGGCCCGGCTGCCCGCGCCCGGGACCTGCCGGACCGCTGCCGCGACGCCTCACGGGGCCGCGTCCGGCGAGGAAGCCCCGGAGGCCGCCCTCGCCGCCGTCTGGCGGGACGTGCTCGGCGTCGAGGTGATCGGGCCGGACGACGACTTCTGGGACCTGGGCGGCAATTCGCTCTACGCGATCCGGATCGGCACGCTCGCCCGGGAGCGCGGGCTGCCCGGCATCCCGCTGCGCCAGTTGTACCTGACGCCGACGCTGGGGGCGCTGTCCGAAGCGCTGTCCCCGGAGACCTGACGAGGGCTGTTCGCGGAGACCTGAAGAGGTGAGAGCGCGCGGAGGGGCCGGCCGGGGATCACCGCGGCCGGCCCGGCTTCGTCCTCGCTACGCGAAGCGCTGCTTCGCGCTGCCGTCGCACGTCTGGAGCTTGAGCGGGTCCTTGGCCCCCGCCAGCGTCAGACACAGACCCGTCGCGGCGGCCGGGCGGATCGTCCCCGCCTGCCGGACGAACTTCTGGTTGGCCGCGCCCGCGCAGTTCCACACGACGAGCGTGGCGCCCGGGTTGTACTTGGCGCCGGACACGTCCAGGCACCGGTCGTGGCTGAGCGCGGTGCGCAGGGTCTGCGTACCGGCGTCGTACCACCAGTTCTGGTTGCGTCCGCCGTGGCAGTCCCAGCCGCCGATGGCCGTGCCGTTACGGGTGACCGAGCCGGGCGCGTCCACACAGGTGCCGGTCGCCTCGTTCTTCAGCGGGGTGAACACGTCGTCCCAGGCCGCCCGTGTCAGGACCGGGTTCCCCGTGCTCGCCGGGTCGGCGCAGCTCGCCTCGCGCAGCCCGGAGTCGTACAGCTGGGTGAGGCAGGAGGCGAAGGCCCGGTGACCGGCCGCGTTGGGGTGGAAGGACTGCCGGACCGAGTTCTCGTCGGGCAGGCCGGGCTTGCTCAGGTCGATGTAGAGACCGCGCGCCCAGGGGCTCTCGCTGCACACCTCGTGGCCGTGGAAGAGCCGGGAGTTGTCGAGGTAGGAGGCCCCGGTGGCGGTGGCCGCCCTGCGCATGCCGGCCTGGAAGGCGGGTACGGCGGCGTTGCGGCCCCAGACGGTGTCGGAGTCGTAGCCGAGCCCGCCGCAGATCAGCTTGCCGGGGAAGTTCGGGTTGTCGCGGAAGTCCGGGCCGATGGGGCTCGGGTAGCCCATCAGGACGAGCTTGTAGTCACTGTTCGCGTACCCGGCGTCGGCCATCACCGTACGCAGGTCGCGGACCGTCGCCTCGACCTTGGGGACCAGCGCGTCGACGCGGGCCTGCCAGCCGCCCGCGTACTTCGGCTCGCAGGGGCCCTGGAGGCTGATGTAGCGGACCACGCAGTCGGTCATGACCGGGCCGAACTGGAGGTCGTCGTTGGCCCCGGCGACCAGGACGATCATCTTGATCCGAGTGTTGCGGGCCTTGATCGCGAGGCTGTCGCTCTGCACGAGCTCGTCGGCGTACTGCTTGTTTCCACCGATTTTGATGTTCCCGGTATAGGCGCCGGAGCACGAGACGTTGTACGTGAGGTCCGCCGCGATGCCCGTGCGGTGGATGGCGGCCTCCGGCGAGCGGTGGCACCAGTTGTCCGGCCCGTTGGTGCCGGGGTCGTAGGTGCCGACGCCCTCGCCGGAGATCTCACTGTCGCCGAGCGAGATCAGCCCGGTCTTGCGCTCGCCGAGCGGCCGCTCGGCGGGGCTGCCGTACAGCTGGGTGGCCTCGGCGGCCCGGACGGCTTCCAGTGCGGGCGGGAGAGGGGTGGATGCGATAGAGCTGGTACCCGACTCCGTCGCGCCCGCGGGTCCGGCGGCGGCCATACCGCCGACGGCTGCCGCGAGAGCCACGGTGGCGGCGACCGTACAGCGGAGCCGGCGAAGGCTTCGGAGCCCTCGAAGTCTGGTGCTGGTGCGCCTCATTGCGCCTCCCGGTAAGTGGTTACCCCCGGTATTTACTGGCCGGTAGGCGACTTGGGAATACATAGAACAAGACAAGTGCTCATCTTTTTCAGGAGGTTTAAACACCATGGGCGACACATCAGGTGACACGTCGGGCGGCAGCGGGTTCCGGATCGAGCACGACTCGATGGGTGAGGTGCGGGTTCCCGCGCACGCCAAGTGGCGCGCGCAGACCCAGCGGGCGGTGGAGAACTTCCCCGTCTCCGGGCAGCGCCTGGAGCGGGCCCACATCGAGGCGCTCGCCCGGATCAAGGGCGCGGCCGCCAAGGTCAACGCCGAGCTGAAGGTACTGGATCCGGACATCTCCGCCGCGATCCAGGAGGCCGCCGCCGAGGTCGCGTCGGGCCGCTGGGACGAGCACTTCCCGGTCGACGTGTTCCAGACGGGGTCCGGCACCTCGTCGAACATGAACACCAACGAGGTGATCGCCACCCTGGCCACCGAGCGCCTCGGCCGCGAGGTCCACCCCAACGACCATGTGAACGCCTCCCAGTCGTCCAACGACGTCTTCCCGTCCTCCATCCACATCGCCGCGACCGCCGCCGTGACCGCCGATCTGATCCCCGCCCTGGACCACCTGGCGGCATCCCTGGGGCGGAAATCGGCCGAATTCTCGGAGGTCGTGAAGTCCGGCCGTACGCATCTCATGGACGCCACCCCGGTCACCCTCGGCCAGGAGTTCGGCGGCTACGCGGCGCAGATCCGCTACGGCGTGGAGCGACTGCGCGCCTCGCTGCCCCGGCTCGCCGAACTGCCGCTGGGCGGCACGGCGGTGGGCACCGGCATCAACACCCCGCCCGGCTTCTCCGCGGCTGTGATCGCCGAGGTCGCGGACGCCACCGGACTGCCGCTCACCGAGGCCCGCGACCACTTCGAGGCGCAGGGCGCGCGGGACGGACTGGTGGAGACGTCCGGCCAGCTGCGGACCATCGCCGTGTCGCTGACGAAGATCTCCAACGACCTGCGGTGGATGGCGTCGGGCCCGCGCACGGGACTCGCGGAGATCGCGCTGCCCGACCTCCAGCCGGGCTCGTCGATCATGCCGGGCAAGGTCAATCCGGTGATCCCCGAGGCGGTCCTGATGGTGGCGGCCCAGGTCACCGGCAACGACGCGACGGTCGCCACGGCCGGCGCGGCGGGCAACTTCGAGCTGAACGTGATGCTCCCGGTCATCGCGAAGAACCTGCTGGAGTCCGTACGGCTGCTGGCCAACGCATCCCGGCTGCTCGCGGACCGTACGGTCGACGGCATCACCGCCGACGTCGAGCGGGCCCGCGCCTACGCCGAGTCCTCGCCGTCCGTGGTGACCCCGCTCAACAAGTACATCGGCTACGAGGAGGCGGCGAAGGTCGCCAAGAAGTCCCTGAAGGACGGGACGACGATCCGCGAGACGGTCCTGGCCTCGGGCTATGTGGAGCGCGGCGACCTGACGATGGAACAGCTCGACGAGGCGCTGGACGTGCTGCGGATGACGCGTCCGTGATCGCCGGGCGGGGGTGCTCGCCGGTATCCGGGTGACCTGAGTCGCAGCGGGCCGGTGGGAGCGCTCCGTAAGATCCCTCCATGACAGGTACGGGGATGACAGGCACGGGAGAGTGCGGGCGCTGGGCGCCGGGGGACCGGATCCTCTGGCGCTACCGGGACAACGGCCGGACCCACCGGACGGCCGGTGCCCCGCCCGTGCACATCTGCCGTCCGGTGACCGTCGTGCAGGACACCGACGAGCTGCTCGCCGTCTGGATGGCGCCGGGCACCGAGTGCGTGCGGCCGGTGCTGGCGGACGGCACCCAGGTGCACGCGGAGCCGCTGGCCACCCGCTACACCGCGCCGCGCACCACGGCCCGCTCGACGTGGTTCGGGTCCGGGGTGCTGAAGCTGGCCCGGCCGGGGGACCCGTGGTCGGTGTGGCTGTTCTGGGACCGCGGCTGGATGTTCCGCAACTGGTACGTGAATCTGGAGGAGCCCCGCACCCGGTGGTCCGGAGGGGTGGATTCCGAGGATCACTTTCTCGACATCTCCGTGAACCCCGACCGGAGCTGGAAATGGCTCGACGAGGACGAGTTCGCGCAGGCGCAGCACGTCGGTCTGATGGACCGGGAGACCGCGCGGCGGGTCCGGGAGGCGGGCCTCGCGGCGGTCGAGGTGATCACCGGGTGGGGGTCGCCCTTCCGGGACGGCTGGGAGCACTGGCGGCCCGATCCGCGGTGGCAGGTGCCGCCGCTGCCGGATGACTGGGACCGCACCCCTGCCCGTATGCCGTCGTGAGACCCTGGAGAGACCCTTCGGGCGGCCCGGTCGGCAGGTCCGGTCGTACGGAGGGCAGATCACCGCAACCAGCGGGCGCCACACCGGAACTGACCACAAGTCATCACACCGGTCGTGCGGAGGGACGGGCCACGGACCCGGACGTTCCGCTCGGTCGCGGGAGCCACTACGAGGGGGTGGAGACATGCACGCCGGCCGCTGCCCGCTCGCCGCGTCCGCCGAGGGCGGGGTCGCCCGTCGGCCATCTCCTCGGCGCTCGGTTTCGGCCCCTTCATCGGGGGCATCCGGTGACAGCCGTTGTTCTTCCCGCGCTTGCCGGGGCACAGTGACGCCCCACGAGGTGACTGCCTCATACAACCGGCCCGGACGGACGGAATCCCACGCGTGACGGAGCACCCCACCTCCCACGAAGGCCGGCAGCCGCTGGCGGCCCGGCCACAGGAGCGCACCCGGCCCCGGCAGCAGGACGCCGCGGCGGCGGCCGCCGCTGCCGCCGTACCGGCTCCGGCCGCCGCGCCGAACCCGGGCCC
>NTHE01000127.1 GCA_002551355.1 Streptomyces sp. man185 | reverse complement strand
GCGCGGGCGGGTCAGTCCGCGGCGACGATCCGGCGGAGCGCACGGCCGAGCCGGCGCGCGTACCAGTGCTGCACGGGCGGCACCAGCGGCCCGGCGAGGCGCGCGTACCAGGAGGCGGGACGCGAGAACGCCAGCACCGTGAACCACACCGTGCCGTCGTCCGCGAGGTCCACCACGAAGCACTCCTCGCCGCGCTCCGGATGCCCGGCCAGGGTGCCGTAGCCGAAGCCGGTGCGGCCTTCCTCCCCGTACGCCGTCCAGATCACCTCGCACGGAGCGGTGAAACGCAGCGGGCCCAGGCCCAGGGAGACCCGGACGTCTCCGCCGGGCTCCGCGCGCCGGGCCGAGGCCTCCACCCGGGCGCCCGACGCGCGGTGCATCCGCCACTCGGTGATCGCCGCGCCGGCGGCGGCGAAGTCCGCCTCGCCCCGGCCGACCCGGGTGCGGTGGTGGAGGTGGTGGTAGTCCCGGGGGAGCGGGCCGAGCCGGGTCGCGCCGACCTCCGGGTAGGTGAGGGTGCTCATGCGGTCCTGCCTTCGATGTCGGAAAGGACGCCGGTGCGGCCTTCGATGCGGACGGGGTCGTCGGTGCCGAGCCGCCGCCAGGCCAGCAGCGAGCAGAGGGCGAAGCCCAGCGCGTTGCCCAGGCCATGCGTGGCGGCCATCCAGGTCAGGCTGGGGTGGGGGAGTCCGGTCGCCTCGCCGAGCGCCCAGCTCAGCGCGAGCAGCATCGTCGCCACCAGGACGGCGGCGGCGGAGAGGAGCAGGAGCCGCGTCGTCCGGTCCCGCCCTTCGGCGCGCCCCATGCGCCAGGTCAGCAGGGAGACCGTCCACATGCCGGCCGTCAGGACGAGGGCTCCGGCGAGCTCGGCCCAGTCGCCGATGAAGTACCCGACGAGGACGAGCAGGGTGCCCAGCGGCACGCTCAGCGCGGCGAAGCGGCCCGCCGGGCCGTCGGAGACCCGGCAGACCAGCCCGGCGATCAGGGCGGCGGCGTATCCGGCGAAGTGGAAGTGCGGCACGGTCAGCGCGAGGATGCCGAGGTCGAACCCGAACAGCTCGTGCCCCGAACGCTCGGCGACCAGGGCGGTCGCTGCGACGGCCGGGGTGACCAGTGCGGTGAGCAGGGCGATCCCGGCGGGGTCGAGGTCCCGGCCGCGGACGGCCCGGCGCGGGGCGTGCAGGGCGAGCAGGGCGGTGCCCAGCGCGTAGCAGCAGGCGAGCACCGTGGCCGTGGCGCCGCGCGGCAGCCAGAGGGCGAGGGCACCCGGCACGGCGAAGAGGGGCCAGAGCCGGCGGATCCGGTACAGCTCCTGCCGTTCGGTGAGCCTCAGCCCCGCCGGCACGACGACGAGCATGCCCAGCATGACGATGGCGTTGACCAGTGCGGACATGACTTCCCCCCTTTCTTTGAACGTGTTCAAGTTCTAGGAGTGAGAGTAGAGGGTTTCTTGAACGTGTTCAAGACTGGGGTGGCGGCCGCCCGTCCGCTTGCGGGCCGGTGCTCGGTGCGGCACAGATGGTGACACCCATCCGTTCCCCAGGGACAGGCAGGAGAGCTCTGTGGGCTCACAAGGACGTTTCCGGCGTACCGCGCTCGCCGCGCTGTCCGTCGGGGTGCTGTTCGCGGTCGCCGGCTGCGGAGACGGCGGCGACCGGACGGCGAAGGGCACCACGGGCACCGCGGAGGCCAAGGATGTCCTCCTCCAGCCGCTCGCGTCCCCGGGCCCCGGACCGTTCACCGTGTCCACGGCACGGGCGAAGGCTTCCCCGTCCCCCACCGGAGCGCCGGACGCGGAACCGACCTCCACCACCCGGACGGTCCATCCGGTCTCCGGTGCCGTCCCGGGGCTCTACGGCGGCACCCGATCGGTCGCCGCCTGCGACGTCGAGCAGCAGGCCACCCTCCTCGCCGACGACGAGGACAAGGCGCGCGCCTTCGCCGACGCGGCCGGCGTCGAGGCCGTGCAGATCCCGGGCTACCTGAAGTCCCTCACCCCGGTCGTCCTTCGCGCCGACGCCCAGGTCACCAACCACGGCTACAGCGCCGGCTCGGCCACCGCCTTCCAGGCCGTGCTCCAGGCGGGCACCGCCGTCCTGGTCGACAGCCGGGGGATGCCCCGGGTCCGCTGCGCCTGTGGCAACCCGCTCGGCCCGCCCGTGGTCGCCGACGGGAAGATCGCCCACCGGGGCGAGCGCTGGCCCGGCTACGACCCCGCGCGCATCCTGGCCGTCGAGCCAGGCGTCAAGGCGGCCACGAGCCTGATCATCGTGAACACCGACGACAACACCTGGATCGAGCGGGCCATGGGTGACAGCGGCGGCCGCGACCGGACCCCGGACGACCCGCCGCCCTACGAGCCCGACTCCGACCTGCTCTTCCCGTCCCCGGGCCGTCCCTCCGAGCCCGCGCCCCCGGAGTCCACCCCGTCCGACCCGGCCCCCTCCGAGCCGGAAGCGCCGACGGACCCCGGACCCGGGGAGTCGTCCGACGACTTCGGCGACACACCGCCCGAGGACCCGTGGGAGTACGAGGAGGGTGACCCGGACGTCGCGCCCGAGCCGACCCAGGTCTTCCCCGCCGAGCCGGAAGGGCCCGCCGAGCCCGCCGAGCCGGACGTGCCCGCCGAGCCCGCCGAGCCGGACCTGCCCGCCGAGCCGGACGAGCCCATGGAAGCGGATCTCGGCGACGTGTTCGCCGACTGACCGGTCGAGGGTGAGGACTGGCGGAATCGGACAGGAGGAATCGGAAAAATGGTGGCAGAGTGGCCAACATGGATGATCGGGTAGCGGGTGCCCTGTCACTCCCCGACGACTGGCCCGCCCACCCGGACCTCAGCCTCGCCCTGAACCGTATGGGCAGCTTCGACTGGGATCTTGACACCGGCCTCATGCACATGGACCAGCCCGCCCTCGACGTGTTCGACCTGACCGCGGACGAATACGACGACCGGCCGGCCTCACTGGCGGCGCGCGTGCCGACGGACGAGGCCCAGCGCCTGGACGGGCTGGTCTCGCACGCCCTCAAGAGCGGGCGCACCGACTACGGCGCGTACTTCCGCATCCAGCGGCGCGACGGCACGCTGCGCTGGACACACACCCAGGGCTTCGTCCGCCGGGACGGGACCGGCCGCCCGCGCCGCATCATCGGGATCGTCCGCGACGCCACCCAGGAACTGGCCGACTCCACCGCCCGGCGCGAGCTGGACGAGGAGCGCCGCCAGCGCACCAGCCTGGTCGAGGGCACCACCGCCGCGCTGGCCCACGCCCGTACGGTCAAGGACGTCATCGCCGTCCTCAAGAACTCCCAGGGCCTCGCCCACCTCGGGGCCACCAGCCTCGTCATGGGCCTGCTGGAGTCCGGCCGCATCCACCTGGTCGCCGACGGCCCCGAAGGCGCGTACGTCCCCGGCACCCGGTACACCCGGGTGGACGAGCAGTACCCGATGAGCGAAGTCGTCCGCACGCTCTCCCCGCGCTTCATCGAGTCCGCCGAGGACTTCGCCGCCTCCTACCCGGTCCTGTGGCCCAACATCAGCCACCTCGGGATCACCTCCGCCGCCTATATGCCGCTGATCGCCCAGGCCCGCCCGATCGGCGCGCTCGGCCTCCTCTACCGGGACAAGGCGGGCTTCACCGCCGACGAGCGCAACCTGCTGATGGCGCTCGGCACCTCGATCGCCCAGAGCCTCCAGCGCGCCATGCTCTACGAACAGGAGCACGACCTCGCCGAGGGCCTCCAGCAGGCGATGCTGCCGCGCCGGATCCCGGCCGTGCCCGGGGCACAGGTCGCGGTCCGCTACCGCTCGGCCCGCCTCGGGCGGGACATCGGAGGCGACTGGTACGACCTGATCCCGCTGCCCGGCGGCCGGGTCGGCGCCGTCATCGGGGACGTCCAGGGCCACGACACCCACGCCGCCGCCGTCATGGGGCAGCTCAGGATCGTCCTGCGCGCGTACGCGGCCGAGGGGCACAGTCCCGCCACGGTCATGGCGCGCGCCTCCGTCTTCCTCCACGAACTGGACACCGACCGCTTCGCCACCTGCACCTATGCCGAGGTCGACCTCACCACCGGCGTCGTCCAGGTGGTCCGCGCCGGACACGTCGACCCGCTGGTACGGGACGTGGACGGGAGCTGCCGCAGGATGCCGTCCGAGGGAGGCCTGCCTCTCGGCCTCTCGGCGGAGTTCGGCCGGCTGGAGTACCCGGTCGGCACGGTCGAGCTGGACCCCGGCCAGACGATGATCCTGTTCACCGACGGCCTCGTCGAACTGCCGGGCTCCGACCTCGACGAAGGCATGCAGCTGCTCACCGCCCTCATCACCAACGGCCCCCACGACCTGCAGAAACTGGCCGACCAGCTCTGCGACGCCGTCGACGGGCGCGGCGGCCAGGACGACGTCGCGGTCCTGCTGCTGCGCCGCCGGGCGGCGCACGCCCCGCAGCCGGGCGGCCGGCTCCAGCAGCACGTCGCCCAGAACGACCCCGAGGCGCTCAGCTCGTCCCGGCACATGATCCGGGCCGCTGTCCGGGCCTGGGGGGCGAAGGACCGGGCCGACGAGATCGAGCTCGCGGCCGACGAACTGATCACCAACGCGCTCATGCACACCGACGGCGGCGCCGTCGTGACGATCCGGGTGCTCGCCGGAACCGAGCGACGGCTGCGCGTCGACGTCGAGGACCGGTCCAGCGCACTGCCACGGCGCCGCGACGCGGGGGAGTCCGGGGTGTCGGGGCGCGGCCTGATGCTGGTCGACCGGCTGGCCGACGTCTGGGGCGTCGAGTCGCGGGGCAGCGGCAAATGCGTGTGGTGCGAGTTCCTCATTCCGGCGCGCTGAATCCCGGCCCGCCGAAACCCCGTACGGGCGTGACCGGCGCGGCAGCGTAACAGTACGTAACATGGCCGTACTTGACCGTAACCGACCGCGAAGGATTGACTGCGGGGGACCGGCCGCACCCCGGCCCCGCCGCCCTCGACGACATCTTCGACGACATGAGGTCCCCGTTGAGTACCGAGCTCCTGGCCCCGCTCGATCTTGCTTTCTGGCACCTCGAATCGGACGCCCACCCGATGCACCTGGGCGCGCTCGCCGTGTTCGCCCCGGCGCCGGGCGTCGGTCCGGGCCGGATCCTCGATTTGCTCGGGACCCGCGCCGCCGCCATCCCCCGGCTGCGCATGTGCGTACGGGACGTCCTGCTGCCGGTCGGCGGCAAGGCCTGGACGGTGGACAAGGACTTCGACGTGCACCGGCACGTCGAGCGCGTCGTCGTGGCCGACGGGGACTTCATGGCGGAGGCCACCCGGCTGGCCGGCGAACTGATGGAGCGACCGCTCGGGCGCGGGCTGCCGCCCTGGCGGATGTACCTCATCGGCGGCCCGGACGGCGGACCCTTCGCCGTCCTGGTGAAGCTGCACCACGCCCTGGCCGACGGCATGCGGGCGGTCGCCATCGGGGCCGGGATCTTCGACGAGATCGCCGCCGTCACCAGCGCCCGCACCGCCGCCCGGGGCCGCCCCGCCGTCCCTCCCCGCTCCTGGCTGCCCGACCCCCGCGAAATGGCGGGCATGGCGCTCGGCCGGATCGGCGAGGTCGGCCGTGCGCTCGGCGTGGGCGCCTCCGTCGTCCGCGCCGGCCGCCTGGACCTGTGGGGCCCGTCCGCCTTCACCGCGCCCTCCAGCGGCACCCGGCGCCTGGCCACCGCCGACCTCGACGCCGGGGACCTCCAGCGGATCCGGCGCGCCGAGGGCGGCACCGCCAACGACATCCTCCTCGGCGTCGTCGCCGGGGCGCTGCGCCGCTGGATGGCCGAGCGCGGCGAGCCCCTGCCCACCGCGGACCCGCGCGCCCTCGTCCCCGTCTCCCGGCGCAGGCCCGGCGGGGCCGCCACCGGCAACCGGCTCTCCGCCTATCTCCTCGGCCTGCCGGTCACCGCCGCCGACCCGCGCGAGCGGCTCCGGGCGGTCCGGAGCGCGATGGACCGCAACAAGGCGGCCGGTCCCCTGAAGGGCGCCGGGGCCGTCGCCGTACTCGCCGACCAACTGCCGCCGCTCGCCCACCGGTTCGGCGCACCATTGGCCGCCAACGCCGCCCGCATGCTCTTCGACGTGCTGGTCACCAGCGTGCCGCTGCCCCGCTCCGCGCTCTCGCTGGGCGGCTGCCCGCTCACCGCCCTCTACCCGATGGCGCCGCTGGCCCGGGGCCAGTCCCTGGCCGTCGCCCTGTCCACCTACGGCGGGCGGGTGCACGTGGGCCTGGTGGCCGATGGCAAGGCGCTGCCCGACCTCGAACGGCTCGCCGCGGCGGTCGAGGAGGAGTTCGCGGAGCTGTACACCGTCATCACCGGCACGGACCGCGCGCCGGTGTCCTGACAGGCAGCCGCCCATCGGCTGCGGCAGTCTTGAACCATGCCCGAACTGCCCGAAGTCGAAGCCCTGCGGGTCTTCCTCGACGACCACCTGGTCGGCAAGGAGATCGCCCGCGTCCTCCCGCTGGCGATCAGCGTCCTGAAGACGTACGACCCGCCGCTGACCGCGCTGGAGGGCGAGCGGGTCACCTCGGTCGCCCGGCACGGCAAGTTCCTCGACATCGAGGCGGGCGGGCTCCACCTGTGCACCCACCTCGCCCGGGCCGGCTGGCTCCGCTGGAAGGACTCCTTCCCGGCCGCCCCGCCCCGGCCCGGCAAGGGCCCGCTCGCCCTGCGGCTGGTGACCACGGACGGCGACGGCTTCGACCTGACCGAGATGGGCACCAAGAAGAGCCTCTCGGTCCACCTCGTCCGCGACCCCATGGACGTCCCCGGCATCGCCCGCCTGGGCCCCGATCCGCTGGCCGACGCCTTCGACCGCGACGCGTTCGCCGCGCTGCTCGCCGGGGAGCGCCGCCAGATCAAGGGCGCGCTCCGCGACCAGTCGCTGATCGCGGGCATCGGCAACGCCTACAGCGACGAGATCCTGCACGTCGCGAGGATGTCCCCGTTCAAGCGGACCGCCGACCTCGGCGAGGACGATGTCACCCGCCTGTACACCGCGCTGCGCACCACCCTGAAGGACGCCGTGGACCGCTCCAGCGGGGTGGAGGCGGGCAAGCTCAAGGCGGAGAAGAAGACCGGGATGCGGGTCCACGGGCGCACCGGCGAGGCCTGCCCGGTCTGCGGGGACACGATCCTGGAGGTCTCCTTCAGCGACTCCTCGCTCCAGTACTGCCCCACCTGTCAGACCGGCGGGAAGCCGCTGGCCGACCGCCGGCTCTCGAAGTTCCTCAAGTAGCGGCAGCCCGGCTCACCGGGTGACCGTCACCAGCCGCCGCCCGTCCGCCGTCCGCACCTCGAAGTGGTCGATGCCCTCCGGCCGCAGCGCCGCCCCGCCCGACACCTCCACCGGACCGTCCCCCGCACCCCCGGCCGACCAGCTGCCCACCGTCTCCTCACTGCCGTCCCGGCCCACCGCGACCAGCGCGCACACCCCCACCACCGGAACCCGCGCCACTTCCAGCGCCACCGCCGTCCCCCAGTCGTGCCCCGCCGCCGTCACCACCGCGGCCACTCCCGACGCCCCGTCCGTCCCGGACCACCGCTGCGCGCCCGTCCCGCCCGCCGGGCCGCCGGAGAATCCGGCCACCAGCGCGGGACCGGCGCTCGCGAGCACGACCGCCGCCACCAGCGCGAGCCGGCGCCGCCCCGCCC
>NTHE01000126.1 GCA_002551355.1 Streptomyces sp. man185 | reverse complement strand
GGCGAGCACGGCGGCGGTGTGCGCGGGCGGCACGGCGACGACGGCGAGGTCGACCGGGCCGGCGGGCGGCTCGTCGGTCCCGGCGCCGAGCGCGGCGGCGGTGCGGGCCGACTCGGGGTCGTGGTCGACGAGGTGCACGTGGATGCCGCGGCCGGCCAGCGCGAGGGCGGCGGAGGTGCCGACGAGCCCGGTTCCGATGACGAGGGCGGTTCTCACTGGGCGATGTCCTTGCGCAGGGCGGCGGTGGCGCCGAGGTAGACGTGGCTGATCTCGGCGCGCGAGAGGTAGGTCTCGACATGCACGAGGATACGGACGACCCGGGGCATCGCCCCGTCGATGTCCAGCTCCTGGGCGCAGATCAGGGGGACGTCGACGATCCCGAGGCCGCGCGCGGCGGCGGCCGGGAAGTCGCTGTGCAGGTCCGGGGTGGCGGTGAACCAGATGCTGATCAGGTCGTCGGCGACGAGCTCGTTGCGTTCCAGGACGGCGGTCAGCAGTTCACCGACCCGCTCGTCCATGTGCCCGGCCTCGTCCCTGTCCAGCTGGACGGCGCCCCGGACCGCTCGTACCGCCACGTCGTACTCCTTGTTCGTTCACTCGCGCACTGCTCCCGATCACCCTAGAGGGGAGGCGCCGGGCCCGGTCACCGCGCTCTCTCCGTGAGACGGGCGGTGGCGTGGACCGCGAGGAGCATGCGCCAGATCCGGCCGGCGAGCTGGTCGGGGTCCACGGTGACCCGCCCGTGCACCCAGTCGGCGAGGACCCCGGTGAAGATCCCGGCGACGGCGCTCGCGGTGAGGTCGTGTCCGGTGTCCGCCGGGCGGCGGGCGCGCAGCTCGTCGAGGCTGCGCTGCCGCAGCTCCCGGTGGAGCAGCTCGCCGAGCGGCCCACCGCCGCCCTCGCGCAGCAGGCTGCGGTAGACGGGGACCCGGGTGTGGACGGACGCGAGGAGGGCGGCGAGCGGGGCCGGGGGCGCGTCCGGGCCGGGCGGCGCGCCGTCCCAGGCGTGCAGGGCGTCGACCGCTTCGGTGACGACCTCGGCGCAGGCGTCCACCGCCAGGGCGTGCAGGTCGTCGTAGTGGAGGTAGAAGGTGGCACGCCCGACGCCGGCCCCGCGGACCACCTGCGCCACGCTGACCTGTTCGAGCGGCCGGTGCTCGCAGGCGGCGAGCAGGGCGGCCCGGAGCTTGGCCCGGGTGCGTGCGGTGCGCGGGTCGGCGCTGCCGACCGTGACTGCGGGTGTCATCGGCCCAGGATCTCAGCCCGCGAGCAGCACGGCTCCGAGGGCGAGTGCGGACGGCGCCGCCTGGACGTAGAGGATCTTCCGGCTCACGGTGGCGGCCCCGTAGACCCCGGCGACGATCAGGCAGCTCAGGAAGAAGACCTGCGCCTGGAAGGCGACGGGGTCGCTCGCGAGGAGGCCCCAGACAAGACCGGCGGTCATGAACCCGTTGTAGAGGCCCTGGTTGGCGGCGAGGGTGGCGCTCTCGCGGGAGAAGGCGGGAGTCGTACTGAAGGCCTTGCGGCCGCGGTCGGTGTCCCAGAGGAACATCTCCAGGACGAGGAAGTAGGCGTGGATCAGCGCGACGAGCGCGACCAGGACCTGAGCTGCGATGTGCATGACGGTCGGCCTTCCAGGGGCGATTTCCTGGACGACTGTACAGGAAATACCCTCCGGCCCGCCCGGTTGCTTCACCTGCGCGCCCCCTGGCACCACCATGGCCGGCACGGATCACCCCTCTCACGCCTCGACGACTGGAGAGCCCATGAACGCACGGCGAAGGACGGTTCTGACCGCGGGCGCGGCGGGCGCCGCCGCCCTGGTGACCGGCTGCGGATCGTCCGGCGACGAGAGCGGCGGAGGGGACGCGAGCGGTACGCCGACGGCCTCGGACACGGCATCGCCCGGGACCTCCCCCAACGCCTCACCCGGCGGTGAGGAGCTTGCCGCGACGAGCGACATCCCGGTCGGCGGGGGCACGGTCTTCAAGGAGCGGAAGGTGGTGGTGACCCAGCCGGAGGAGGGAGAGTTCAAGGCCTTCTCCGCCGTCTGCACCCACGCCCAGTGCCTCGTCTCGGCGGTCAGCGACGGCACCATCAACTGCCCCTGCCACGGCAGCAAGTTCTCCATCACGGACGCGGCGGTCGAGGCCGGCCCGGCGACCCGCCCGCTGCCGGCCGAGCAGATCACCGTCTCGGGCGGGGCGATCCGGCTGGGCTGACGGCGGGCCCGAATATCCTGGGCGCGGCGGTCCGCTCCCCCCGTACGCTCGCGGCCATGATCACTCCTGCCGAGGAAGCTCTCGCACGCGACCACACGGTCTACGCCTGCGTGATGGGTTCGCGCGCGTTCGGCCTGGCAACGGAGGACAGCGATACGGACCGGCGCGGGGTGTTCCTCGCGCCCACCCCGCTGTTCTGGCGCTTCGAGAAGCCGCCGACTCATGTCGAGGGCCCCGCGCCGGAGCAGTTCTCCTGGGAGCTGGAGCGCTTCTGCGAGCTGGCGCTGCGGGCCAACCCGAACGTGCTGGAGTGCCTGCACTCCCCGCTGGTGGAGTCCGTGGACGAGACCGGCCGCGAACTGCTGGCGCTGCGCGGGGCGTTCCTGTCGCGGCTCGCGCACGGCACGTTCGTCCGGTACGCGCTGGGCCAGCGCAGAAAGCTGGAGGCGGACGTACGGGTGCACGGCGCGCCGCGCTGGAAGCACGCGATGCATCTGCTGCGGCTGCTGGCGAGCAGCCGGGACCTGCTGCGTACGGGCGAGCTGCGCATCGACGTCGGCGAGGCCCGCGAGGACCTGCTGGCGGTGAAGCGGGGCGAGGTGCCCTGGCCGGAGGTGGAGCGCCGGATGAACCGCCTCGGCGAGGAGAACGACGAGGCGGCGACCCGCTCCCCGCTGCCGCCGGAGCCGGACCGGGCGGCCGTGGAGGACTTTCTCGTCCGGACCCGGCGGGCCTCGGCGGCGCGGGAGACGCCCGGGCCGCACTGACCGGTCAGCCCGAGAGTCCGGCCCGTACGACGAGGTCGCCCGGGGCGAGCGCGGTCGGCTCCGTGTGGAGCGGGCTCGTGTGCACCACCAGCGGGGACAGCACCTGTTCCAGGGCGTGGCCGTTCGGCCGGAGCGTCAGGCGGACGAACTCGCGAGATCCTGGCTCAGATCGGTGACCGGGAGGCCCGAACCGGCCGACGGGTCGCCGGTGGTGGCCGTCATGGCTCATGCGTCCCAGAGCGCCGCGAGGGACAGCAGGTCGCTGCGGTACTCGATGCGCTCGGACCACTCCTTGGGCCAGGCCGCCGCGCCCAGGTGCGCCCCGGCCAGCGCTCCGGTCAGGCAGGCGATGGAGTCGGAGTCCCCCCGGGTGCAGGCGGCCCGGCGCAGGGCGGTGACGGGTTCCTCGGGGAAGAGCAGGAAGCAGTGCAGGGCGGTGGCAAGGGCTTCCTCGGCGATCCAGCCGTCGCCGGTGCGTTCGCACGGGTCGGTCTCCGGTGACGGGTCGCGCAGGGCGTCCCGGACGGTTCCCAGGGCCGCCAGGCACTCGTCCCAGCCACGCTGGATGTACGCCCCCGGTGTGGCGTCGCCCGCGTAGCGCCAGAGGTCGCCGAGCCAGCGGGTGTGGTAGCGGCCCCGGTTCTCCACGGCGTAGCTGCGCAACTGCCCGATCAGGCCGAGGGGTTCGGCGCCCTGGGCGAGCAGGAACACCGCGCGGGCCAGCAGGTCGGAGGCGGCCAGGGCGGTGGGGTGGCCATGGGTCAGGGCGGCCTGGAGCTGGGCGGCGCCGGCGCGCTGTTCCGCGCTGAGGCCGGGGACCAGGCCGACGGGGGCGACCCGCATGTTGGCGCCGCAGCCCTTGGAGTGCGTCTGGCTGGCCTCCTGCCAGACCCGGGTGCGTTCGAGGAGGCGGCAGGCGGTGAGGCAGGTGTTGCCGGGGGCGCGGTTGTTGTCCGGCGAGTGGTACCAGGCGACGAACTCGGCGCCGACCGGGCCCACCATCCGTTCGGGGGTGAGCAGTCCGCTGTCCATGGCGCTACGGATGCCCCGGCCCAGCGCGATCGTCATCTGGGTGTCGTCGGAGACGATGGCGGGCTTCAGGAGGGGCATGTGCCGCCAGGGGCCGAACTTGGCGAGGATGGCGGGCACATCGTTGAACTCGGTCGGGAAGCCGAGCGCGTCACCGAGCGCGAGCCCGGTCAGCACGCCGGTGGCGGCCTGCTTGGTGAGGGGCGGGGTGGCGAGGGTCATCGGTCTCGTCCTTCCGGTGCGGAGGGGGAAGCGTCGGCGCGCTGGGGGCGCAGGAGCGGCGGGTGCAGGGCGGTGGCGTCGCCCGCCCGGTAGAGGGCGGCCGGTTTGCCCCGGCCGCCGGTGCGGCGCGGCGGGCCGCCGACCGGCTCGACGAAGCCCGGCGCGCTCAGGACCTTGCGCCGGAAGTTGGGGCGGTCCAGCTCGACGCCCCAGACGGTCTCGTAGACCTGCTGAAGCTCGCCGAGGGTGAACTCCGCGGGGCAGAACTCGGTCGCCAGGCAGCTGTATTCGAGCTTGGCGCCGATCCGGTCGCGGGCGTCGGCGAGGATGCGGTCGTGGTCGAAGGCCAGGGGGCCGACCGCGTCCGCGTCCCACCACCGGGCGTTCGCCGCGTCGCCGCCGCCGCGCGGTTCGGGCAGGTCCGGCAGGAGTGCGGCGTACGCGACGGAGACGACCCGCATCCTCGGGTCGCGGTCCGGGTCGGTGTAGGTGCGCAGCTGTTCGAGGTGGAGCGCGCCGGCCGTGTCCGGGCCGAGGCCGGTCTCCTCGGCCAGTTCGCGGCGGGCGGCGTCACCCGCGGACTCGCGTGGCAGGAGGAAGCCGCCGGGCAGCGCCCACCGGCCCCGGTAGGGCTCCTGCCCGCGTTCGACGAGCAGCACGTGCAGCCGGGCCTCGCGGACGGTGAAGACCGCGAGGTCGACGGTGACCGCGAACGGGGCGTAGGCGTGCGGGTCGTAGCCCTCGGGGACGGGAGTGCTCATCGTTTCTCCGGGAGGGGTGCGGCGAAGTCCCAGCCGGTGGCGAGGAGTTCGTCCACGGCGGCGACCGCGGCGGCGAGCCGCGCCTCGGGCGGGCCGGTCATCTCGATGAACCGCCTTCCGGTGCGGGTGAGTTCGGCGCGGAAGCGGTCGGTCATCCAGGGGCGCAGCTCCTCGCCGTCACGCAGTCCGTCGTCCTCGAAGGCGACGCCCTCGTGGTCGGTGAGCAGCCACAGATGGTGGTCGGTCCGGTCGGCGATCCGTTCGACGAGGGGGTTGCGGCCGCCGACGTACCGCTCGTGCCAGACGGTGGTGGCGAAGGAGTCGGTGTCGCAGAAGAGGACCGGTGATCCGGCGCGGGCGGCGGCCTCCTCGCGGTCGTTCTGGGCTTCGGCGATGACGGGGAAGTCGTCGGTGGTGAAGGTGACGTCCTCCCAGGCGGCCCCGGGCCACCGCCCGCGCAGGGCGGCGAGCTTCTCCTCGCTGTACTCGCGCCCGTACTCGGCGACGTACCCCGTGCGCGCCCACACCCCGCCGCGTGCCCGGTAGTGGGCGGCGAGCGCCCGCGCGAGGGTGGTGGTGCCGGTGGACTCCGCGCCGAGGACGACGACCCTGCGGGCGAGGGCGGCCCGCACGGGCGGCTGGAGGAAGTCCCAGCAGCCGGCCGGGTCCTTGCGCACGGCGGTGCCGGAGACCGGGAAGAGGGTGCGGTCGGGGTCGACGAGCACGGACTCCGCGCCGAAGCGACGGCCCAGCTCCTGCCCGTACGCCTCCGAGGTGAAGACCGCGTCGACCCGCTCGGGCACGGCCGCGGTGAAGACGGCCATGTGGGCGTCCCAGACGGCCGGGTCGGCCACGTCCATGTGCGTGTCGTCGACCGCGCCGACCACCGTGACGTCCGGGTGCACCTCGCGCATCCAGGCGACCCGGTCCGCGAGTGGCACGGACTCCACGGAGGCGGCGCAGACCAGCACCGTCAGCCGTTCGCAGTGGTCCCGGGCGGTCCGCACGAGGTGGTGGTGGCCGGCGTGCGGCGGGTAGAACTTGCCGAGGATCAGGCCGTGTTCGTAAGCCTTCATGCCGTGGCCACCTCCACCGGGCGGGCCTCGCGCGCGGTCAGGTCGCGGTGCCAGTTTCGCAGGCCGACCAGGCAGAGTGCGAGGAATCCGGCGTACAGCAGCGAGGTCAGGTACAGCCCCTTGTGCGCGTACAGCGGGATGTAGACCACGTCGGCGGCGATCCAGAGCCACCAGGACTCCAGGCGCTTGCGGCACTGCCCGTAGGTCGCCATCAGCGACAAGGACGTCGTAGCCGCGTCCCAGAACGGGACGGTGGAGTCGGTGGCCCGGGACAGCAGCAGCGTGATCCCGGCGGTCCCCACCACCCCCGCCGCGAGCAGCCAGGCCCATTCGGTGCGGGTCGTCCTGCGCACCGGCAGGACCGAGGAGCCTGGTCCACCCCCGTGGGTCCAGGTCCACCAGCCGTACGCGGCGAGGGTGATGAAGACGATCTGGAGGCCGGCGTCGGCGTACAGACCGGCCTGGGCGAACAGCAGGATGAAGAAAAGGTTGTTGGCGATGCCGATCGGCCAGTTGGCGAGGTGCTGGCGGGCCACGAGCCAGACGCACAGCGCCCCGCTTCCGAAGCCGAGCACCTCGGTCCAGCTGACCGGGGTGTCCAGGATCGTCACGAGGGGCTGTTGCAGGGGATCGAGTATGTCCGCGAGACTCACGCCCGCCTCCTTCTTTATAGTCACTATGACTATAAAGGGTGGCCGGGGGTAGCGAAAGGCCCGCGACCGGTTCTGTTCGAACTTTCCGAACAGAACCGGCCGCGGGCCCTGGGAGCGTGCTGTTAGAGACCGACCTCGCGCATCAGCATGCCGACCTCGGTGTTGGTCAGGCGGCGCAGCCAGCCGGACTTCTGGTCGCCGAGCGGGATCGGCCCGAAGGACGTCCGCACGAGCCGCTCGACCGGGAAGCCGGCCTCGGCCAGCATCCGGCGCACGATGTGCTTGCGGCCCTCGTGGAGGGTCACCTCGACCAGGTAGTTCTTGCCGGTGTTCTCGACGACGCGGAAGTGGTCGGCGCGGGCGTAGCCGTCCTCCAGCTGGATGCCGTCCTTGAGCCGCTTGCCGAGGTCGCGCGGCAGCGGGCCCTGGATGGCGGCCAGGTAGGTCTTCTTCACCCCGTACTTGGGGTGCGTGAGGCGGTGGGCCAGCTCACCGTGGTTGGTGAGCATGATGATGCCCTCCGTCTCGGTGTCGAGCCGACCGACGTGGAACAGCCGCGTCTCGCGGTTGGTCACGTAGTCGCCGAGGCACTGACGGCCGTCCGGGTCCTCCATCGAGGAGACGACCCCGGCGGGCTTGTTCAGGGCGAAGAAGAGGTAGGACTGCGCGGCGACGGTCAGACCGTCGACCTTGATCTCGTCCTGGTGCACGTCGACGCGCATGCCCTGCTCGACGACGATCTCGCCGTTGACCTCGACACGGGACTGCTCGATCAGCTCCTCGCACGCGCGGCGCGAGCCCATGCCGGCCCGGGCGAGGACCTTCTGCAGCCGCTCGCCCTCCTGCTCGGCGCCCGGGTGGGTCTTGGGGAGGTTGATCTCGGGCTTGTTCGCGTACCGGTCGCGGTTGCGCTGCTCGATCTTGGCGTCCAGCTCGCGCGGCCGGGACGGAGCCGCGCGACGGAAACCGCCGCTGCGGCTGCCGCCCTGTGCGGGCTTCGGGCCGCCCTTGGCACCGCCGCGGGCCGCCGAGCCGCGGCCCTTGCGGGGGCTGTCCTGCTCGGACCGGGCGCCGGGGGCGTCGTTGCCGACGTCGTAGCGGCGCTCCTCGGGGCGGGGGCGGCGGGGACGCTGCTCCTGCTCGTCGCGTCCGCCCTGGAAGCTCTTGCGCCCGTCCTGAGAGCCCGGACGGCCGCCCTGGCCGCCGGGCCGCCCGCCCTGGGCTCCGGGCCGCCCGCCCTGGCTGT
>NTHE01000125.1 GCA_002551355.1 Streptomyces sp. man185 | reverse complement strand
TACGGCGTCGGAGAGCCGCTCCACCAGCAGCACCCCCACCCCCTCGGACCAGCCGGTGCCGTCGGCGTCGGCGGAGAAGGCCTTGCAGCGGCCGTCGGACGCCAGGCCGCGCTGCCTGCTGAAGTCGATGAAGACGGCCGGGGTGGAGAGCACCGTGACGCCGCCCGCCAGGGCCATGTCGCACTCGCCGTTGCGCAGTGCCTGGCAGGCCAGATGCAGCGTGACCAGGGAGGAGGAGCAGGCGGTGTCCACGGTCATGGCCGGGCCCTCGAGTCCGAAGGTGTAGGACACCCGGCCGGCCAGGACGCTGCCCGAGGTGCCGGTGCCGAGGTAGCCCTCGACCCCTTCCGGCAGCACGGTCATGGTGGCGCCGTAGTCGTGGTACATGAGTCCGGCGAACACGCCGGTGGAGCTGCCGCGCAGGGAGCTCGGGTCGATTCCGGCCCGTTCGAAGACTTCCCAGGAGGCTTCGAGCATCAGCCGCTGCTGGGGGTCCATCGCGAGCGCCTCGCGGGGCGAGATGCCGAAGGGCACGGGGTCGAAGCGGTCCGCGTCGTGGACGAAGCCGCCCTGGAGGACGTAGGACTTGCCCGCCGCGTCGGGGTCGGGGTCGTAGAGGGCCGTGGTGTCCCAGCCTCGGTTGTCCGGGAACGGGCCGATGGCGTCGGAGCCCGTCGCGACGAGGTTCCACAGGTCCTCGGGGCTGTTGACCTCGCCGGGGTAGCGGCAGGACATGGCGACGATGGCGATGGGCTCGTCGCTGCCGGCGGTGCGGGTGGCCCGCACGGGTGCCGCGGTGTCCGTGCCGGTCAGGTGGGACAGCAGGTGGGCGACCAGGGCTTGTGGGGAGGGGTAGTCGAAGACGAGGGCCGCGGGCAGCCGCAGGCCCGTCACGGCGCCGAGCCGGTTGCGCAGTTCCACCGCGGTCAGGGAGTCGAAGCCCAGGTCCTTGAACGGCTTGTGGTCCTCGATCGGTTCCGCGCCGGTGTGCCCGAGCACACCGGCGGCTTCGGACCGTACCAACTCGTTGAGCAGTTCGATGCGTTCGGCCTCGCCGAGGCCGGCGAGGCGCTCGCCCAGCGGGGAGGCGGCACCGCGTGCGGCACGCGCCGCCCGGGGCAGGGCGCGGCGGGTGACCAGGCCTCGCAGCAGGGGTGCCACCGTGTCGGGGTCGCGGTCCGCGGCCTCCCTCAGCTCGGTGAGGTTCAGCCGGAGGGCGACCAGGTGCGGAGTGTGTCCCGTCCGGACGGCGTCCAGGACGGCCAGCGCCTCGGTGGTGGCGAGGGCGGAGCCCACCCGCCGGATCCTGGCCCGTCCCGTCTCGTCCAGCCCGGCGGAGATGCCGGAGGACTCCGCCCACAGGCCCCAGCCGATGGAGACGGCGCCCGCCCGGCGGTGGGCGACGGCGTCCAGGACCGCGTTCGCCGCCGCGTAGCCGGCCTGGCCCGCTGAGCCGAAGGTCGCCGAGACGGAGGAGAACAGCACGAACAGGGAGACGTCTCCGACCAGGTCGTCCAGGTGCAGCGCGGAGGCCGCTTTGGCGTCCAGGACCGCGTCGAGCCGGTCGGGGGTCAGGGAGGTGACCACTCCGTCGTCCACGATCCCGGCGGCGTGCACGACACCGGTCAGCGGCCGGTCGGCGGGTAGGCCGGCGAGGAGCTCTGCCAGGGCCTCGCGGTCGGCGACATCGCAGGCGAGGGCGCGGGCGCGGGCCCCCAGCAAGGCCAGCTCGGCGATCAGTTCGTCCGCCCCGGGCGCTTCGGGGCCGCGCCGGCTCACCAGCAGCAGGTCGCGGACGCCGTGTTCGGCGACCAGGTGCTGGGCGACGCGGCCGCCGAGGACGCCGGTGCCGCCGGTGATCAGTACCGTGCCGTGCTCCTCTGCCGGGCCGGGCGTCGCCGGGGGAACGATGGCGCGGGCGAGGCGGGGTGCGTACAGCCGGTCCTCCCGCAGGGCGAGTTGCGGCTCGTCGGTGTCCGTCAGGCCGGTGACCGGTGTGCCGGCGTCGGACGGGTCCAGGTCGAGCAGGACGAATCGGCCCGGGTGCTCGGTCTGCGCGCTGCGCACCAGCCCCCACACGGCGGCGGCGGCCGGGTCGACCGGGGTGTCCCCGGCGGGCACGGCGCCCCGGGTGAGCAGGACGAGGCGGGAGGCGGCGAAGCGTTCGTCGGCGAGCCAGGTCCGCACGAGCTCCAGGGCGCGGTGGGCGGCGCGGCGGACCGCGGCGGGCCCGTCGGGGGTGTCCGGGCCGTCGGGGTCCTCGGGGTCGGGGGCGACGAGGACGGCCACCAGGGCGGGGGGCTCGGCCGAGGCCGCCAGTGCCCTCGGGTCGGCGACGAGCGTCCACGGGGTGGACGGCCCGGACGCGGGCAGGGCGGCCCACTCGACACGGAAGAGCGTGCCGGGAGGGATCCGGCCGTCGGCGGGCGCCGCCGGTCGCAGTGCCAGGGACTCCACGGAGGCGACCGGCGCTCCCGTCGGGTCGGCGAACGCGAGCGAGACGGCGTCCGTGCCCGTCTGGGTCAGGCGCACGCGCAGGGCGGTGGCGCCCTTGGCGTGCAGGGTGACACCGGACCAGCTGAACGGCACGCGTACGGCCGGATCGTTCTGCGCGGGGCCGCTCAGGGCCGCGCAGTGCAGGGCGGCGTCGAAGAGGGCGGGGTGCAGGCCGAAGCCCCCGGCGTCCGGGGAGTCCGCGTCGTCGGCCACGGTGGGCAGCGCCACGTCGGCGTACACCGCACCGTCGGCGGCGCGCCAGGCGCCGCGCAGGCCCTGGAAGAGCGGCCCGTAGTCGAGGCCGGCGGCTGCCAAGGCGGCGTAGAAGTCGTCCAGTTCCACCGGCTGGGCGTCCTGCGGCGGCCACTGGGCCAGGGGTTCGCCCTGCGTCGGGCGTGCGGGGGCCAGGGTGCCGGTCGCGTGCCGGACCCAGCCGCCGTCCGTGCCCTCGGCCCCGTCGGCCTCGTCGGGCCGGGTGTAGAGGGCGATCTCCCGGGAGCCGTCCGCGAGCGGCGTGCCCACCTCCGCCTGGATCCGGACGCCGCCCTGCTCGGGCAGTTCCACCGGGGTGTCCAGGGTCAGTTCGTCCACGACTGCGCAGCCGACCTGGCTGCCCGCGTGCAGGGCGAGGTCGACGAGGGCGGTGCCCGGGACGAGGACCGCACCGTGTACACGGTGGTCGTTGAGCCAGGGGTGGGTGGTGCGGGACAGCCGGCCGGTGAGCACGAGGCCCCCGTCGCCGGCCACGGAGACGAGCGCGCCCAGCAGCGGGTGCCCGGCGCCGCTGAGGCCGGCCGTCCTGAGGTCGGCCGGGCTGCTGAGGGAGGGCCAGTAGCGCTGTCGTTGGAAGGCGTAGGTGGGCAGGTCGAGCCGGCGGGGGCTCCAGGGTTCCAGGACGGCCGCCCAGTCGGGGTCGAGCCCCGCGACGTGCAGGCGCGCCACGGCCCGCAGCAGGTCGTCCGTCTGGTCGCGGCCGTTGCGCTGCAGCGGGACGGCGAGGGCGGTGTCGTCCGTGGCGCCGACGAGGGCGCTGAGGATCCCGTCGGGTCCCACCTCGACGTACCGGGTGACGCCCTGGCGCCCCAGTTCGTCGGCGGCATCGGCGAACCGGACGGTCGAGCGGACCTGGCTGACCCAGTACTCCCAGGTCGTCGGGTCACCGTCGAGGCCGACGGTGGAGACCATCGGGATCGTCGGCGGGTGGTAGGTGAGGTCGCGGGCGATCGCGGCGAACGCGGCGAGCATGGGTTCCATCAGGTACGAGTGGAAGGCGTGCGAGACCGTGAGCCGTTTGACCTTGCGGCCCTGGCCGCGCAGTCGTTCTTCCAGCGCGTCGATCGCACCGGTGTCGCCCGAGACCGTCAGGGACGACGGCCCGTTGACCGCCGCGAGGTCCACACCGTCGGGCAGCTCGATCTCGCCCTCGGCCGCCTCGACGGCCAGCATCGCGCCGCCCTCGGGCAGCTCCTCCATCAGCCGGCCGCGGGCCGCGACCAGGCGGCAGGCGTCGTCCAGCGACAGGATGCCCGCGACGTGGGCGGCGGCGAGCTCGCCGATCGAGTGGCCGGCCAGTACGTCGGGGCGCAGGCCCCATGACTCGGTCAGGCGGAGGAGGGCGACCTCGACGGCGAACAGTGCCGGCTGGGTGTGGACGGTGCGGTCCAGCGCCGCACCGTCCTCGAAGACGATCTCCTTCAGCGGCCGCTCACCGCCGACCTTCTGACACACCGTGTCGAAGGTCTCGGCGAACACGGGGAAGGTGTCGTACAGGTCACGCGCCATGCCCGCGTGCTGCGCGCCCTGCCCGGTGAACAGGAAGGCGGTCAGGCCGGGTCGTACGGCGCCGGTGAGCACGTCGGGTCCGGTCTGTGCCTCTTCGACGGTCCGCAGGCCGGCCCGGGCGTGCACCAGGTCGGTGGCGAGGACGACGCCACGGTGCTCGTGGGACTGGCGGGTCGCGCCGAGCGAGTGGGCGAGGTCGACGAGTTCGGCGCCGGCCCCCGTCCCGTCGTCCAGGAAGGTGCGCAGCCGTTCGGCCTGGGCCCTCAGTGCCGGCGCGGTCCGGCCGGACACCGGCAGCGGCACCGTGCGGGGGGCGGGCCGGCGGGGGGCGGGCTCCTCCACGGAGACGTCTAGGGGTGCTTCCTCCAGGATGATGTGCGCGTTGGTGCCGCTGATGCCGAAGGAGGAGACAGCTGCCCTGCGGGGGCGTTCACCGGGTTCCCAGGGCTGCTCCCCGGTGAGCAGCTCGATGCTGCCGGAGGACCAGTCCACGTGCGGGGTGGGGACGTCGGCGTGCAGGGTGCGGGGCAGCACGCGGTGGCGCATCGCCAGCACCATCTTGATCACGCCGGCGGCCCCGGCGGCGGACTGGGTGTGGCCGATGTTGGACTTGAGCGAGCCGAGCCACAGCGGACGGTCACGGTCGCGGCCGTAGGTGGCCAGCAGCGCCTGGGCCTCGATGGGGTCGCCCAGCGTGGTGCCGGTGCCGTGCGCCTCGACGACGTCGACCTGGTCGGGCGTCAGGCGGGCGTCGTCGAGCGCGGCGCGGATGACACGCTCCTGGGCGGGGCCGCTGGGGGCGGTGAGGCCGTTGGAGGCTCCGTCCTGGTTGACCGCGCTGCCGCGTATCACGGCGAGCACCGGGTGGCCGTTGCGGCGGGCGTCGGAGAGCCGCTCGATGAGCAGTACGCCGACGCCCTCACCCCAGCCGGTGCCGTCCGCGTCGGCGGAGAACGCCCGGCAGCGGCCGTCGGAGGACAGGCCGCCCTGCCGGCTGAACTCGTGGAAAGCGACCGGGTGCGGCATGACGGTGACCCCGCCGGCGAAGGCCATGGAGCAGTCACCGGCGCGGATGGCCTGGGCGGCCAGGTGCAGGGCGGTCAGCGACGAGGAACAGGCGGTGTCCACACTGACCGCGGGCCCCCGCAGGCCCAGCGTGTAGGCGATGCGGCCGGAGAGTACGGAGGTGGCGCTGCCGGTGAGCTGGTAGCCCTCGGTTCCGGCCATGCCCGCCTGCATGTTGATGCCGTAGCCCTGGCCGTTGGTCCCGACGAACACGCCTGTACGGGAGCCGCGCAGCGTCCCGGGATGGATGCCGGCGCGCTCCATCGCCTCCCAGACCGATTCCAGGACCAGCCGCTGCTGCGGGTCCATGGCCAGTGCCTCGCGGGGGTTGATGCCGAAGAACGCGGGGTCGAACATGCCCGCGTCGTGCAGGAAGCCGCCCTGGGACGCTTCGGGGGCCGCGACGCCCTCGGCGCCGAGCAGCGGGCTGTCGTCCCAGCCCCGGTCGCCGGGGAACGGGGTGACGGCGTCCGTGCCGGAGGCCAGGAGCCGCCAGAGGTCCTCGGGCGAACGCACACCGCCGGGCAGGGCGCAGGCCACCGACACGATGGCCATGGGCTCGTGCTCCTGCGACTCGGCCTCACGCAACCGCCTGCGAGTGGTGTGCAGTTCGGCGATCACCCGGCCCAGGTAGTCACGGAGCTTGTGCTCGGTGGGACTCTTGCTCGCTTCGGTCGTCATCGTGCTCTCCTGCGGGGTCCTTGGAGCGGCGGCGGTCACTTGAGTCCCAGATCCCTCTCGACCAAATCGAACAGTTCGTCGTCCGTGGCGTGTCCCAGCCGGTCGGCCAGGGCGGCGCCGTCAGCGGATTCCTCACCGGTCTCGTTCCGTGTCGTGGCGAGCAGCGACTCCAGCCGCATCACGATCCGGACCCGGTCGAGGTCGTCGCCGGAACGGCGGACGAGCGCCGCCTCCAGCCGGTCGAGCTCGTCCGTCGACGGCAGGTCGTCGACGGCGTCCTTCGGCATCAGCAGGCCCAGCAGGTGCTCCGCCAGCGCGACGGGGGTCGGCTGGTCGAAGACGAGCGTGGCCGGGAGTGTCAGGCCGGTCGCGGAGGCCAGCCCGTCACGCAGTGCCACCGCGGTCAGCGAGTCGGTGCCCAGGTCGCGGAAGGTGCGTTCCGGTGCGATGTGCTCCGGTCCCGCGTGGCCGAGCGCGACGGCGGCGTGGGTGCGGACCAGATCCAGCGCCGCTCGCTCACGCTCCACCGGGGACAGCCCGGCCAGCCGGGCGCCGAACCCGTCCTCGACCGTGTCGGGTGTGGCGGGGGCCCCGGCGGAGCGGAGGGCGTCTACCTCGGGCAGTTCGGCGAGCAGCGGGCTGGGGCGCAGCGCGGTGAAGGAGGGTTCGAACCGTCCCCAGTCGACTTCCGCGGCGGCGGTGGACGGTTCGCGGGCGTCGAGCGCCTGACGCAACGCGACCATGGCGGGGCCGGGCTGGAGGAGCGAGATGCCGCGGCGCAGCATCGGTTCCACGGCGGCCTGGTCGACCATGCCGCCGCCGTCCCACGGTCCCCAGGCGACGGAGAGGACGGGAGCTCCGTCTTTGCTGCGCTGTTGGGCGAGCGCGTCGAGGTAGGCGTTGCCGGCGGCGTAGCCCCCGTGCTGGCCCACGCCCCACATCGCGGAGATGGAGGAGAAGTGGACGACGGCGTCCAGTCGTGTGGGGTCGAGGAGTTCGTCGAGGTGACGGGCACCGGCGACCTTGCCGCCCACCAGGTGGGCGAGGTCCGCGACGCCGGTGTCGGCGAGCGGGGCCAGAGCGCCCAGGCCGGCGGTGTGCATGACGGTCCGGACGGTGACGCCGTCGGCGGTCAGCGCGTCGAGCGCTCGGCCGACGTCGTCACGGTCCTGCAGGTCGCAGGCGACGACGGTGACGCGGGAGCCGAGGGCGGTGAGTTCCGCGGTGAGTTCGCGGGCGCCCGGGGCCGCGGGGCCGCGCCGGCTCATCAGGACGAGGTGCTCGGCCCCCTCGGCCGCCAGCCAGCGGGCGACGTGGCCGCCGATGGCGCCGGTGCCGCCGGTGACCAGCACGGTGCCGTCCGGTGTCCATGCCGTGCCGTTACGCGGGGGGACGGGGTAGGCGTGGCGCAGCCGCCGTCCGAGGGCGGTCCCGGCGCGGACCGCCACCTGGTCCTCGCCGTCGGTGCGGGTCAGGGTGGCCGCGAGCCGGGCGGCCAGGCGGGTGTCGTCGAGCCCGTCGGCGGGCAGGTCGATCAGGCCGCCCCAGTGGCGGGGGTGCTCCAGGGCCGCGACCCGGCCCAGGCCCCAGACGGCGGCCTGGGCCGGGCTGACCGGTGCCTCGTCCTCGCCCGCGCCGACGGCGCCCGCGGTGAGGGTCCACAGCGGGCCCGGGTCGACGTCGAGGGCGGCGTGCAGCAGGCAGAGGGTGCCGGCCTGGCCGGCGGTGATCACCGGGTGGTCCGGATGCGGCGTCTCGTCCAGGGCGAGCAGGGAGATCACGCCGCGGAGCTGCTCGCCGGGGACGACGTAGTCGCGGAGCAGGTCCGCGAACTCCTCCGCGTCGGTGTCGGCGGGGTCGACGACGAGCAGGTCGACCTCGCCCTGTCGTTCGGTGAGCGCCGCGCGGCAGGCGTCGACCGTGGCGTCGGCGTCGTCAGGGGCCACCAGAAGCCACCGCCCGACGCAGGACGCCGCGGACGGCTCCTCCAGGGGCGTCCAGGCGATCCGGTACCGCCAGGCGCCGACGGCCTCGTGCTCGCGGACGTCGCTGTGCCAGGCCGACAGGCCCGGCAGGAGGGGTTCCAGTGCCGCCGGGTCGAGGCCCGCGGTGGCGGCCAGGGACTCGACGTCGCCCTCGTCGACGGCCGCCCAGAAGCGGGACTCCGCCGGTGAGACGGCGGGTGCGGGCGCCGCGGTCGTGTCCGGGGCCGGGGAGTCGGGCCAGTAGCGGGTGCGCTGGAAGGGGTAGGTGGGCAGGTCGACCCGGTCGCCGTCGCCGGTCACCGCCTGCCAGTCGACCGCCGTGCCCCGTACGTGGGACCGGGCGATCATGTGCAGCAGTGTCTGTGCCTCGCCGTGCCCCGGGCGCAGGGCGGGGACGGCCACCAGGCCGTCGACCTGGTCCTGGGCGAGGGCGGAGAGCACTGCGTCCGGGCCCAGTTCCAGTGCGGTCCGTACGCCGGTGAGCGAGGTGAGTGCGTCGGCGAAGCGGACGGGTTCGCGGATCTGCCCCACCCAGTAGGCGGGGGTGGCCAGGTCACCGGGCGCGGTGGTGCGGACCGGGATCTGCGGGGGGNGCGTCGGCGAAGCGGACGGGTTCGCGGATCTGCCCCACCCAGTAGGCGGGGGTGGCCAGGTCACCGGGCGCGGTGGTGCGGACCGGGATCTGCGGGGGGTGATACGTCAACGACTCGGCGACCGTGGCGAACTCGGCCAGCATCGGCTCCATCAAGTGGGAGTGGAAGGCGTGCGAGACCGCCAGCCGTTTCACCCGCACANCCGCTCCTCCAGGCCGGTGACCGCTTCCGCGTCACCCGACACCGTCACCGAGACGGGCCCGTTGACCGCCGCGAGATCCACCCCGCCCGGCAGGACGAGCGCCTCCTCGGCCAGCCCCACGGCCAGCATCGCACCACCGGCGGGCAACGCGTCCATCAACCTGCCGCGCGCCGACACCAGGGCACACGCATCGTCCAACGACAGCACCCCCGCACAATGCGCGGCAGCCAGCTCACCGACCGAGTGACCCACCAGCACATCCGGGGCAACCCCCCACGACTCCACCAGC
>NTHE01000124.1 GCA_002551355.1 Streptomyces sp. man185 | reverse complement strand
CCGCGAACTGCAGATACTCCTCGCGACCTGGACCGGCGCCTGCCCCACCTGTCACCGCGACATGCCCGACCCCGCACCAACATGACCAAGCACTACTAGGGCCTGTCGTCAAACTTCCGCCTGCCGGGCGACGACGGCAGTTTGACGACGGGCCCTAGGAGGCGTCCGGCACTCCCCGCACCCGCACCCGACAGCCGACCCCGCCCTCCCCGCCGTCCCGCTCCACCACCACGCGGCCGCCCTCCCACCGCGTCACGTACCGCTCGACCTCCGCCTCCGCCCACCCGTCGCCCGGGTCCCGCACCACCAGCCCGCCACCGGTACGCCCCCGCGCGGGCGCCCACACCTCCAGCTCCGGTTCGCCGTCCGCACCCCGCACCGGAACCACCGCGCCCGCCCGCGCCAGCACCGGCACCCCCGACAGCGGAGCGTCGACCAGCACCTGGGCCGGGCCCTCGTAAGCCCGCCCGCTCGCCGTGTCGTACCACCGCCCCCGGGGCAACCGCACCGCCCGCCGCCGTACGCCGGGCTCCAGCACCGGCGCCACCAGCAACGCGTCGCCCAGCAGGAAGGCGTCCTCGCACTCCCGCAGCGCCCGGTCGCCCGGCGCACCCCACCACACCGGCCGCACATAGGGCGCACCCGTCAGCCGCGCCACATGCGACAGCGTCACGAAGTACGGGTGCAGCCGCTCCCGCTCCACCAGCGCCGCCCGCGCGTGCTCCAGCACCTCGGGCCCGAACTCCCACGGCTCCCGCCGCCCCGCGTCGATCGCCGCGTGTGTACGGAACAACGGCAGATACGCCCCCAGCTGGAACCACCGCAGATACAGCTCCGGCGACGGGAACCCGTCGAACCCGCCCACATCCGGACCCGAGTAAGGCACCCCGCACAGCCCGAGCCCCACCACCAGCGACAACGATGCCCGCAGCCCCGGCCACCCCGTCGACACATCACCGGACCAAGTGCCCCCGTACCTCTGCAGCCCCGCCCAGCCCGACCGCGAGAAGAGGAACGGCCGCTCCTCCGGGAGGAAGCGGAGCAACCCCGCATACCCCGCCCGCGCCATCGCCAGCGCGTACACGTTGTGCGCCTCGCGATGATCGCCCCCGGCGCCCTCCAGGACATGCCGGGCCGAGCGCGGCAGCGACGGATCTCCGAACGCCGCGAACGACACCGGCTCGTTCATGTCGTGCCAGATCCCCGAGAAGCCCTGCGCAAGCCGCTCCTCGTACAGAGATCCCCACCAATCCCGCACAAGCGGATCAGTGAAGTCCGGATAGACGCAGGCCCCCGGCCACACCTCCCCGACCACCACCCGCCCCCGCGCGTCCCGGACGTACGCCCCACGCTCCCCGACCGCCCGGCCCGCGTCGAACACCACCTCGCCCGGCTCCGCCTTCACCGCCGGATCGACGATCGACACCAGCCGCACCCCGTCCTCGCGCAGCTCCTTCGCCAGCGCGGGCAGATCGGGAAACCGCTCCGGGTCCACCGTGAACACCCGGTGCCCGTCGTAGTGGTCGATGTCCAGATGCAGCACGGACAGCGGCAGCCCCCGCTCCCGGTACCCGTCGACGACCCGCCGCACCTCCCGCTCGCTGCCGAACCCCCACCGGGCGTGCTGCGGCCCCAGCGCCCACGACGGCGGCAGCGCCGGGGCGCCCGTCAACGCCGTCCAGCCCTGCAGCACCCGGGCCGGTGTCCCCACCACCACCCAGCAGCGCAGCGGCCCGCCCTCCATCCGCACCTCGCACGTCCCCGGCCGGTCATGCCCCGATCCGGCGCCCTCCTCGCCCTCCCGCAGTACCACCCGCCCCGCCCAGGAGTTGTCGTGGAACGCCAGATGCGTCCCCGCGTCCGACACCACCACCTGCACCGGCATCGTCAGATACAGCGGATCGTCCCCGGGACCGAACCGCCCGCCCGGATCGGTGTTCCACAGCCGGTACACCCCGTCCCGCAACCGGGGCCCCGACGCCCGCCCGCCCAGCCCGAAGAACCGCGCGTCGGCCGGCACCTCCGAGCGCTGCACCCACCGCGCCGCGCCCCCGCCCACCGGCTCCCACCAGCGCGGCGGCAGCTCACGCCGCAACAGCACCCCGCCCGGCGTCCGCAGCTCCACCGCCCCGGCCCGCGACACCACCACCGTCAGCCGCTCCGACACCACCTGCCAGCCGCCGTCCTTGCCCGGCTCCAGCACCGCTCGCGGATCCGGTGCGGGAACCTTGCCCGCCACCGCGTACGACGGCAGCGGCTCCGCCCCGTCCCACGCCCAGAACACCGCACCGCCCACCGACACACGGATGCGCAGCTCCGAACGGGCGAACCGCACCACACCCCCGCCGGGCCCCGGCTCCGCACCCGTCACCGCACCGGGCACCCGGGCCCGCTCCGCCCCGCGCGCCCGCAGCGCCGCCGCATCCGCGGATCTGCGCCGCCACGCCGAACGCACCGTGCGCAGCCCCCGTACCGAACCGACCAACCTCACCCGACGCAACAGGTCACGACCGTCCATGGCGCACACCCTGCCACCCGCCCGACCCGCGGAACCTTCCGTTCAACTCCCGTTCACCCATGACGGACGCCGTTTCCCGGCGCCCCTGGGGGCGGGGGCCACCCTGGTGCCGAAGACGATCACATGGCATCGTCCGTGTCAGCCGCTCACGCGCACATCCCGGTCCGTGCGGCACCGACACGCCCACCCCGCGTACCCGTACAGCCAGGGAGCAGCTCTCATGACCGCAGCCACGCCCGACGCCCCGCTCTGGCAGCCCGGCCCCGACCGCATCGAGGCCGCGGCCGTCACCCGCTTCCAGAACTGGGCAGCGACCCGGTACGGCGCCCCGGCCGACGGCGGCTACGCGGCGCTCCACCGCTGGTCCGTCGACGAGCTCGACACCTTCTGGCGCGCCGTCGCCGAATGGTTCGACATCCGCTTCTCCACCCCGTACGAGAGTGTCCTCGGCGACCGCGCGATGCCCGGCGCCACCTGGTTCCCCGGCGCCACCCTCAACTACGCCGAACACGCGCTGCGCACCGCCGAGGACCCGTCCCGCGCCGACACCCCCGCCCTGCTCTACGTCGACGAGACCCACACCCAGCTCCCCATCAGCTGGGCCGAACTCCGCCGCCAGGTCGGCGCCCTGGCCGCCGAACTCCGCGCGCTGGGCGTCACCCCCGGCGACCGCGTCAGCGGCTACCTCCCCAACATCCCGCAGGCCGTCGTCGCCTTCCTCGCCACCGCGGCCGTCGGCGGCGTCTGGACGTCCTGCGCCCCCGACTTCGGCGCCCGCAGCGTCCTCGACCGGTTCCAGCAGATCGAACCCGTCGTCCTGTTCACCGTCGACGGCTACCGCTACGGCGGCAAGGAGCACGACCGCACCGAGACCGTCGCCGAGCTGCGCCGCGAACTGCCCACCCTGCGCGCCGTCGTCCACATCCCGCTGCTGGGCACCGACGCCCCCGAAGGCGCGCTCGCCTGGGCCGCCCTCACCTCCGCCGACACCGAACCGGTCTTCGAGCAGGTCCCCTTCGAGCACCCGCTCTGGGTTCTCTACTCCTCCGGCACCACCGGCCTGCCCAAGGCCATCGTCCAGTCCCAGGGCGGCATCCTGCTCGAACACTTCAAGCAGCTCGGCCTGCACTGCGACCTCGGCCCCGAGGACCGCTTCTTCTGGTACACCTCCACCGGCTGGATGATGTGGAACTTCCTCGTCTCCGGCCTCCTCACCGGCACCACCGTCGTCCTCTACGACGGCAGCCCCGGCTACCCGGATGTCAGCGCCCAGTGGCGGGTCGCCGAACAGACCGGCGCCACCCTCTACGGCACCTCCGCCGCCTACGTCATGGCCTGCCGCAAGGCCGACATCCATCCGGGCCGCGACTTCGACCTCTCCCGCCTCCAGTGCGTCGCCACCACCGGCTCCCCGCTCCCGCCCGACGGCTTCCGCTGGCTCCACGACGAGGTGGCCGACGACCTCTGGATCGCCTCCGTCAGCGGCGGCACCGACGTCTGCTCCTGCTTCGCCGGAGCCGTCCCCACCCTCCCGGTCCACATCGGCGAACTCCAGGCCCCGTGCCTGGGCACCGACCTCCAGTCCTGGGACCCGGCCGGCAAGCCCCTGATCAACGAGGTCGGCGAACTGGTCGTCACCAACCCCCTCCCGTCCATGCCGATCCGCTTCTGGAACGACCCCGACGGCAGCCGCTACCACGACAGCTACTTCGACATGTACCCCGGCGTCTGGCGCCACGGCGACTGGATCACCATCACCGACCGCGGCTCGGTGATCATTCACGGCCGCTCCGACTCCACCCTCAACCGCCAGGGTGTCCGCATGGGATCCGCCGACATCTACGAGGCCGTCGAACGGCTCCCCGAGATCCGCGAATCCCTCGTCATCGGCCTCGAAGAACCCGATGGCGGCTACTGGATGCCGCTCTTCGTCCACCTCGCCGAAGGCGCGACCCTCGACGACGACCTGCGCGCCGCGATCAAGCGGACGATCCGCGACAACCTCTCCCCGCGCCACGTGCCCGACGAGGTCATCGAGGTCCCCGCCATCCCGCACACCCTCACCGGCAAGCGCATCGAGGTCCCGGTCAAACGCCTGCTCCAGGGCACCGAGCTGGCCAAGGCAGTCAACCCGGGCTCCGTCGACAACCTCGACCTCCTCCACTTCTACGCCGACCTGGCCGCGACCCGCCGACGCTAGGCCTCTTGTCAGTCCCCCTGATTACGCTGAGTGAGCAAGGATTCACCGCGCACAGGGGGACACATGGCGCAGACCGGCAACACCGAGACCAACGCGACGCACCGCAAGAACCGCGGCAGGAGGCACGGCACCCCGCACACCACCACCCTGCGGCGCACGCTGCGCCGCGAAGCACCCAGCACCGTCGGACTCCTCGTCGACGCGCAGGACTTCGCGGCCATGCGGCGCTACCGCACCTTCCCCTTCGACGACCACACGGTCTATCTGCACCAGGTCGAGGGCCTGCTCAAGGCACTGGCAGCCCAGGGCATGCACACCACGATCGCCCTCTTCGACCCGGAGGACTACGCCGAGTTCTGCGCTGAGTCGGGACTCGACGCGGACAGCGGCGCCAGCCGCAGCCGCTTCACCGCGGAGATCGCCGCCGCCGGAGCCACGGTCGCCTACACCGGCCAACGCCTGAGCGACCTCATCCCCGTCCTCGTCTCCCACGCGGTCCGCCAGGCCACCTGGGAGTACGCCACCCTCCTCCTCGCCGACCTCGGCACCTGCGCCGACTGCGGCCAGGACATCGGGCGCGCCGCCTTCGACCGGGCCTCACACCTCCTCATGCGCCTGCTGGAAACAGCGGGTCCGGGCGCCCACCACCTGGTGTGCAGCACCCCGACGGACAACGACCAGCTCCTGGCCGTGCTCCACACCCAGCGCGACACCACAGGACCGGCCCGCCTCGACAGCACGGAGGGCGCGGAGTTCGCCACCGTCCTCGCCGTGGCCATCGCCCTGGAGTCCCGCGGGGGAGTCGTCCTGCGCACCAGCGCCCCCGACAGCCCGGACCGCGTCCACGGCTGGCGCCTGGCCCACGGCACCCTCGCCCCCCTCACCGCCGGCGAGGTCTTCAACGCCTACTGCACGGACGCGGACACCGGAGAGCCCGTCTCCCCGGAATCCGGCGTCGAGTACTGCGCGGGGTTCGACATCGGAGCCGAGCCCCCGGAACCCCACCACTGACAACGACAAAGGGGAGGGGCCTCCCGCCGACGGCGGAACGCCCCTCCCCTGAAATCCGCTGCTGCTACTCGCCGGAGAGCACGGCCTGCGCCGCGCTGCGCGCCTCGTCGGCCGAGTCGGCGGACCGAGCGGCGTTCGCAGCCCGCTCGCACTGCGCCAGCGTGTACTTGGCCAGTGTGGCCCGGACATAAGGAATGGACGCCGCACCCATGGAGAGGGAGGTGACACCCAGCCCCGTCAGGACACACGCCAGCAGGGGATCGGCGGCGGCCTCGCCACACACACCGCAGCTCTTGCCCTCGGCACGAGCGCCCTCGGCGGACAGCGCGACGAGATCCAGCAGCGCCGGCTGCCACGGGTCCTGGAGCCGCGACACCGCGCCCACCTGACGGTCGGCCGCAAAGGTGTACTGCGCCAGGTCGTTGGTGCCCAGCGACAGGAACTCCACCTCCTGCAGGATCGACCGCGCCCGCAGAGCGGCCGACGGAATCTCCACCATCGCGCCGAACTTCGCCCGCAGCCCGGCCTCGCGGCACGCGTCCGCGAACGCCTTGGCGTCGATGCGGTCGGCCACCATGGGGGCCATGACCTCCAGGTACACCGGCAGACCCTCGGCGGCCTTCGCCAGCGCGGTCAGCTGGGTACGCAGCACCTCGGGGTGGTCCAGCAGGCTCCGCAGCCCACGGACGCCGAGCGCCGGGTTCGGCTCGTCGGCCGGGGTCAGGAAGTCCAGCGGCTTGTCGGCGCCGGCGTCCAGCACCCGCACGACGACACGTCCCTCGGGGAACGCCTCCAGCACCGCGCGATAGGCCGCGACCTGCTTCTCCTCGGAAGGAGCCTGCTTGCTGTCGTCCAGGAACAGGAACTCGGTCCGGAACAGCCCGACGCCCTCGGCCCCCGCCTCGACCGCCGCGGGCACGTCGCCCGGACCGCCGACATTGGCGAGCAGCGGCACCTTGTGCCCGTCCGACGTGGCCCCGGGCCCGGTCGAGGCGGACAGCGCCGCCCTACGAGCCGCCGCCGCGCCCTCCAGCTCGGCGCGCTTCTCGTCGGTCGGGTCGACGAAGATCTCGCCCGTGCTGCCGTCCACCGCGACGACCGTGCCCTCGGCCAGCTCACCGGCGCCGGGCAGCGCCACCACGGCCGGAACGCCGAGCGCCCGCGCCAGGATCGCGCTGTGGCTGGTCGGTCCGCCCTCCTCGGTGACGAAACCGAGCACCAGCGTCGGGTCGAGAAGCGCGGTGTCGGCCGGCGCCAGGTCCCGGGCAATCAGCACGTACGGCTCGTCGCTGTCCGGTACACCGGGCATCGGAACACCGAGCAGCCGCGCCACGATCCGGTTCCGTACGTCGTCGAGGTCCGCGACCCGCCCCGCCAGGTACTCCCCGGCATTGGCGAGCAACGCCCGGTACGCGGCGAACGCGTCGTACACGGCACGCTCGGCGGTGCTGCCCACGGCGATACGCCGATCGACATCGGACATCAGCTCGGGGTCCTGCGCCATCATGGCCTGTGCTTCGAGCACGTGCTGTGCCTCGCCACCGGCCAGATTGCCGCGCGCGACCAGATCGGCCGCCACGGCTTCCACCGCCTGCCGGGCGCGCCCCTGTTCGCGCTCGGCCTCCTCGGCGGGGATCGATTTGGCGGGCGGCTCCAGCACCGCCGTACCCATGTGCCGAACCTCGCCGATGGCCACACCGTGGCTCACGCCGACGCCTCGCAGCGTTGTCTCCATTTCACCCGTCTCCGGTTGTGCGGCGACCGAGTCGCCGCGGTGGTTGTGCAACTGGCTTGTGACTGCGCCCGCGGCGCTACTGCCAGCCGAACAGCGTGTCGCCGACCTTCACGTCCTCGTCCTCACGGACATCGGAGAGCGACTCGGCGGTGGCCTCCAGGGCCACGATCGGGCAGATGGGTGACTTGCCGGCGGCCTCGACGGCGACCGGGTCCCAGCGCACGATGCTCTGGCCCCGGGTGACCGTGTCCCCCTTGTTCACGAGAAGCTCGAAGCCCTCGCCGTTGAGCTGGACGGTGTCGATACCGAGGTGCGTCAGAACCCCGTGCCCGTCCGCGTCGACGACGACGAACGCGTGGGGGTGAAGGGAGACGACGATGCCGTCGACCGGGGACACGGCCTCGGAGGGCTCACGCACGGGGTCGATGGCGGTGCCGGGACCGACCATCGCGCCGGAGAAGACCGGGTCGGGAACCGCGGTGAGTCCGATGGCGCGTCCAGCAAGAGGGGACGTCACGTTGGTCATGGGGAGCCTCCCAGGGGGTGGAGATTCAGGTGTCGCCGCCGCGACTGATGGGGGACGGCGTACTGCTCAGCAGAGTAAGTCATATGAAGTCCCGGTTCCGCCCGAGACCTACCGCTTGGCGGACCTAGGGGTGCACCAGAAACGATTTGCCTCGACTCCCGGCGGCCTGTACTGTCGTACTCCTGCCTGACCCCAACGCGACTTTGAGTCGGGGGTCGGCGGCGACCTTCAAGCCCAGATCCTAACCATGAACCTTCCTTCGGCATGCCCGCAGGACCGTGGTCAAGGGGACGGAAAACGCCTGATAGAGTCGGACTCGCCGAAAGGGAAAACGCGAAAGCGAAGGACCTGGAAAGCGAAACTGCACGGCCCGCTTCGACCGGGAGTCAGACACTGGAAAGCGTCTGATAGAGTCGGAAANGAAAGGGAAAACGCGAAAGCGAAGGACCTGGAAAGCGAAACTGCACGGCCCGCTTCGACCGGGAGTCAGACACTGGAAAGCGTCTGATAGAGTCGGAAACGCAAGACAGTAAGACAAAGAAAAACGAAGGGAAGCGCCCGGAGGGCCCCGGTGATACGGGACCGAAGGAAGCGTCCGTTCCTTGAGAACTCAACAGCGTGCCAAAAGTC
>NTHE01000123.1 GCA_002551355.1 Streptomyces sp. man185 | reverse complement strand
GGCTCCGGCCGCTCCGGCTCCGGCGGCTCCGGCTCCGGCGCAGCCCGCCCCCGCCGCCCCGGCTCCGGCCGCGCCCTCCGGTGACGACGGCGCGTACGTCACGCCGCTGGTCCGCAAGCTCGCGTCCGAGAACAACGTGGACCTGAGCGCGGTCAAGGGCACCGGCGTCGGTGGCCGTATCCGCAAGCAGGACGTCGTAGCCGCCGCGGAGGCTGCCAAGGCCGCCGCAGCCGCTCCGGCCCCGGCAGCTGCTCCGGCGACCGCCAAGGCGCCGAAGCTGGATGCCTCCCCGCTGCGCGGTCAGACGGTCAAGATGACCCGCATGCGCAAGGTCATCGGCGAGAACATGATGAAGGCGCTGCACTCGCAGGCCCAGCTGACCTCGGTCCTCGAGGTCGACATCACCAAGCTGATGAAGCTGCGCAACCAGGCGAAGGCCTCCTTCGCCGCCCGTGAGGGCGTCAAGCTGTCCCCGATGCCGTTCTTCGTGAAGGCGGCGGCCCAGGCGCTGAAGGCCCACCCGGTCATCAACGCCCAAATCAACGAGGACGAGGGCACCATCACGTACTTCGACGCGGAGAACATCGGCATCGCCGTGGACGCGGAGAAGGGTCTGATGACCCCGGTCATCAAGGGTGCGGGCGACCTGAACATCGCCGGTATCTCCAAGAAGACCGCGGAGCTCGCGGGCAAGGCGCGCGGTGGCGGCCTGACGCCGGACGACATGTCCGGCGCCACCTTCACCATCAGCAACACCGGTTCGCGCGGCGCCCTGTTCGACACCGTCATCGTGCCGCCGAACCAGGCCGCCATCCTGGGCATCGGCGCGACGGTCCGCCGTCCGGTGGTCATCGACCACCCGGACCTCGGCGAGACCATCGCGGTGCGCGACATGACGTACCTCTCGCTCTCCTACGACCACCGCCTGGTGGACGGCGCGGACGCCGCCCGCTACCTGACGTCGGTCAAGGCGATCCTGGAGGCGGGTGAGTTCGAGGTCGAGCTCGGCCTCTGAACGCCCCGGCTGTAACCAGCCTCACCAGCGGCGCCCCCGTCCGGAACTGATCCGGGCGGGGGCGCCGCCGTATTGTCTAAACAGCCCGGGAGGCCTACCGCCACCGTGATGATGTAGGCAGCACCGGTCTGCCCTGAAGGAGCACCTCATGACCCCGCCCGTCGTCCACTCGCTGCGCGAACAGATCCGCGAGCACATCGTGGAGGGGATCGTCAGCGGGCGCTGGAAGCCGGGTGAGCGGATCGTCGAGCGCCGCATCGCCACCGAGCTGGAGGTCAGCCAGACGCCCGTGCGCGAGGCGCTGCGCGAGCTGGAGACGCTCCGGCTGATCGAGTCGGCCCCCAACAAGGGCGTCCGGGTCCGCAATCTGACCGCCGCCGACCTGGAGGAGAGCTACCCGGTCCGGGCCGGCCTGGAGCAGATCGCGGCCGAGCTGGCGGCCCCCCGGCTCGGCCAGGACTGCTCGGCGCTGGCCCCGCACGTGGCCGCGCTGTACGAGGCGGACCGGCTGGCCGACGGGGAGGCCCAGGTGCGGCACACGGTCGGCTTCCACCGGGAGCTGGTGCGGGCCGCCGGGAACGCGGTGCTGCTGCACACCTGGGAGGGGCTGGGCATCGAGGTGTTCACGGCCCTGTCGATCCGCTGGCTGGGCACGGTGCAGAAGTCGTACGCGGAGGAGCACCAGACGCTCATCGACGCGTTCCTCGCGGGGGACCCGCAGATCGGCGCCCTGGTGAAGGCCCATGTGCTGGGCTGCGCACCCCGGGCCTGACCGCTTCCGCAAGCTGCGATCATCTGACGTGCGACCTGCTCGTCCGTGCAGGTCAGCGCCCCTTTTGCGCGCTATTTCGCGTCACTCCGTGCCCCCTTTCGAGGCACCCCATGCCACTTTTCTTCGTATCGAGAAGTTTTGCCTTCAATCCTTTGATCGATCATCGATCAGCGCCTTACAGTTCACTTCGCGGGCCCACCGGCCCCATCGCTCTGTCCTGCCAGATAGAGCCTTCTCCACCCCCCTCCTCTCCGGAAGGCGGCGATCATGACCGACCCCGTAGGAAAGCTTCCGAGCGAGCTCGACCAGCTCCCGGACCGTGACCCCGAGGAGACCGCCGAATGGGCGGCCTCCCTGGACGCCGTCACCAAGGCTGCCGGCCCGCACCGCGCCGCGTACCTGATGCGCCGCTCGCTGCAGCACGCCGAGGGCGCCGGTCTCGCGCTGCCCAAGCTGCTGGAGACCGATTACGTCAACACCATCCCGACCGCCGCCGAGCCCGCGTTCGACGGCGACCTGGAGATGGAGTCGAAGATCACCGCGTGGAACCGCTGGAACGCGGCCGCGATGGTCACCCGTGGTTCGCGGTTCGGGGTCGGCGGCCACATCGCCACCTTCGCCTCGGCGGCCTGGCTCTACGAGACCGGCTTCAACCACTTCTTCCGCGGCAAGGAGGGGGACGGCTCCGGCGACCAGCTCTACATCCAGGGCCACGCCTCCCCCGGCATCTACGCCCGCGCCTTCCTCGACGGCCGGATCGGCGAGCAGCAGCTCGACCACTTCCGCCAGGAGTCGGGTGGCGAGGGCCTGCCCTCCTACCCGCACCCGCGGCGGCTGCCCTGGCTGTGGGAGTTCCCCACCGTGTCGATGGGCCTCGGCCCGCTCTCGGCCATCTACCAGGCGCGCTTCAACCGCTATCTGGCCAACCGCTCCATCAAGGACACCGCCAACTCGCACGTCTGGGCCTTCCTGGGCGACGGCGAGATGGACGAGCCCGAGTCGACCGCCGCCCTCGCGCTGGCGGCCCGTGAGCAGCTCGACAACCTGACCTTCGTCATCAACTGCAACCTGCAGCGCCTCGACGGCCCGGTCCGCGCCAACTTCCGCGTGGTCCAGGAGCTGGAGGCGCAGTTCCGCGGGGCCGGCTGGAACGTCGTCAAGACGCTCTGGGGCAACGCCTGGGACGAGCTGTTCCAGCTGGACACCCAGGGTGCGCTGCTGCGCCGCCTGCGCGAGGTTCCGGACGCCCAGTTCCAGACGTACGCCACCCGCGACGTCGCCTACATCCGCGAGCACTTCTTCGGTGCCGAGCCCGCGCTCGCCGAGCTGGCGAAGCTGCTCACCGACGCGAAGATCGCCGAGTGCTTCTACACCTCTCGCGGCGGCCACGAGGCCCGCAAGGTGTACGCGGCGTACAAGGCGGCGGTGGAGCACAAGGGCGCGCCGACCGTGATCCTGGCCCAGACGGTCAAGGGCTACACGCTCGGCAAGGGCTTCGAGTCCAAGAACGCCAACCACCAGATGAAGAAGCTGTCGATCGACGAGTTCAAGAGCATGCGCGAGCTGCTCGGCCTCCCGATCCCCGACAGCGCCTTCGAGGACGGCCTGGTCCCCTACGGCCACCCGGGCGCCGACTCCCCCGAGGTCCGCTACCTCCAGGAGCGCCGCGCCGCCCTCGGCGGCCCCGCTCCCGCTCGCCGGATGCACGCCTCCGCTCCTCTGCCGCAGCCCGAGGAGCGCGCGTTCAAGGCCCTGTACAAGGGGTCCGGCAAGCAGGAGATGGCCACCACCATGGCGTTCGTCCGCCTGGTGAAGGACCTGATGCGGGACAAGGAGACCGGCAAGCGCTGGGTGCCGATCGTCCCGGACGAGGCCCGTACCTTCGGTATGGAGTCGCTCTTCCCGTCGGCCGGCATCTACTCGCCGCTGGGTCAGACGTACGACCCGGTCGACCGCGACCAGCTGATGTACTACAAGGAAGCCAAGGACGGCCAGATCCTCAACGAGGGGATCACCGAGGCCGGGGCCATGGCCGACTTCATCGCCGCCGCCACGTCGTACGCGACGCACGGCGAGACGATGATCCCGTTCTACATCTTCTACTCGATGTTCGGCTGGCAGCGGACCGGCGACCAGATGTGGCAGCTCGCCGACCAGCTCGGCAAGGGCTTCATCGTCGGCGCCACGGCGGGCCGTACGACCCTGACGGGTGAGGGCCTCCAGCACGCGGACGGCCACTCGCACCTGATCGCGGCCACCAACCCGGCCTCGCTCAACTACGACCCGGCGTTCGCGTACGAGGTCGCGGTGATCGTCAAGGACGGTCTGCGCCGGATGTACGGCCCCGACGCCGAGGACGTCTTCTACTACCTGACGGTCTACAACGAGCCGAAGCCCCAGCCCGCGATGCCCGAGGGCGTCGAGGAGGGCATCGTCAAGGGCCTGTACCGCTTCAAGGAGGGCACGCCCGCCAAGGCGGACGCGCCGCGGCTTCAGCTGCTCGCCTCCGGTACGGCGATCCACTGGGCCCTGGAGGCCCAGGAGCTGCTGGCCGCCGACTGGGGCGTCACGGCCGACGTCTGGTCCGCCACCTCGTGGGGCGAGCTGCGCCGCGACGCGCTGGCGGCGGACGAGGCGCTGCTCCGCGGTGAGCTGCAGGTCCCGTACGTGACGCAGGCGCTCTCCGGTGCGCCGGGCCCGGTGCTCGCGGTCAGCGACTGGATGCGTCAGGTCCCGGACCAGATCAGCCAGTGGGTGGAGCAGGACTGGTCCTCGCTCGGCACGGACGGCTTCGGCCTCTCCGACACCCGTGAGGCGGCCCGCCGCCACTTCGGCGTCGACGCGCAGTCGATCGTCGTGGCCTCGCTGGCCCAGCTCGCCAAGCGCGGCGAGGTGCCGGCCTCGGCGGTCAAGGAGGCGCGGGAGCGCTACGGGATCTGAGCCGTCAGCGTGACCTGACCCCCGGTCACCGGGGCGGAAGTGCCCGACAGCGCTTCCGCCCCGGCGGCCGGGGGTTTTCGCCACCGTCACAATGGGCTCATGCGCGCTGCCCGGCTGATCAAGATGGTGCTGCTCCTGCAGGCCCGCCCCGCGATGACCGCCGCCGAGCTGGCGGCCGAGCTGGAGGTGTCGGAGCGTACGGTCACCCGGGACGCGCAGGCGCTGTCCGACGCGGGCGTCCCGGTGTACGCGGAGCGCGGCCGGGCCGGCGGCTACCGGCTCGTCGGCGGGTACCGCACCCGGCTGACCGGTCTCGCCCGGGACGAGGCGGAGGCGCTGTTCCTCTCCGGGCTGCCCGCCGCGCTGCGCGAGATGGGCCTGGAGGACGCGGCGTCGGCCGCCCGCCTCAAGGTGTCGGCGGCGCTGCTGCCCTCCCTGCGCGACGCCTCCTCCTCCGCCGCCCGCCGTTTCCACCTGGACGCCCCGTCCTGGTACCACGAGCCGGAGACCCCCGAACTGCTGCCCGCGATCGCCGACGCGGTCTGGGACGACCGGCTGCTGCGGGTCCGCTACCGCAGGGGCGGCGGCCGCGAACAGGCCGGTACGGAGGTGGCGCGGGAGCTCGCTCCGTACGGTCTCGTCCTCAAGGCCGGGGTCTGGTACCTCTGCGCCCGGGCGGGCGAGGACTTCCGGGTCTACCGGATCGACCGCTTCACCGCCGTGGAGGCGTCCGAGGAGCGCTTCGAGCGGGACGAGGCGTTCGATCTGCCGGGGTTCTGGGAGGAGCGGGCCGCCGGCTTCGCCCGGTCCCTGTTGCGTACGGAGGTGACCGTACGGGTGTCCGCGCGCGGGGCGCGGATGCTCGCGTACACGGGTGACCGGGCGGCGGCCGCGACGGCACTCGCGGAGGCCTCGGAGCCCGGCGCCGACGGCCGGCGCACGGTCACGCTGCCGGTGGAATCGCTGGACGTGGCGTATGGCCAGCTGCTGGCGCTGGGACCCGAGTTGGAGGTCGTGGCGCCCGAGGAGCTGCGGGTGCGGTTCACCGAAGCGGCCGAACGCCTGCGCGAGTTGTATCGCTGAAAGGCTTCAATTCGGCGTCTGCGCGTGCGGGAGCCCCCGGCAGGCTGGATGCTGGACCCGTGATGGACGAAACGGAATTCTGGGAGATCATCGACAGCACCCGCGAGGCCGCCGACGGCGACCCCGAGGACCACGCCGACCTGCTGGTGGAACGGCTGGTGCAGCTCGATCCCGACTCCGTGCTGGACTTCGCCCGGCACTTCGAGGCCCGCTACAACCGCGCCTACGCCTGGGACCTGTGGGGCGCGGCGGCCGTGCTGCTGGGCGGGGCGAGCGACGACGCGTTCGACTACTTCCGCTGCTGGCTGATCGGCCAGGGCCGGGAGGTCTTCGAAGGGGCGCTGCACGATCCGGACGGCCTCGCGGAGCTGCTGGAGGAGTTCGACGAGGAGATCGACGGGGACGGCGAGGACCTTGGCTACGCGGCCGACGAGGCGTACGAGCAGCTCACCGGCGTGGTAGCGCCGGACCTGGGGCTGCCGCCGCAGCCCGCCGAGCCGCTGGGCACCCCGGTCGACTTCGAGGACGAGGAGGCGCTCGCCGCCCGCTTCCCCGAGCTGTGGGACCGCTTCGGGCCCCGGTGACCCTCCGCGCCCTCAGGCGTCAGGCGGGGCCGAGCGAGCGGCCCATGCAGACGTCGTCGACGTAACGCCCGTTCAGGAAGAACTCCCCGGGCAGCACCCCTTCGACGGCGAAGCCCTCGGCGGCGTACAGCGCGCGGGCGGGGGTGTTGTGGCTGAGCACCCGCAGCGTGATCCGGTTGGCGCCCTGGCGGCGGGCCTCGGCGAACGCGGCCCGCAGCAGGGTCCGCCCCACACCGGCCCCGCGCGCCCAGGTCGCCACGGCGAGACCCCGTATCTGGCGGACGTGGGCGTTGGAGACGAGCGGGGTGGGCGGGACGAGGCGGATGTACCCGGCGATCCGCGGCGCGCCGCCCGCCGTCTCCGGCTCCGCCTCCACCACGAGGAAGTCCTCCGGCGGGTGCCGCTCGCCGAAGAAGGGCTCGTACGGAGGCACCGGCCTCGGCAGGACCGCGTGCAGCGTCGACCAGGTGGACCGGTCGAGCTCGGCGAGCTCGGCGTCGTCGGCGGACACGGCGGGGCGGACGGGACGGAGGGTGAGTGCGGCCATGGGGGTCACTGTGTCACGCGGTGTTCCCGGTGTTCGAGGCCTTTCATGGGGCAGGATGAGCCCATGCCGAGCTCCCGTATCGCCGTCAGCGGATCGTCCGGACTCATCGGAGCGGCGCTGGTGCGCTCGCTGCGCGCCGACGGGCACGAGGTGGCCCGCCTGGTGCGACGACCCGCAAGAACGGGCGACGAGGTCGAGTGGGACCCCAAGCGGGGTTACGTGGACGTGGCCGGGCTCGTCGGCTGCGACGCCGTCGTGCACCTGGCCGGGGCCGGGGTGGGCGACCACCGCTGGACCGACGCCTACAAGCGGGAGATCCGCGACAGCCGGGTGCTGGGCACCGCGGCCGTCGCCGGGGCCGTGGCCTCGCTCGACACCCCGCCCCGGGTCCTGCTCTCCGGGTCCGCCATCGGCTTCTACGGCGACACCGGGGACCGCCCGGTGGACGAGGGCGCCCCGCCCGGGGACGGTTTCCTGCCCTCGGTCTGCGAGGAGTGGGAGGCGGCCACCGCCGCCGCCGAGGAAGCGGGTGTGCGCACCGTCCACGCCCGGACCGGACTGGTCGTCGGCCGCGAGGGCGGTGCCTGGGGACGGCTCTTCCCGCTGTTCAAGGCGGGGCTCGGCGGGAAGCTGGGCAGCGGCCGGCAGTACTGGAGCTTCATCGCGCTGCACGACCATGTCGCGGCGCTGCGCCACATCCTGGACACGGAGTCGCTGACCGGGCCGGTGAACCTGACCGGGCCGGAGCCGGTCACCAACGCCGAGGTGACCGCCGCGATGGGCCGGGTGCTGGGCCGCCCGACGCTGTTCCCCGCGCCGGCGCCCGCGCTGCGGCTGGCGCTCGGGGAGTTCGCGGAGGACGTGCTGGGCAGCCAGCGGGTGATCCCGGCGAAGCTGCTGGACTCCGGCTTCTCGTTCGCCTTCCCCGGCATCGACGGGGCGATCCGCGCGGCACTGCGCTGAGGCGTCCGGTGACTGCCGGGCGGGGCCGGGCGGGGCGTGTGCGACCCCGTGCCACGGTGCTCCCCGGCACGCGCGTCTGACCCAGTATCAGCCATCCTCCTAGCCTCGATGCGAACTCCGGCTTTCCGGGGACCTGTTGGGGGCAAGAACCCCCCACCAGTCGCACCGACTCGGGGAGGGGCACGTGCGCAGCACGGCACACCACGCAGACGTGATCATCATCGGGGCCGGAATAGCCGGCCTGTCAGCGGCCCACCTGCTGACCCGCGCGGGGCTCGGCGTCAGTGTTCTGGAGGCCGCGCCCCGGGTGGGCGGCCGGCTCGCCACCGACGAGGTGGACGGGTTCCGGCTCGACCGCCTCGGCCCGCTGCTCTGCACCGCCTGGCCCGAGCTGACCGGCACTCCGGGGCTCGGTGCCCCGGAGCTGCGGGAGTTCGGGCCGGGGGTCCTGGTGCACAGCGGGGGCCGCCGCCAGCTCACCGGCGACATACGGAGCGCGAGGGGCGCACTCAAGGCAGCACGCACCCGATCGAGCGCCCCCTGGGGCCACCGCACCTCCCGCACTCCCCGCACGCCCCGGGGTTCCGGCGCGCCCCGGGCTTCTGGGACTTCCGGGGCGGCGCAAGGCGCGTACGGGCACGAGCCCGGCGCCCCGGCGCGCGGCGGCGGCCGGGGCGGCGGCGTGGTGACCGGCGCGATCGACCGGGCCCGGCTGGGCGCGGCGCTGCACCGGCTGGCCCTTACGC
>NTHE01000122.1 GCA_002551355.1 Streptomyces sp. man185 | reverse complement strand
TGCGCCGGTCGTGGTGCCGGGGCCCGGGGAGGGCTCCGGGCTGGTACCGCTGCTGCTGTCGGCCAAGTCGGAAGCCGCCCTTGCGGGACAGGCGGACCGGCTGCGGGACCTGATGACGGGTGAATCCGCACCCCAACTGTCCGATATCGGAAGCTCGTTGCTGTCACGGGCAGGACTGGAACACCGCGCGGTGGTACTGGCCGCCGACCGCAACGGCGCGGTGGAGGGCCTTCTCTCGGTGGTCGAGGGGGCGTCCGCCGGCTCCGTGCGGGGCATGGCCACCGGTGGGCGTGACGTGGTGTTCGTCTTTCCTGGTCAGGGTTCGCAGTGGGTGGGGATGGGGTGTGAGCTGGCGGGTTGGTCGGTGGTGTTCCGGGAGTCGTTGGCGGAGNGACGTGGTGTTCGTCTTTCCTGGTCAGGGTTCGCAGTGGGTGGGGATGGGGTGTGAGCTGGCGGGTTGGTCGGTGGTGTTCCGGGAGTCGTTGGCGGAGTGTGAGAGGGCTTTGGGGCGGTGGGTGGACTGGTCGTTGCTGGAGGTGATGGAGGGTGGTGATGAGGGTCTGCTGGGCCGGGTGGATGTGGTGCAGCCGGTGTTGTGGGCGGTGATGGTGTCGTTGGGGCGGTTGTGGGCTGCTTGTGGTGTGGTGCCGTCGGCGGTGGTGGGTCATTCGCAGGGGGAGATCGCTGCGGCGGTGGTGGCGGGTGGTCTGTCGTTGGAGGACGGGGCGCGGGTGGTCGCGTTGCGGAGCCGGGCGATCTTGGCGTTGGCGGGTGGCGGGGGGATGGTGTCGGTCGCTGCGGGCCGCAGTGTGGTCGAGGATCTGATCGGTGGTTCGGGCGGGGGGTTGTCGGTGGCGGCGGCCAATGGTCCGGGGTCGACGGTGGTGTCGGGGCGGCCGGAGGCGTTGGAGGAGCTGCTGGGGCTGTGTGAGGTGCGGGGGGTGAGGGCGCGCCGTGTTCCGGTGGATTACGCTTCGCATTCGCCGCAGGTGGAGGTGTTGCGGGAGCGGATTCTGTCGGATCTGGCGGGTGTGGCACCGGTGTCCTCGAGTGTGCCGTTGTACTCGACGGTGACGGGTGCTCCGGTCGATACGGCGTCGATGGATGCGGGGTACTGGTTCGACAATCTGCGTTCGACGGTGCGGTTCGAGGATGTCACGCGTGCTCTGCTGGGCGATGGGCGTTCGGTGTTCGTTGAGTGCAGCCCGCACCCCGTGCTGGCGGTGGGTGTCCAGGAGACGGCGGAGGCGGCGGACACGGATGTGGTGGTGGTGGGTTCGCTCCTGGGTCGCGGGCGCCGACGTCGACTGGACATCGGTCATACCGGCCGGACACCGCGTGGAACTCCCTCCCTACGCCTTCCAACACGAACGCTACTGGCTGGAACCCGCATCGACCACCAACGGAACAACGACCGTTGACACCGAGGAAACCGCCTTCTGGGACGCCGTGGAACGCGGCGATCTCGCCGAACTCACCGGCACCCTGGAACTGGAATCCTCCCGGGAACTCGGCGCACTCCTGCCCGCACTCTCCTCCTGGCGTACCCGACGCCGCCAGGACACGACCATCGACGCCTGGCGTTACCGGGTCGAATGGTCCCCGCTGACCGGACTCCCCGCCACCGGCCGGCTGTCCGGCACCTGGCTGGCCGTCGTCCCCCCGGCCTGCGAGCTGACGAAGTGGGCCACCACCGCGCTGCGAGCCGCCGGCGCCGACGTCGTGGAGCTCGAGGTCGACGACGCCCCCACCGTGGACCGCGACACCCTCGCCGCACGCCTGAAGGAGACCACCAGCCCCCGGGAACCCCTCGCCGGCGTCCTGTCGCTCACCGCCGCGGCCGACGCCGCACTCCCGGACACCGACACCACCGTGCCCGCCGGAGTCGCCGCCACCGTGACGCTGACCCAGGCCCTCGGCGACGCGGGCATCACCGCACCCCTGTGGACGCTGACCCACGGGGCGGTGTCCACCCGCGACGGCGAACCCGTCGACCACCCCGCCCAGGCCGCGGTCTGGGGTATGGGACGCGTCGCCGCACTCGAACACCCCGACCGCTGGGGCGGTTTGATCGATGTCCCGCTCACCCCCGGCAGCACGGCCGGTGACCTGCTGACCGCGATTCTGGCCGACGGCGCCGACGAGGACCAGCTCGCCATCCGCGACCGCGGAACCTCCGCCCGCCGGCTCGTACGCGCACCCCAGGACACCGGCACCCCCCGGCCCGCACCCCCTGCCTGGACCCCCACCGGAACGGTGCTCGTCACCGGCGGAACCGGGGCCATCGGCGCCGAGGCGGCCCGCTGGCTGGCCCGCCGGGGCGCACCACACCTGCTGCTGCTCGGCCGGCGCGGCGAGAGCGCCGACGGAGCCCGGGACCTGGCGGACGAGCTGACCGCACTCGGAGCAACCGTCACCCTGGCCGCCTGCGACGTCACCGACCGGGCCGCGCTGGCCGAGGTGCTGGCGGCGGTGCCCACGCAGTGGCCGCTGACCGCGGTGCTGCACGCCGCCGGAATCGACGGTGTGAGCGCACTGGACGAGATCGACGCGGACCATCTCCACACCGTGCTCGGCGCGAAGACCGCCGGAGCACGCCACCTGCACGAACTGACCCGGGAGATGAACCTGGAGCAGTTCGTCGTGTTCTCCTCCGGCGCCGCCGTCTGGGGCGGCGGAGGCCAGGGCGCCTACGCCGCAGGCAACGCGTTCCTGGACGCACTGACAGCACACCGCCACCAACTCGGCCTGGCCGGAACCTCGGTGGCATGGGGCTCCTGGGCCGGTGGCGGCCTCGCCGCCTCGACGGGCACAGGCCGGCTCCGGCGACTCGGGGTCCTCCCGATGGAACCCGCACTCGCCGTACGGGCTCTGGCGCGGGCGATCGACCGGCACGAGGACGGCCTGGTCGTCGCCGACATCGACTGGGACGTCTTCGGACCCGCGTTCACCGCCGGTCGGCCGAGCCCGCTGATCGCCCCACTGCTGGAGGACCGGACACCGCAGACGGCCGGCGAACAGAGCACCGACGACACGTCCGCACTCCTGGACCGGCTGACCGCCGCACCGGCCCGACCGCGCCGTCAGATCCTGCTCGACCTGGTCCGCACCGAGGCCGCCGCGGTCCTGGGGTACCGGGACGGACAGGTCATCGAGGCCGCGCAGGCATTCAAGGACCTCGGCTTCGACTCGCTCACCGCGGTCGAGCTACGGAACCGGCTGAGCCGGCTGACCGGGCTGCGGCTGCCGGTGAGCCTGGCCTTCAACCACCGCAACCCCAACGGGGTCGCCGCCTACCTCGGTTCGGAACTCGGCGTCGCCGACCACGAACCGACCGCCGACCAACAACCCACCGAGCAAGGAGAGGACGCCATCCGCAACGCGCTGGCGACCATTCCGATCGCTCGACTACGCGCGGAGGGCCTGGTGGACGCGCTGATGCGACTGGCCGGCAGCACCGACGACCCACCCGTCCCGACCGCCGACGGCGACACGATCGATGAACTGGACGCCGACGCGTTGATCAACATGGCGCTGAACGCCGACCGAGACGATGCCTGATCCTGTGGAGAACTCGATGAACACGCGCAGCGACAAGGCCGTCGAAGCCCTCCGAGCCTCGCTCAAGGAAGTCGACCGGCTCCGCCAGCAGAACCGCGAGATGCGCAGGGCGGCCCAGGAACCCATCGCCATCGTCGCGATGAGCTGTCGGCTGCCCGGCGGCGTCGGCGCCCCGGAGGACCTCTGGCGCCTCCTCGCCGACGGCACCGACGCGATCGTCGACTTCCCCGACGACCGCGGCTGGACCCAGACCGTGGAGGAAACCGGCGGCTACACCCGCCGCGGCGGATTCGTCCCGGACGCAGCCGAGTTCGACGCCGCACTGTTCGGGATCAACCCGCGTGAGGCCCTGGCGATGGACCCCCAGCAGCGCATGCTGCTCGAAGCGGCGTGGGAGGTCGCCGAACGCGCCGGCATCGACCCGCACACACTGGCCGGCAGCGACACCGGCGTCTTCGTCGGTGCCTCACCCTCCGGATACGACACGGTAGGCCGGATGCCCGAGTCCACCGTGGGCTACCAGCTGACCGGCACCGCCAGCAGCGTACTGTCCGGCCGCCTCTCCTACGTGTTCGGCCTGGAGGGCCCGGCGGTCACTGTCGACACCGCCTGCTCCTCGTCCCTGGTCGCCCTCCACCTGGCGGTCCAGGCACTGCGGCAGGGCGAGTGCGGCCGGGCGCTGGTCGGCGGCGTCGCCGTGATCACCACCCCGGCGGCCTTCACCGAATTCGGCAAGCAGGGCGGCATGGCCTCCGACGGGCGGTGCAAGTCGTTCTCCGCCGACGCGGACGGCACCGGCTGGAGCGAAGGCGTCGGCGTACTGCTGATCGAACGGCTCTCCGACGCCCGCCGCAACGGCCACGACGTCCTCGCCGTCATCCGAGGCAGCGCGGTCAACCAGGACGGCGCCTCCAACGGCCTCACCGCCCCCAACGGCCCCTCCCAGCAACGCGTCATCCGACAGGCACTCACCAACGCCCGCCTCACCACCGCCGACATCGACGCGGTCGAGGCACACGGCACCGGAACCGCGCTCGGCGACCCGATCGAACTCGAAGCGCTGCAGGACACCTACGGCAAGGACCGCACCGACGACCGACCCCTGTGGCTCGGTTCCGCCAAGTCCAACCTCGGCCACTCCCAGGCCGCTTCAGGCGTGGTCGGCGTCATCAAGAGCGTCCTGGCGCTCCACAACAGCGTGCTGCCGCGCACCCTGCACGCCGACGTCCCCACCCCCCACGTCACCTGGGAAGGCGGCGGCGTCCGCCTGCTCACCGAAGCCCGCCCCTGGCCCCGCCACGACACGCCACGCCGGATCGGCGTCTCCGCGTTCGGCGTCAGCGGCACCAACGCCCACCTGATTCTCGAAGAAGCACCGGCACAGGCCCCCGAGAACACACCGGCCCAGCAGCCCGCCGACCGAGCCGCCGGCCCGCTCCCGGGACCACTGCTCTGGCCCCTGTCCGCACAGACGGCCGAAGCGCTGCGCGCACAGGCCGAACGCCTCTCCCACCGGCTCCCGGACCACCCGGAGCACCCGGCCGACGTGGCCTGGTCGCTCGCCACGACCCGGGCCGCGCTGACACGCCGCGCCGTGGTGCTCGGCGCCGACGGGACCGAACTGCGCGAAGGACTGAAGAACGTGGCCGCCGCGCTCCCGGCCGGCGGTGTGGTCACGGGAACGGCGCACGAGGGCAGGACCGGCTTCCTCTTCACCGGCCAGGGCGCACAACGCGCCGGCATGGGCCGCGGACTGTACACATCGTTCCCGGTGTTCGCCGAGGCCTTCGACGCGGTGTGCGCGCAACTGGACCCGAAACTCGACCGCCCGCTCAAGGACATGGTGTTCCACGGCGGCGCCGACCTGGACCGGACCGCATGGGCGCAGGCCGGCCTGTTCGCCGTCGAGGTCGCCGCGTTCCGGCTGCTGGAGTCCTGGGGCGTCACCCCGGACCTGCTGCTGGGCCACTCCATCGGCGAGATAGCCGCCGCACACTGCGCCGGAGTCCTCTCCCTGCCACACGCCTGCCAACTCGTCGCCGCACGCGGCCGACTGATGGGAGCACTGCCCCCGGGCGGCGCGATGCTCGCCGTCGAGGCGACCGAGACCGAGGTCATCGACGCCCTCGCCGGCCAAGCCGACGTCGCCGCCGTCAACAGCCCCACCTCCGTGGTGGTCTCCGGCTCCCAGGACACGATCGACGCGCTGGCGACGCGCTGGGCGGGGGAGGGGCGCCGCACCCGACGGCTCACCGTCTCCCACGCCTTCCACTCCGCCCTGATGGAACCCATGCTGGCCGAATTCGCCGACGCGATACGGACACTGGACTTCGCCGACCCCGTCATCCCCCTCGTGTCCAACCTCACCGGCGACGTGGCCGGGCCCGGACTGATGTCCACCCCGGAATACTGGGTGCGGCAGGTACGGCACGCGGTCCGGTTCGCCGACGGAGTGGCACGGCTCCAGCAACAGGGCGTGTCCCGCTTCGTGGAACTGGGCCCCGACGGAGTGCTCTGCGCCATGGCCCAGCAGACCGCCGCCGACGCCGTGTTCGCACCCGTACTGCGCAAGGACCGGGACGACACCGCCACCGCACTGACCGCGCTCGCCCGGCTCTGGACCTCCGGCGCCGAGGTCGACTGGCACACCCTGCTCCCCGAAGGCCGCAGGATCGACCTGCCCACCTACGCCTTCCAGCGCCGCCGCTACTGGCCCGAGGCCACGCCCGACGCGCCCACCACCCAACCGTCCACCTCCCCGGACGAGGACCGGTTCTGGGGGGCGGTGGAACGCGCGGACCTCACCGAACTCGCCGACACCCTCCAGCTGCGCGACGACCCCGAAACCCTGACGAACCTCGTCCCCGCCCTGTCGTCCTGGCGACAGTCCCTGCGCCAGGAATCCACCCTCGAATCCTGGCGCTACCGGACGCGATGGACCCCCCTGACCGTCACCCCCGGCGGCTCCCTCACCGGAACCTGGCTCCTCGTCACCGCCGACGACACCGACCCCGCCCACGACGTGGCCGACGCCCTGCGCGCCGCCGGAGCAGAGGTCACCGAACTCACCCTCACCCCCGACGACGACCGGGCCACCCTCACCGAACGGCTGACCGCCGCCGCCCCCGACGGCGTCGTGACCCTCCTCGGCGGCACCGGCCCACGACCCTGGGACCCCACCGGACTCGCACCGCTGCTCCGCACCTACCAGGCCCTGGCCGACACCCAGCTCGCTGCCCCCCTGTGGTGCCTGACCCGCGGCGCGGTGTCCACCGGCGACAGCGACCCGCTGCTCCACCCGGAACAAGCACCCGCGTGGGGGCTCGGCCGGGTCGCCGCACTGGAGCGCCCCGCCACCTGGGGCGGACTGATCGACCTGCCCGCCCACAGCGACACCACCACCGGCCACTGGCTGGCCGCGCTGCTCGGCGGCACGACCCCAGAGGACCAGGTCGCGCTCCGCGACGGGAAGGCCTACGGCCGCCGCGTCGTACGCGCCCCACTGCCGCAGGGCTCCGCACCCCACTGGACGCCCACCGGCACCGTACTGGTCACCGGCGGCACCGGAGGACTGGGCGGTGACGTCGCCCGATGGCTCGCCCAGCGCGGAGCACCCCACCTGCTGCTGCTGAGCCGTCGCGGCCCGGACGCACCCGGCGCCAGTGAACTCACCGCCGAACTCGAAGCCTCCGGCACCCGGGTGACCATCGTCGGCTGCGACGTGGCCGACCGTGAGTCACTCACCGCGGCACTGGCCGCCGTACCCGCCCGGTTCCCCCTCACCGGTGTGGTGCACACCGCCGGCCTCGGAGTCTCGGCCCAGCTGCTGGACACCGACGAGAAGGCGGTCGCCGAGGTGATACGCGCCAAGGTCACCGGCGCCGCGCTCCTGGACGAACTCACCGACGAACTCGACCTGTTCGTCGTCTTCTCCTCCATCGCTGCGACCTGGGGCAGCGGCGGCCAGGGCGCCTACGCCGCCGGAAACGCCTTCCTCGACGCCCTGGTGGAGCACCGCCGCTCCCAGGGCCAGGCCGGAACCGCGATCGCCTGGGGACCGTGGGCCGAGGTCGGCATGGCCGCCGACGACGAGGTCGCCGACTTCCTGCGCCGCCGCGGCCTGTCGGTGATGGACCGCAAGGTCGCCCTCCGGGCACTCGCGACCGCCGTCGACCACGACGAGACCCCCGTGAGCATCGCCGACGTCGACTGGAAGCTGTTCACCCCGGCCTTCGTCTCCGCGCGCCCGAGCCCCCTGCTCGCCGAACTCCCCGACGCACAGCAACGGCTCACGGAGACCACCGACACCGACACCCCGACCACCGAACTCCGCGACGCGCTCACCGCCGCTCCCGCATCCGAACGCCACCGGCTCCTGCTGGACGCGGTCCGCGCCCACACCGCGCTGGTACTGGGGCATACGAGTGTCGCCGTGGTGGAGCCCCGTCGCGCCTTCCGCGACCTCGGGTTCGACTCGCTGACCGCGGTCGAACTGCGCAACCTGCTCACCTCCGAGACCGGGCTGCCCCTCCCGGCCACCCTGGTCTTCGACCACCCGACGCCCATCGCGTTGACCGGCCACCTCCTCGGCCGGCTCTTCGGCGACACCACCGTGGCCGCCGCCGCGACCTCCGCGCGCACCGCCACGACCACCGACGAACCCATCGCGATCGTCGGCATGAGCTGCCGCTACCCCGGCGGAGCCAACTCAGCCGCCCAACTGTGGGACGTGGTGGCCTCGGGCCGCGACGTCGTCTCCGACTTCCCCACCGACCGCGGCTGGCCCGAGGACAGCGACGGCGACTACGCCCGCCGCGGCGGATTCGTCGACGGAGCAACGGAGTTCGACGCGGCACTCTTCGGGATATCCCCGCGCGAGGCGCTGGCGATGGACCCCCAGCAGCGGCTGCTGCTGGAAGCGGCCTGGGAGGCCTTCGAACACGCCGGCATCGACCCGCTCTCGCAGAACCACACCCGCACCGGCGTCCTCATCGGCGCCTCGACATCCGGCTACGGCCAGGGCACCGACCTCTTCACCAGCGCGGAGGGGCATGTGCTGGCGGGCGGTTCCAACAGTGTCATCTCCGGCCGGGTGGCGTACTCCTTCGGCCTGGAAGGGCCCGCGGTGACGGTGGACACGGCGTGCTCGTCCTCGTTGGTCGCGGTCCATCTCGCGGTGCAGGCGCTGCGCAACGGCGAGTGCGACATGGCACTGGCCGGCGGTNGGCGTGCTCGTCCTCGTTGGTCGCGGTCCATCTCGCGGTGCAGGCGCTGCGCAACGGCGAGTGCGACATGGCACTGGCCGGCGGTGTGACCGTGATGGCCGGCACGAGCATCTTCGCCGAGTTCAGCCGTCAGGGCGGGCTGGCCGCCGACGGGCGCTGCAAGGCGTTCGCCGAGGCGGCGGACGGCACGGGCTGGTCCGAGGGCGTCGGCGTACTGGTGCTGGAGCGGCTGTCCGACGCGGTCCGCCACGGGCACGAGGTGCTGGCGGTGGTGCGGGGGAGCGCCGTCAACCAGGACGGTGCGTCGAACGGCCTGACAGCCCCCAACGGCCCCTCCCAGGAGCGGGTCATCCGCCAAGCCCTGGAGAGCGCGGGGCTGACCCCGTCGGACGTGGACGTGGTGGAGGCACACGGCACCGGGACCAGGCTGGGCGATCCCATCGAGGCCCAGGCACTCCTGGCGACCTACGGCCAGGACCGGGACGAGAACCACCCGCTCTGGCTGGGCTCCATCAAGTCCAACATCGGTCACACCCAGTCGGCTGCCGGGGTGGCGGGTGTGATCAAGATGGTGCAGGCGGTGCGGGCCGGGGTGGTGCCGGCGACGCTGAACGTGGATGAGCCGACGTCGCATGTGGACTGGTCGGGTGGTGCGGTGAAGCTGGCGGTGGAGTCGCGGGGGTGGCCGGAGACGGGTCGTGTGCGTCGGGCGGGTNTGCGCCGGTCGTGGTGCCGGGGCCCGGGGAGGGCTCCGGGCTGGTACCGCTGCTGCTGTCGGCCAAGTCGGAAGCCGCCCTTGCGGGACAGGCGGACCGCCTGCACGAGCTCGTCGCCGACACCACCGGCCCCGAACTGGCCGACGTGGGCCGCTCACTGCTGTCCCGCGCAGCCCTGGAACAGCGCACCGTCGTGCTGGCCGCAGATCGCCCGAGCGCAGCCGCATCACTGAACTCGGCAACCCGGAACCTCGCGTCAACAGGCCTGATATCAGGCCGCGTGACCCCCGGAGACGTGGTGTTCGTCTTTCCTGGTCAGGGTTCGCAGTGGGTGGGGATGGGGTGTGAGCTGGCGGGTTGGTCGGTGGTGTTCCGGGAGTCGTTGGCGGAG
>NTHE01000121.1 GCA_002551355.1 Streptomyces sp. man185 | reverse complement strand
GCGCCGAGCCCTTCGGAGGCCGCCGCGCCTCCGGCGGCCCCGCCGGTGGAGCCGGAACCGGTGGCCGCGGCTGCGGCTCCCGCCCCGGCGGCCCCGGCCGCGCCGCCGGCCACGATGCCCGCGGCCTTGAGCGAATACCCGGCGGCGAACCAACCGATGACCGCGACGGGCAGCAGCGCCGGAATCCCCGCGTTCACATGCTCCAGCTCGCCTGCGGCCAACCGGCACTTGGCACACTCGTCGAGGTGCTTGCGCAGCCCGCGTTCGGCCCGGGTCCGCAGACCGCCCCGGGCGTGGGCGCCGAGCCGGTCGGCGTACTGCGCGCAGTCCCCGCCGGTGGTGAGCGCCTGGCCGACATGGGCCTGGAGATACGCCTGCTTGAGCCCTTCGCGGGCACGGCTGGCCAGAACGGCGGTGGCGTTGGCGGTGAGGCCGAACAGCGGGGCGATCTCGCTCGGCGACTCCTCCTCCACCGTGGTGTGCCACAGGACGGCCTGCCAGCGCTCCGGGAGGCTCCGGAACGCCTGCATCGCCATCGTCTGCTCGGCCTCGTGCATCGCCATGACGTCGGCGCCGAGTTCGAGGGTGTCGTCGTCGGAGAGCTCGGAGGAGCGGGTCGCCTGGGAGGCGAACACCGCGAAGTCGTCGACCAGATGCTCCCGCTTGGCACTCTTCGTCCAGGCGGCGGCGACATGGCGGACGGCGGTCATCAGATAGGCCCGGACCGCTTCCGTCGGTCCCTTTCCGCCCCGTACGGCCTGGAGCGTGCGCGCGAACACCTCGGCGGTCAGGTCGTCGGCGGTGTGTGCGTCCCGGCAGCAACTGCGGGCGTAGCGGAGCACGGCGCCCGAATGCCGCCGGAACAGCTCCTCGTAGGCCTGGTCGTCGCCCGCCCGCATGTCCTCGATCAGCCGGGCGTCGGACAGACCTGCCTCGGGGGCCCCGCTGCGGCCCGCGCGTTGCTGCGGAACCGCGTGCGCGCCGACGCCCGTACCGGCCTCGCCGGACGAGCCTTCCTCGGCGACGGCGGGCCACGGGCCGGGCAGGACGGTGCCGCCCTCGGCCTCACCGTCCGACGGGCCGCGCCCGGCCTGGGCCGGCACCTGCCCGGCGGACGGCCCGTCCGCCTTCGTGTCCCTGTCGGCCGCAGCGAACTCGCCGAGCGGCTCTTCCTGCTGCTCGTTACCGCTCATCGCGGAAGCCCCCGTATACACCCTCGGACCCGAATACCGGCCAAGACTGCCACATGGCTCAATCGCGTTGGCCTCTCAGTCCTGCCAACCACTCATCCGGGGCGTTTTTCCGAATGCGAGTACTAGAGACCTCTCTTTCGGGGAATGAATCCCCGCTGATTCGTCTCCCCACCCCGGTTCACCGCCGCCCCGCCGCGCGCCCGCCCCTCCGGCCACCCGCCCCCTACGGCTGACGAGGCGGACGGATAAGGAAGGACCTACCGGACCGACGAGCGATACAGACCGATGAGCTGCTGGTCGGGACGGGCGGTGGTAGGGACGAGCGGCGGTCGGGACGAGCGGGGCCATCGCCCCGGCCGTCACGCCGGCCGCGACCTCAGCCCCTCCAGCAGGATGTCCAGCAACCGGGCCGAAGCCGCGGCCTGCTGAGCGGCGTCCGGCAGCGAAGGAGCCGCCGTGGCGATGACCAGCAGCACATCGGCGACCGTCACGTCCCGGCGCAGCTCACCGGACTCCCGCGCCCGGCCCACCAGCCGCCCCACGACCTCCAGCAGCTCGACCGCACCGGTGTCCTCGTCGAGGCCGTCCAGCCCGTCGCCGCCCCCGGAGCGCCGGCCGGCGGCGCGGAAGTCGTCCTGGCCCACTCCCTGCCGCTGCTGCGGAACCCGGGTCTCGTCCGCCGGGCCCGTCGCCTTCCCGGAGGCCGCCGGCGCACCGGGCTCGTCCCCGTCCACCCCGACCCGCAGCACCTGCGGCGGCAGCAGCCTGCCCGCACCCGACGCCACCGACGTACGCAGGAAGCGGGAGAGCGCCGACCAGGGCTCCTCCTCCTGCCCCAGGGCCGTCCGCGCCTGCTCGGTCAGCCGGGAGGTCTCCTCCTCGGCTATCCGGCGCACCAGCACGTCCTTGCTCGGGAACCGCCGGTAGACGGTGCCCACGCCGACGCGCGCGCGACGTGCCACGTCCTCCATCGGAGCGCCGTAACCCAGCTCCCCGAAGACCTCGCGCGCCGCCCGCAGCACATGCTCCAGATTGCGCTGTGCGTCGACGCGCAGCGGAGCCGAGCGCGGAGCGCCCGAGGCCCCAGTCGTCGCCGTTCCCGTCGTCGTCGCCCCGTTCGGGGCCTGTCCGGCAGTGGCCGAACCCATCGCCGCCGCACTCACCGCGGCCGCGGAACGAACGGCGTCGGCCGAGCTCATGACGCCGAGGGCTCCCACGGAGCCGAGGCGTCCTTTGTCCTCGGACGCGCGCGAGAGCGCAGCCTGGCCATACGTATCCTGAATATGCATAACTTTCCCCCGGTTATGACGTCTCCCCCCGGAGACTCCCCGCCGTTTCAGCCGGGGAGCGGAGCACAACGAAATCCGCACCCGACACCCCGACGGGTTACGAACATAGTTGAGCCCGCGTCAATTCAGAAGGGGGTAGTTCCGCATGGGCCGCCCCCCGATCGGACCAAGATCCGATCGGCGCCGGAACATCGCCCTCCCACTTACCCCGTGCGTAGCGCCTGACCTGCGCGGCTGCCGTTTCTCGCCGCCCACGGGCTCCGCGGACCGTTGAGGAACCTCCAGTCACACAATTTGCCGGGGCTGTGGACAAACCACTGACTCCGTTGCGTCATGGGGTGGTGATGGCTCCAGATTCCCGGGGGACGACCCCCGGCACCCGGCCAGGTGTGCGCATTCTCGTCGTCGGCGGTGGCTACGTCGGGATGTACACAGCGCTGCGTCTCCAACGGAAGTTGAAGCAGAGACTGAAGAGCGGCGACGCCGAGATCGTGGTCGTCACCCCCGAGCCGTACATGACCTACCAGCCCTTCCTCCCCGAAGCGGCCGCAGGCTCGATCTCGCCGCGCCACGTCGTCGTGCCGCTGCGCCGCGTCCTGAAGGACTGCACGATCGTCATCGGCGAGGCCGAGCGGATCGATCACGCGAAACGGACCGCGACCGTCACCACCCTCGCCACCGGCGAGGACGGCACCGGAGCCCTGGAGATCGGCTACGACGAGATCGTCATCGCCCCCGGGTCCGTCTCGCGCACCCTGCCCGTCCCCGGTCTGGCCGAATTCGGCATCGGTTTCAAGACCGTCGAGGAGGCCATCGGGCTGCGCAACCACGTCATCGAACAGATGGACATCGCCTCCGCCACCCGCGACCCCGCGATCCGCGACGCCGCCCTCACCTTCGTCTTCGTCGGCGGCGGCTACGCGGGAGTGGAAGCGCTGGCAGAACTGGAGGACATGGCCCGCTACACGGCGCGGTACTACCACAACATCAAGCCGGCCGACCTGAGATGGATCCTGGTCGAGGCCTCCGGACGCATCCTCCCCGAGGTCGGCGAGGCCATGGGCACGTACGCCGTCGGCGAGCTGCGCGGCCGGAACATCGACGTACGCCTGGAGACCCGCCTCGACACCTGCGAGGACCGCGTCGCCGTCCTCAGCGACGGCTCCCGCTTCCCCACCCGCACCCTCGTGTGGACCGCGGGCGTCAAACCGGCGCCGCTGCTGGCCGCCACCGACCTGCCCCTCACCGAACGCGGCCGGCTCCGCTGTACCGCCACCCTCGGCGTCGAGGACATGCCGCACGCCTGGGCCGCCGGCGACGCCGCTGCCGTACCCGACCTGACCGCCTCCGAACCGGGCCGCGAGACCGCCCCCAACGCCCAGCACGCGGTGCGCCAGGCGAAGGTCCTCGCCGACAACGTCCTCGCCTCGATCGACGGCAGGCAGCTCACGGAGTACCGGCACGCGTACGCCGGATCGGTCGCCTCCCTCGGCCTCCACAAGGGCGTCGCCCACGTCTACGGTCGCAAGCTCAAGGGCTACCCCGCCTGGCTGATGCACCGTACGTACCACCTCAGCCGGGTACCGACGTTCAACCGGAAGGCGCGCGTCCTTGCCGAATGGACCCTGTCCGGACTCTTCAAGCGCGAGATCGTCTCCCTCGGCTCGCTGGAGCACCCCCGCGCCGAGTTCGAACTCGCGGCGGGCGGCGGCTCCGGCACCCCGGGACTCCCCGGCCCCGGCCGCCCGGAGAAGGGCCCCGGAGAACCGCCGGAAGACGGCCGGACCGACAGCTGACGGGCCGTCGGAGAGGCGGTCCGGCGGCGACTGTCAGTACGGTCGGTCACACTGGACGTGTGACCATAGGTGGGCCCACACCTGCACAGAGTGACCCGGTCGGCAGTGACCAACAGTGACCAGCAGCGATGCACCAGCAGCGACGCACCAACAGCACGACGAGGCCCGGCTGCGCCTTCCCGGGGGCACGGCCCCCGGTGCCCCGAACACGGCAGAAGAAGCAGCCCGCCCGAGCTGACCAGACCGACACACGAGGCCAGAAATACCGTGAACTTCACGCGTTGGAGCGCCCGCCTTCCCGGAACGCAGCGCCGAGCCGCCGCGCGGGACGACCGTAGTTCCGTGCCGGCCGCCCGAGCCGAGTACGCCCGGCCGGAGGGCTCACCCGCCCAGCCGGACGACGCCTCCCCGGCGCCCTCCGGCTCCGCCTCGACCAAGGCCCTTCTCGGGCCCGCCCTCGACGACCTCTCCGCCCGCGAGATCCTCGGCCGGCTCCCCGCCCCCGTCGCCCTGCTGCACGGCCCGGACCACCGGATCGCGTACGTCAACGACGCGTACGAGACCGCGTTCGGCCCCCGCCCGCCCGGCGTCCCCGCAGCAGAAGCCATGCCCGAGCTCGCCCAGCTCAGCGTGCTCCCGCTGCTCGACCAGGTCCTGCGCAGCGGCACCGCCCGTACGGTCAAGTCCCGCAGGACCGCCGAGGGCGGTTCGTACACCGTGACCTGCACCCCGGTCGCCGCCTGGGACAACACGGAGGGCGAGAGCGGCAGCGACGGCAAGGGAGACGGCACGACGGAAGGCGGGGCGGGCGACAAGGACGACAGCACGGCGGAAGGCGGCGTCCTCGTCTACGCCGCCGACGTCACCGACCACGCCGAAGCCGCCGAGCGCCTGCGCACCAGCGAGCGCCGCCACCGCGAAACTGCCGTCACCCTCCAGCGCTCCCTGCTCCCGCAGGAGCTGGAACAGCCCGACGACCTCCGCATCGCCGCCACCTACCAGCCCGGCGGAACCGACGCCGCCGTCGGCGGCGACTGGTACGACGTCATCACCCTCGGCGCCGGCCGCACCGCCCTGGTCATCGGCGATGTGATGGGCCGCGGGGTCCGGGCCGCGGCTGTCATGGGCCAGCTCCGCACCGCCGTCCGCGCCTACGCCCGCCTCGACCTCCCGCCGCACGAGGTGATCCAGCTGCTGGACGGCCTCGCCGCCGAGATCGACGCCAGCCAGATCGCGACCTGCGTCTACGCCGTCCATGATCCGAACGAGGGGCAGCTCGTCTACGCCTCCGCCGGCCACCTCCCGATCCTCGTCTGCGACGAGGACGGCACGGTCCACCGCGCCGCCGACCCGACCGGCCCCCCGCTCGGCACCGGCGGCTGGGTCCACACCTCGGGCACCATCGCGCTGCCGCCGGGCTCCACCGCCGTCCTCTATACCGACGGCCTGGTCGAACGGCGCAGCGAGGACATCGACGAGGGCGTCGCCTCCCTTGCCCGGGCCCTCTCGGGGGCCAAGGGGTCACCGCAGGTGGTCTGCGACCGGCTGATCCGCTCCCTCGGCGTGACCGCCGAGCACGACGACGACGTGGCGGTCCTGGTCGTCCAGCACCCCGCCCGTACGGGGCCGAACGCGGAGCTGTTCCACAACGCCGCGCTCGATCTGCTCGGCGGCATCGAGGCCGCCCCGCGCGCCCGCGCCTTCGCCACCGGGGTCCTGACCTCCTGGCGCTTCCCCGTGGAGCTCCGCGACCTGGGCGTCCTCGCGACCAGCGAGCTGGTCGCGAACTCCCTCCAGCACGGCACCCCGCCGATGCGCCTGGGACTGCGTCGGACGGACCGCCGACTGATCATCGAGGTCACCGACGGCGACGACCACCTGCCGCGCCGCCGCCAGGCCGAACCGGCGGACGAGGCGGGACGCGGCATCTCGATCATCGCCTCGATCGCCACCTCGTGGGGCAGCCGGCGCACGCCGGGCGGCGGCAAGGCGGTCTGGTGCGAGTTCGCCCTGCCGCAGTGAGCAGGGCGACCCGTCGGCCGGTCCGGTCAGTGACCGGCGGAGGCGGGTGCGGTGCCCCCGGCGGGCACCGCGGCATCCGGCCCCTCGGGCAGTGACACCGCCACCACCCGCGAGGGCGCACGGTCGAGCGACGGCTGATCCTGTACGGGGGTGAGCCGGCGCCCCAGCCGCAGCGCGAGCACCGTGATGCCCAGCGAGAACAGCACGAACGTCACGATGTACGGGCCGTGCAGCGATGCCCCCATCGGCCCGCCGACGGCCGGACCGACTGCGAGCGCGAGCTGCTTGCACAGGGCGAACGCCGAGTTGTACTGCCCGACCATCGACTCCGGTGCCAGATCGGCGACCAGCGGGGCGACGGTCGGCGACAGCATCGCCTCACCCAGCCCGAACAGCGCGTACGTCGAGATGAACGCGGCCGTCGCCATGGCCTGGCTGCCGTGGCCCAGCCCCGCGTAGCCCGCCACGAGCCAGGCGAACGCCCAGATCAGGCCGACCGCGGCGATGACCCGGCTGCGCCGCCGCCGCTCCACGAGCCGCAGCACGACGAACTGCGCCACGACGATGACCGCGGTGTTGGCGGCCAGCGCGAAGCCGAGCGTCGAGGGCTCGATCCCGGCGGCCTCCGTGCCGTACGCGGCAAGACCGGACTCGAACTGCCCGTAGCAGGCGAAGAACAGCACGAAACCCAGCACGCACAGCTGCACCATGGCCCGGTGCGAGAGCAGCGCCCGCAGTCCGCCGCCCTTCGCGGCGGACCCGTCCGCCGGCCGGGCGCCACCGAGCGAGGCGGTACGCGGCATCCGCACGGTGGTCACGACGACACCGAGCACCACGAACATCGCGGCCTCGATCAGGAAGAGCATCGTGAAACTCGCCGGACGGTCCACGTCCACCAGCTGCCCGCCGACGAGCCCGCCGAGGCCGAGCCCCAGGTTCTGCAGGAAGAACTGCATGGCGAAGGCGCGCGTACGGGTCGCGGCGCTGGAACACCACACGAGCATCGTGGCGAGGGCCGGCTGCATGACGGCGGTGCCGGCACCCAGGACCGCGGCGGACAGCACGGCGGCCGGAACACTGCTCGCGAACCCCAGGGCGGCGGCGCCCACGGATGCCAGAGCGGAGGCCACCACCAGCACGGGCAACGGGCCCCGCCGGTCGATGGCCCGTCCGGTGAACGGCAGAACGGCCAGCGCTGCCATCGCGAAGGCCGCCAGGACGACTCCCGCCGTCCCGGCACCCAGATCCCGTACCTGCGCCACATAGACGTACAGATACGGAACGGTGAATCCGAGCCCGAACGCGCTCAGCGCGCTGCCCAGCTGAATCCGCCGCAGCGCTGCGCCCATCTCCCTGGTCACACTCACCTACCTCAAGATCTCGAAGGCCTCGATCGCCGAGCGTCGAGACCTGGAACGAAGAAATCAGACTCGAAGACTTTAGCACTAAACTTAGAAGGTGAAAACTACAGACTGAAGGACTTCAAGGGGGGTGGGAGCGTGCCATACTGCCCGCCATGTCTGAGAGCACCGAGGAGCCCGGCCCCAGCGAGCCGAGCCTCGACGAGCAGATCGCCGCCTATCAGCGCGAGTTCCGCGACCTCGACCCGCAGGTCGAGCAGGTCGTCTCCGCGCTGGGCCGACTGAACCGCCGGATGAACGTCGCGTACGGGAGGCAGGTCGCCGCGCTCGGCATCAGCAACGCGGAGTGGGAGGTCCTCAAGACCCTGGTCCTGTCGGGCGCCCCCTACCGGCTGGGCCCCGGCGAACTGGCGAAGCGCCTCGGCCTCACTCCCGCCGCCATGACCCACCGCGTCGACCGGATGGCCGGCGAGGGCCTGGTCACCCGTGACCGCGACGAGAACAACCGGGTCCGCGTCATCGTCGAGCTGACCGACGAGGGCCGTACGAAGTGGCTTGAAGCGATGCGCATGGCCAGCGACTTCGAGGAGGAGCTCCTCCAGGACCTCTCCGGCGACGAACGCGGTGTCCTCGGCGAGCTGCTGGTCCGCCTCCTGCGCCGCGTGGAGCACGCCCAGCCGGACGCCGGCGGTCGCCTCACCGACCTGGACTGAAGGCCTCGGCCGAGGCCCGCCAGGGGTGCCGCGGAGGCCACTGAGGGAGGGTTGACACACCCCTGGTGGATCCGTAAAGTTCTCCGAGTTGTCACGGAGCCGGTACGGGTCCGCGGCAACCGATCCCGCCGCGAACGCGGCAACCAAACTTCAGCACGATCTCCCACTCGGGACGATTTCGGCATGCCGGAATTCATGACGAACGCTCGATTATGAGCCGCCGGGAGAATCCGCTAGGGTTTGAGCGTCGGAACGGCCCAACAGCCGGGAAGACAAGCCCCACTGACTGGGAATCAGGCCCGAAAGGATCTGATAGAGTCGGACTCGCCGGAAAGGGAAAACGCNCGTCGGAACGGCCCAACAGCCGGGAAGACAAGCCCCACTGACTGGGAATCAGGCCCGAAAGGATCTGATAGAGTCGGACTCGCCGGAAAGGGAAAACGCGAAAGCGAAGGACCTGGAAAGCTAAACTGCACGGCCCGCTTCGACCGGGAGTCAGACACTGGAAAGCGTCTGATAGAGTCGGAAACGCAAGACAGCAAGACAAAGAAAAACGAAGGGAAGCGCCCGGAGGGCCCCGGTGATACGGGACCG
>NTHE01000120.1 GCA_002551355.1 Streptomyces sp. man185 | reverse complement strand
ACCGCCGGCCAGTGCCATGTCGCACTCGCCGTTGCGCAGCGCCTGCACCGCGAGATGGACCGCGACCAACGAGGACGAGCACGCCGTGTCCACCGTCACAGCGGGCCCTTCCAGGCCGAAGGAGTACGCCACCCGGCCGGAGAGGACGCTGGTGGCGCCGCCGGTGAGCTGGTAGCCGGCGGCGTCCTCCGGGAGTTCGCTGTCGAGGCCGTAGTACGAGGACGCGGCGCCCGCGAAGACACCGATCGGCTCACCGGCGACCGCCAGGGGGTCGAGCCCCGCCGCCTCGAACGCCTCCCAGGCCGTCTCCAGCAGCAGCCGCTGCTGCGGGTCCATCACCAGCGCCTCGCGCGGGGAGATGCCGAACAGTCCGGCGTCGAAACCGGCCACGTCGTCGAGGAAGCCGCCGAGCGGCGCGTAGGGCAGGGCCGTCGTGTCGATGTCCCAGCCGCGGTCGGTCGGGAAGTCGGTGATGGCGTCCTGCCCGGAACGTACGAGCCGCCACAGGTCCGCGGGCGACCGGACGCCTCCCGGCAGCCGGCACGACATGCCGACGATCGCGATCGGTTCGCCGAGGTCGGTGGCGGCGCCGGTGCGCACCTGGTGTGCCGGCCCGGTCTCGCCGACCAGTTCGGTGCCGAGGCGGCCGGCGAGCGCGACCGGGGTGGGGTGGTCGAACAGCAGCGACGCGGGCAGGCGCAGCCCGGTGGCTGCGTTGATGCGGTTGCGCAGTTCGACGGAGGTCAGCGAGTCGAAGCCGAGTTCCTTGAACACCCGGTCCGGGGCGACCGCGTCCGTGCCGGTGTGCCCGAGGACGGCTGCGGCCTCGGCGCAGACCAGCCCGGTGAGCAGGCGCTGTTGTTCGGCGGCGGGGAGCGCGGCGAGGCGTCCGGCGAGTCCCGAGCCGCCGGGGGCCGTACTGGCGGTTCGGCGCGCGGGGGCGCTCACCAGGCCGCGCAGCAGTGCGGGCACGGGTCGCAGCGTCCGGGCGACGGACCGGTCGAAGCGCAGCGGGAGCAGGTGGGGCAGGCCGGTGGCCCGGGCGGCGTCGAAGAGGGCGAGCCCTTCGTCGGCGCAGAGTGCGCCGCCGACGCGGGTGGCTCGGGCGAGACCGGTGGTGTCGAGGCCGCCGCTGATGGCGCTCTCCTGGGCCCACAGGCCCCAGCCGAGCGCGGTCGCGGTGAGTCCCCGGGTGCGGCGGTGCTGGGCCAGCGCTTCCAGGAAGGCGTTGGCGGCGGCGTAGTTGGCCTGGCCCGGGGAGCCGAAGGCGGAGGAAGCGGAGGAGTAGAGGGTGAACAGGGCCAGGTCCAGGCCCGCGGTCAGTTCGTGCAGGGCGAGCGCGGCCTGGGCCTTGGGGCGCAGCACGCCGGTGATCCGCTCGGGTGTCAGCGCCTCGATGACGCCGTCGTCGGCGACACCAGCCGCGTGGACGACGCCGGTGAGGGGGTGTTCGGCGGGGAGGGTGGCCAGCAGTTCGGCCAGTTCCTCCCGGTCGGTGACGTCGCACGCGGCCACCCGTACGCGTGCGCCGAGCGCGCCGAGTTGCTCCGCCAGTTCCCGGGCGCCGGGTGCGGTGGGCCCGCTGCGGCTCGTGAGGACCAGGTGCCGTACGCCCCGGTGCTCGACCAGGTGTCGGGCGAGCAGTGATCCGAGGGCGCCGGTGCCTCCGGTGATCAGGACCGTGCCCTCCGGGTCGAGGGCGCGTGGCAGCATCAGGATGTTCTTGCCGGTGTGGCCGCCCGAGCCGATGTGCCGCAGGACCTCTGCCGCCTGCCGGACGTCCCAGGCCCGGGTGGGCAGCAGGGTGAGCCGGCCGGTGCGGAACAGTTCCAGGACCTCCTGCAGCATCTCCTGCAGCCGGTCCGGGCCTGCCTCGCCGAGGTCGAAGGAGCGGTAGTGGCGGTCGCCGAAGGAGTCGGGGTCGCGCAGGTCCGCCTTGCCCATCTCCACGAAGCGGCCGCCGGGGGCCAGCAGCCGTGCCGAGGCGTCGACGAACTCGCCGGCCAGCGCGTTGAGGACGACGTCCACGCCGCGTCCGCCGGTGCGCTGCGCGAAGGCGGCCTCGAAGCCCAGGTCGCGCGAGGAGGCGAGATGCGCCGTGTCCAGGCCGGTCGCCGCCCACTTCGCCGGCGAGGCCGTTCCGTACACCTGGGCGCCCAGGTGTCGTGCGATCTGTACGCCGGCCATCCCCACGCCACCGGCGGCGGCGTGGACGAGGACCGATTCTCCGGCGGTCAGTCCCGCCAGGTCCACCAGTGCGTAGTAGGCGGTCAGGAAGGCCATCGGCACCGAGGCCGCGTCCGGGAAGGTCCACTCCTGCGGCATCGGTGCCACCATCCGCCGGTCCACCACCGCCAGCGGCCCGAAGCCGCCCTCGAACAGGCCGAAGACGCGGTCGCCCGGTGCGAGGTCGGTGATCCCGGGGCCGGTTTCGACGACCATGCCCGCGGCCTCGGATCCCATGAGGGCGGAGGGGTCCGGGTACTGGCCGAGCGCGATCAGCACATCGCGGAAGTTCACCCCGGCCGCGCGTACCTCGACCCGTATCTCGCCCGGTGCCAGTTCCGCGGTCGCCTCGGGTGCGGGGGTGAGGGCCAGGTCGCGGAGGGAGCCGGAGGTGCGGTCGGCGGTGAGTCGCCAGCCCTGTGTGTCGGGTGCGGCGAGGGTGCCGGATGCCGAGGCGCGGGCCAGTCTGGGGGCGAGCAGTGTGCCGCCGCGCAGGGCGAGCCAGGGTTCGTCGCCGTCAAAGAGCGCGGCGAGGAGGTCGGGGGCCGTGTCGGTGTCGGTGTCCAGGAGGACGAACCGGTCGGGGTGCTCGGTCTGCGCGGAGCGTACGAGTCCTCCGACGGCCGCCCCGGACAGGCAGGTGACGTCGTCGCCGGGTGTCGCGGCCACGGCGGAGCGGGTGACCAGCACCAGACGGGACGCGGTGAAGCGCTCGTCGGCCAGCCACGCCTGGAGGCCTGCCAGGACCTCGGTGACGGCGGTCTCGGTGTCCGTGTCGGCGACGGGCCAGGCGACGACGTCGGGTGCGGGGCCGGAGAACCCGGCCAGGAAGGCGCCGAGTCCGTCGGTGGCCGTGGCGGTGGCGAGCGGGCGCGGCCGGGCCGGTACGGGTACGGGTGTCCAGTCGAGGATGAACAGGGAGTCGTCGGGGCGGGGGCCGACGGTGGTCGCGGCCCGCAGGGTGAGCGACTCGACGGTGGCGACGGGGGCGCCCTCGGGGTCGCTGATCCGCAGCGTCCAGGCGTCGGCACCGGCGGGTGCCAGGTGGACGCGGGCCCGTGTGGCACCGGTGGCGTGCAGGGTGGCGCTTTGCCAGGCGAAGGGCAGCCCGGCCCGGTCGGGGTCGAGGCCGGTGAGGTGCAGCGCGGCGTCGAACAGGGCGGGGTGCAGTCCGCAGCGGCCCGCCTCGCGGTGGGCGGATTCGGGCAGTTCGACCTCGGCGTAGAGGTCATCGCCCGCCCGCCAGGCGGCCTTGAGTCCCTGGAAGAGGGGGCCGTAGGCGTAGCCGGCCTCGGTGGCGCGCTCGTAGAAGCGGGCGAGGTCCACCGGTTCGGCCTCCGGCGGCCGTGTTCCTGCGGTGCCGGTCGGGTCGGCGGGTGCGGTGGCGAGGAGGCCGACGGCGTTGGCGGTCCATTCCTCCTCGCCGTCGGGGCGCGAGTGGATCTCCAGGTGGCGGGTGCCGTCCTCGCGCTCGGCTCCGGCGGTGACCTGGATCTGTACGCTGCCGCGCGCGGGGAGCACGAGCGGCGCGGTGAGGGTGAGGTCCTCCACGGTCCCGCAGCCGACGTGTTCCCCGGCCTGCCAGGCGAGTTCGACGAACGCGGTGCCCGGGACGAGGACACTGCCGAGGATCGTGTGGTCGGTGAGCCAGCCGTGTGTGGCGGCGGAGAGCCGCCCGGTGAGCAGTGCCCCTCCCCCGGTGGCCAGCGACACGGCGGCGCCCAGCAGCGGGTGCCGTGCCGCGCCGAGCCCCGCGGAGGTCAGGTCCCCGGAGCTCAGCCGGGCGCTGGGCCAGTACGCCTTGCGCTCGAAGGGGTAGGTGGGGAGCTCCACGCGGCGGGCGCCCGCCGCGTGGAGTGGCGCCGCCCAGTCGACGGGGGTGCCGTGCACGTGGGCTCGCGCGATGCCGTGCAGCAGTGAGGCGGCCTCGTCCTGGCCGGGGCGCAGGACGGGGACGGCGGTCGTGTCCGGGGCGATGTACGGGACGAGGGCGGACAGGGCCCCGTCCGGGCCGAGTTCGAGGAACCGGGTGGCGCCCATGGCGTGGGCGCGGCGCACGGCGTCGGCGAAGCGAACGGGCTCGGCGATCTGCCCGGCCCAGTAGTCGGGGGTGGCCGGGTCCCCGGGGGCGGTGGTGAGGACCGGGATCGTCGGGGTGTGGTAGGTCAGCGACTGTGCGGTGGCGGCGAACTCGTCGAGCATCGGTTCCATCAGGTGCGAGTGGAACGCGTGCGAGACGGCCAGCCGTTTGACCCGTACGCCCCTGGCCCGGAACTGCTCCTCCAGCGCACCGATCGCGTCGGCGTCGCCGGAGACGGTGACCGAGGTGGGCCCGTTGACGGCTGCCACGTCGATCCCGTCGGGCAGGACGAGCCCGTCCTCGGGTGCTTCTACGGCGAGCATCGCGCCGCCCTGCGGCAAGGCGTCCATCAGCCGGGCGCGCGCCGACACCAGGGCGCACGCGTCGTCCAGGGACAGCACTCCGGCGAGGTGCGCGGCGGCCAGTTCACCGATCGAGTGGCCCACCAGCATGTCCGGGGCGACCCCCCAGGACTCCACCAGCCGGAACAGTGCCACCTCGACGGCGAACAGGGCGGGCTGGGTGTAGGCGGTGCGTGCCAGGAGCTCCGCCTCGTCCCCGAACATCACGTTCTTCAGGGGTGGTTCGAGGTCGATCCGTGCGCATACGGCGTCGAGCGCGTCGGCGAACACAGGGAAGGCGTCGTACAGTCCACGTCCCATCCCCGCCCGCTGCGCGCCCTGGCCCGGGAACAGGAACGCGGTGCGTCCGGGTGCCACCGTGGCGGACTCCGCCTGCGGCGGGAACGTGCCCTCGGCGAGGGCCGCGAGTGCCCGGAGCGCATCGTCGTGCCCTGCCGCCAGGACGACGGCCCGTGCGGGCAGCGAGGCGCGGGTGGTGGCCAGTGAGTAGCCGAGGTCGGCCAGGTGTGTCCGGGGTCGTCGGGTCAGGTGCGTGTGGAGTTCGGCGGCCTGTTCGCGCAGGGCGTGCTGGGTGCGGGCGGCGAGCGGGAGTGGGATCAGCGGCGGTTCGGCGGCCGTGGGCGGTGCCTCGGCCGGGGTCTGCCCGGTCGCGGGGCCGGGTTCGGGGGCCTGCTCCAGCACCGTGTGCGCGTTGGTGCCGCTCACCCCGAACGAGGAGACGGCGGCGCGCCTGGTCCGGCCGGGGCCGGGCCAGGGGCGGTTCTCGGTGAGGAGCTGGACGGCGCCGGCCGACCAGTCGACCTGCCGGGTGGGTTCGTCGGCGTGCAGGGTGCGGGGCAGCACGCCGTGCCGCAGGGCCATGACCGCCTTGATGACGCCGGCTACTCCGGCGGCGGCCTGGGTGTGCGCGATGTTGGACTTCACCGAGCCGAGCCACAGCGGGCGGTCGGCGGGGCGGCCGCGGCCGTAGGCGGCCAGCAGGGCCTGTGCCTCGATCGGGTCGCCGAGCCTTGTGCCCGTCCCGTGTGCCTCGACCAGGTCCACGTCAAGGGGGGCCAGGCCGGCCGAGGCGAGCGCGTCACGGATGACGCGCTGCTGCGAGGGCCCGTTCGGCGCGGTCAGTCCGTTGGAGGCGCCGTCCTGGTTGACGGCGGAGCCGCGCACCACGGCCAGGACCTCGTGGCCGTTGCGTACGGCGTCGGAGAGCTGCTCCACCAGCAGGACACCGACGCCCTCGCCCCAGCCGGTGCCGTCCGCGCCGTCGCCGAACGCCTTGCACCGGCCGTTGGCCGCCAGCCCCCGCTGGCGGGAGAACTCGACGAACGCGGCGGGCGTGGCCATGACCGTGACGCCGCCCGCGAGGGCCAGGGTGCATTCGCCTCTGCGCAGCGACTGAACGGCCAGGTGCAGTGCCACCAGCGACGCCGAGCACGCGGTGTCCACGGTGAGGGCGGGGCCTTCCAGCCCGAAGACGTACGAGAGGCGTCCGGAGAGCACGCTCGCGACGGCGCCGGTGGCGAGGTAGCCTTCGGCCGCCTCGGGGTCGGCGGCGAGCGCGGTGGCGTAGTCCTGGCCGTTGGTGGCGGCGAACACGCCGATCCGGCTGCCGCGCACCGACTTCGGGTCGATGCCGGCCCGTTCGAAGACCTCCCACGAGGTCTCCAGGAGCAGCCGCTGCTGTGGGTCCATGGCGATGGCCTCGCGCGGCGAGATCTCGAAGAGCCCGGCGTCGAACTCGGCGGCGTCGTGGAGGAATCCGCCCTCGTGACCGTAGCTGCCGCCGGACCGCTCGGGGTCCGGGTCGAGCAGCGCGTCCAGGTCCCAGCCCCGGTCGGTGGGGAAGGGGCCGACGGCGTCACGGCCCTCGGTGACCAGTTGCCACAGTTGTTCCGGGGTGCGGACGCCGCCGGGGAAGCGGCAGGCCATGGACACGATGGCGATGGGCTCGGAGTCCCGCTCCTGATGTTCGCGCAGTTCCTGGTGCGCCTGCCGGAGCTCGCCCGTGACGAACTTCAGGTGGTCGAGCAGCTTCTCTTCGTTCGTCATCAGAGCGACTCCCAGCGGGCAGGACCGTACATGGCGTCAGGACTTGCCGAATTCGTTGTGGATGAGGTCGAAGAGGTCGTCGGCGCTCGCCGACTCCAGGTCGATGACCTCGTTCTGCGGCCTGGAGCGGGCGGGCGGCACGGTTGCCGCGGCGCCGAGCCGGTCGGTGAGGTCGCGCAGGCGGGCGAGCAGGACCGCGGTCTCCTCGCTGTCGGGCGGGGTCTCGGCGAGCGCAGCCTCCAGCTTCTCCAGTCGGGCGACCGTGCTCTCCCCGCCCGCCACGGTGGCGGGGCCCCGGCCGCTCACGAGGAGTACCCGCAGGTAGGTGGCGAGGGCGGCGGGGGTCGGGTGGTCGAACGCCAGGGTCGCGGGCAGGGTCTGCCCGGTGGCGATGTCGAGCAGGTTGCGCAGTTCGACGGCCATCACCGAGTCGGTGCCAAGGTCGCGGAAGTGCCGGTCCGGGTCGATGGCGGCCGGGGTGCTGTGGCCGAGTACGGCGGCGGTCCGGGAGACCACCAGGTCGACCAGGATGCGTTCCTGCTCCGTCTGCGGCGCCCCGGCCAGCTGTTCGGCCAGGGCGGGCCCCTGCCGGTCGGGGGCGGGCGGCGCGGGCCGGGGTGCGGAGGGCAGCAGGCTGAGCAGCCGCCCGCCGCGCCCGGCTTCCAGAACGGGGCCGAAGCGACTCCAGTCGATGCCGGCCACGCAGACCGCCGTCCGCTGCTCGGCGAGGGCCGCTTGCAACGACAGGAGGGCCTCCTCGGGCGGCAGTGGCGTCACGCCGGTGCGCTGCTGCTGTTCGCCTGCTGCCGTGCCCGCGCCCACGCCCGCTCCGGCCCAGGGTCCCCACGCGAGGGCCGTGGCGGTGCGCCCGGCCGCCCGGCGCCGCTCGGCGAAGGCGTCCAGCGCGGCGTTGCCCGCGGCGTACGCGGCCTGCCCGAGGTTGCCGACGACCCCGGCGAAGGAGGTGTACAGCACGAACGCGTCGAGTTCGTGGCCCGCGGTCAGTTCGTCGAGGTGCCGGGCGGCGGCCAGGCGTGCGTGCAGCACGTCGGCGACGCGGTCGGGGGTGAGCGAGCTGATCACTCCGTCCTCCACCGTCCCCGCCGCGTGCACGACGGCGGTGAGCGGCAGTTCCTCCGGTAGGCCCGCGAGTACCGCGGCGAGCGCGGCGCGGTCGGTGACGTCGCAGGCTGCGAGGGTGACGCGGCTGCCGAGGGAGGTCAGTTCGGCGGCGAGGTCGCCGGTGCCGGGTGCCTCCGGGCCACGGCGTCCGACGAGTACCAGGTGCGGCGCGCCCTGTCGGGCGAGCAGGCGGGCGGTGTGCGCGCCGAGTGCGCCGGTGCCGCCGGTGATCAGCACGGTGCCGGTCGGCCGCCACTCGTCGGCCGTACGGTTCCCGTTGCCGGGGGTGCTGGTGACGAGGCGTCTGCCGAGTACGCCGGTCCGGCGGATCGCCACCTGGTCCTCGGGGCCGTCGGCGCCGAGCAGTGCGGCCAGCCGTGTGCCGGCGCGGTCGTCCCAGTCGGCGGGCAGGTCGACCAGGCCGCCCCAGCTGCGGGGCATCTCCAGGGCCGCGACTCTGCCGAAGCCCCAGACGGCCGCCTGGACCGGGTCGGGTCCCGGGTCGTTCGTGGAGACCCGCACGGCGCCCCGGGTGGCACACCACAGCGGGCCCGTCACACCGGCGTCGTCGAGCGCCTGGGTGAGGGCGACCACGGAGGGCAGGGCGTCGGAGCCCGGGGCGGGCGGCAGAGCCAGCACGCCGGCCGGGGTGGTCTCGGCGGCCGCGGCGCGGAGCCGGGCCGCGAGGGCGGCGCGGTCGGTGCTTCCAGGGATGACGAGGGTACGTACGCCGACGCGGTGGAGCGCGCGGCTGACGTCGTCGGCGCCGGTGTCGGCGCTGTCGTCCTCGCCGGGCGGCGTGAGCAGGAACCACAGGCCGGTCGGCCGGGCCGCCTCTTCGGTGACCGGCACCCAGCGCACCTCGTACTGCCCCTCCCCGGAAGCGGTCGGGTGCGGGGACGGGGCGGCTTCGGGCCAGTAGCGGGTGTGCTGGAAGGGGTAGGGCGGGAGGGTGACGGGCGGGGCCTCGGGGAACACCGCTGCCAGGTTCACAGCCGTCCCCTCGACCCACAGCCGGGCAACGGCCGCGAACAGGGACTCCACTTCCGGACGGCGGCGGCGCATCGCGGGCACCGCGCCGGGGACGAGGGCGGACAGGGCACCGTCGGGGCCGAGTTCCAGGAAGCGGGTGGCGCCCGCCTCGTGAGCCTGGCGGACCGCGTCGGCGAAGCGGACGGGTTCGCGGATCTGCCCCACCCAGTAGGCGGGGGTGGCCAGGTCACCGGGCGCGGTGGTGCGGACCGGGATCTGCGGGGGG
>NTHE01000012.1 GCA_002551355.1 Streptomyces sp. man185 | reverse complement strand
CGAGAACAGCGGCCTCCCCTTCGTCATCGCCCTCAACGGCTTCGACGGACACCAGCCCTACACCCCCGACGAGGTGCGCGAAGCGCTCCAGATCGGGCCCGACGCTCCGATCATCACGACGGACGCCCGGCACCGGGCCGACGCCAAGAGCGGTCTGATCACGCTGGTCGAGCACGCTCTGATGGCACGCCTGAAGTAGTTCTTCCACCAGGCGTAAGTCGATATCGGCATACGGAAGTTGCAGTAGTCACGCGGGGGCGGCCTGTGTCGTTTGACACGATCCGCCCCCGTGTTCATAACGTTTCGACAGAGAATTGACTCCGCACCGCCACCCGATGCATCCATTCGGTGCCACTGCGCTCACATGAGCCCCGCCTTTTGACGGGGCTCGCTCTTTATGCCCGTTTTATCTGAGGCCTGTGCCACTCGGAATGGATGATTCCGAGTGTTTGGAACGGGACCGGTCCCCGTGCTGCAATTCGACGAACTCCCCAGTAGTACGGCCCTGAACGAATAATCCGGCACAGCGTAGGTGCCGACGCCGAGAGGTTGTTGGTCGAGTGAGGCGAAGCAACGAGGGCTCCGCGGCGCAGCCCGAGCGGGGCAACTTCACCCCGCCGTCGCGCGCTGCGGCGTCCCCTGCGGATGTGCCCGGCACGGAGCCCGCCGGCGGCAGCACCAGTCGGCTGTCCCCGCGCAACTGGCGGGTGGCCACCCGGCTGAACGCGATCCTCCTGATCCCTGTGCTGGTCGGCCTCGTCATGGGCGGCTTCCAGGTGAAGGGCTCCATCGACACGTGGGGCGAGGCGCAGGAGGCCGAGAAGATCGCCGTCGTCGTGCGCGCCGCGTCCGACTACGGGCAGGCTCTGCTGAACGAGCGGGACCTCACCGCCCAGCCCCTGCTCTCGGGCGACCGTGACGCCGATGTGGTCGAGCAGACCCGGGCCACCACGGACGAGGCGGCGCGGAAGTTCGACGCCGCGGTGAAGGACATGCCGTCGAAGCCCGGCCTGGAGCGCCGCCTCAAGCTCTTCAAGGGCGAGGAGCCCAAGCTTCCCGAGCTGCGCAAGGCCGCCTATTCGCAGGCCCTGGACCCGGTGAAGACCGAAGAGGGCTACGTCCAGGTCCAGCACTCGCTGATGGAGTTCTCCAACGAGCTCGGCCTCGGCACGGGCAACATCACCAGTTACGGCCGTACCGTCTACGCGATCGAGCTGTCCAAGGCTGCAGAATCGCTTCAGCGCTCGATCGGCACGCACCTCCTGGTGCGCCCGAGCAAGAAGCCCGGCACCTACAACGACCAGGTCAAGGCCTTCGGCTCGTACAACTACCTGGAGCAGATCGCGCTCGGCGAGTTCAACTCCGGCGGTACCCAGGCCGACGTCGACCGACTCAAGCAGGTCATGGCCGGCAAGGCCGCCGAGGGTGCCAGGCAGCTGAAGGCCGCCAAGGAGCAGGCCGAGGCCGCGGGCAAGCCCTTCGTGACGCCGCCGAGCATCGACGGTTCGGTCTTCGACGGCATGGCCCAGGAGATCGGCAAGGGGCAGGACCCCGCGGAGCTGGCGAAGAAGGGCATCACGCCCGAGACCTGGATGGCCGCGGCGACCGCGAAGTTCGACGGGTACGCCACCGTCGAGGACGAGCTGGTCACCAAGGCGGTGGACGAGGCCGCGAGCATCTCCTCCGACGCCAAGATCGACGCCATCGTCAACGGCCTCATCGTCGTCATCGCGCTGCTGGCCGCGTTCATCCTGGCCGGGCTCATGGCCCGCCAGATGAGCCGCTCGATGCGCCAGCTGCGTACCGCTGCCTTCGGCATCGCCGAGCAGCGGCTGCCCTCCCTCGTCGACCAGCTCTCGCGGACCGACCCGGGCCGGGTCGACACCCGGGTGCAGCCGATCCCGATCACCACGCAGGACGAGATCGGCGAGGTCGCCCGCGCCTTCGACCAGGTGCACCGCGAGGCCGTCCGGCTCGCCGCCGAGCAGGCCATGCTGCGGGGCAACGTCAACGCGATCTTCACGAACCTCTCGCGCCGCAACCAGTCGCTCATCGAGGGCCAGCTGACCCTCATCACCGACCTGGAGAACAACGAGGCCGACCCGGACCAGCTGGAGAGCCTCTTCAAGCTGGACCACCTGGCGACCCGCATGCGCCGCAACGGCGAGAACCTCCTCGTCCTCGCGGGCGAGGAGCCCGGCCGCCGCTGGAACCAGCCGGTTCCGCTGGTGGACGTCCTGCGGGCCGCCTCCTCCGAGGTGGAGTCCTACGAGCGCATCCAGCTGACCGGTGTGCCGGAGAGCGAGATCCACGGTCAGGCCGTGACCGACCTCGTGCACCTGCTCGCCGAGCTGCTGGAGAACGCCACCACGTTCTCCTCGCCGCAGACCAAGGTCAAGGTCACCGCGACCCGGCTGCCCGACGGCCGCGTCATGGTCGAGATCCACGACAAGGGCATCGGCCTCACCGCCGAGGACTTCGCCGACATCAACCACAAGCTGGCCAACCCGCCGACCGTGGACGCCGCGGTGTCCCAGCGCATGGGCCTGTTCGTGGTCGGCCGGCTGGCCGACCGGCACGGGATCCGGGTCCAGCTGCGCCCCTCGGGCGAGCAGGCCGGGACCACCTCGCTGGTCATGCTGCCGGATGCCATCACCCACGGTGGCGGTGGCGAACCGGGCAGCGGCCAGGACGACTTCACCGTCTCCTCGATTATCCCCGAGCAGCAGACGGCCTTCGAGCCGGCGCCGCAGCAGGCCCCGATGCGCACGGCGGCGGAGCTCGGCTTCGACGACTCGCGCTACGAGGTCACGACGGACCCGGGTCAGCTGGACCCGGTCAACCGTTCGCTGATGCGCGAGGAGCGCAGGGCGGCCCTGGAGGCCCAGACGGGCGTGGGCGGCCCGTACGGCGACAACGCCCAGGAACAGCAGGGCTACGCGCCGGGGACGTACGCGGGCGACCCGTACGGCGATCAGCACCAGCAGCCGCAGCAGGGCTACGCGGACGAGCGCTACGGCCAGGACCAGTACGGGCAGCAGGCGCAGCAGCCGTACCAGGGGTCGTACGAGCAGCAGCAGTACGGCGCCAGGGACGGCTACCCGCAGCAGCGCGAGCAGCAGGCCCAGCAGGTTCCCCAGCAGCACCCGGGCAACGGCTATGCGGAATCGGCATATGCCGCTCCGGAAGGCTCGCAGGGGCAGTACGCCGGCCCGTACCCGGCCTCGTCGGACCAGTCCCACCAGGATGATTGGCCTGTTCAGGGTGGTTTCCAAGACGCTTATGAGCCGATTGCCCCCGCCGAATCGGAATCTCTTCCGAGCACGCCCGCGGAGCCTTCGGAGCGCGTAGGCTTCGACCGTCCGGGACCCACCCCGAACGTCGGCCACGAGCTGACCGAAGCCGGTCTGCCGCGCCGCGGCGGTCAGCAGCACTGGCAGCCCGGCCCCGGCGGCCGCGGCGACGACCAGCCCGCTCCGGCCCCGCAGCGGCAGCCGCAGCAGGAAGAGCGGCAGGCCCCGCAGACGGACGGGGACGGCACCGACGACTGGCGCTCGACGAACGACGAGCGCTGGGAGCGGGCCGAGAAGCTCCGTGAGCCGAAGGCGGGCGGAATCACCCCCTCCGGTCTCCCCCGGCGAGTGCCCAAGGCCAACCTGGTCGAGGGCACGGCGGAGCAGACCCAGCAGGGCGGCCCACAGGTCTCCCGCGCTCCCGAGGACATCCGCGGCAGGTTGAGCAACCTGCGACGGGGGATCCAGCGGGGACGCAGCGCGGGGTCGGACACCAGTACCACCTACAACCAGGAGCGTTAGTGTGAGCCCGATGAGCCAGGCGGCGCAGAATCTCAACTGGTTGATCACCAATTTCGTGGACAACACCCCCGGGGTGTCGCACACGGTGGTGGTCTCCGCCGACGGACTCCTGCTGGCGATGTCCGAAGGCTTCCCGCGCGACCGCGCCGACCAGCTGGCGGCCGTCGCCTCCGGTCTGACGTCGCTGACCGCGGGCGCCTCGCGGATCTTCGAGGGCGGCGCCGTGAATCAGACCGTTGTGGAGATGGAGCGGGGATTCCTCTTCCTCATGTCCATCTCGGACGGATCCTCGCTCGCCGTTCTGGCCCACCCGGACGCCGATATCGGTCTGGTTGGGTACGAAATGGCCCTTCTGGTGGACCGCGCGGGCAGTGTCCTGACTCCGGACCTCCGCGCCGAACTTCAGGGAAGTCTTCTTAACTAGTAGACAGACAGTGCGTTTCTCGCCACCGCGCCATAAAGTGCGGTGGCGCGGCCCCACTGGGATCGGCGACCGGCAGTCGGAGGAGGAAACGTGGCAGCACCCACAGGCGGGCACCCATACAACGGTGACCAGAGGGTTCCGGGTGAGCACGGTGACAACCGTTTCGGCTTCCCCACCGCAGCCGGTGGTCAGGGACCCGGCCAGTATCAGCCATACCAGCAGCCGCAGCACCAGCAGCAGCAGGGTGCTCACGGCGGCCAGGGCTCCGAGTGGCCTCCGCAGCAGCCGGGGTCGGGGTGGCCGCCGCAACCGCAGCAGCCCCAGCGGTACGACGCGCCCCAGCAGCCGCGGATTCAGCCGGTGCAGCAGCGGCGGGCTCCCGAGCCCGCCCAGCCCGCCGCGCACAACCCGCTGGTCCGTCCGTACGCCATGACCGGCGGCCGGACCCGACCGCGTTACCAGCTCGCCATCGAGGCGCTGGTCAGCACCACGGCCGATCCGGCCAGGCTGCAAGGGCAGTTGCCCGAGCATCAGCGGATCTGCCGGCTCTGCATCGAGATCAAGTCGGTCGCCGAGATTTCGGCCCTTCTCTCGATCCCCCTCGGCGTTGCCCGGATCCTCGTCGCCGACCTGGCGGAGGCCGGACTCGTCGCTATCCATCAGCCCGGCGGCGACGAGGCCGCCGGCGGCCAGCCAGATGTGACACTGCTCGAAAGGGTGCTCAGTGGACTTCGCAAGCTCTAGCGGCGGAGCGGCCCGCTCCACTACCTCGGCGAAGATCGTGGTGGCAGGGGGCTTCGGCGTGGGTAAGACCACGTTTGTCGGTGCCGTTTCGGAGATCAACCCGCTGCGCACCGAAGCCGTGATGACGTCCGCCTCGGCGGGCATCGACGATCTGACCCATACCGGGGACAAGACCACCACGACGGTGGCCATGGACTTCGGACGTATCACCTTGGACCAGGACCTGATCCTGTACCTCTTCGGTACGCCCGGACAGGACCGCTTCTGGTTCATGTGGGACGACCTGGTCCGCGGCGCCATCGGCGCCGTCGTCNGACCAGGACCTGATCCTGTACCTCTTCGGTACGCCCGGACAGGACCGCTTCTGGTTCATGTGGGACGACCTGGTCCGCGGCGCCATCGGCGCCGTCGTCCTCGTCGACACCCGCCGTCTCGCCGACTGCTTCCCCGCCGTCGACTACTTCGAGAACAGCGGCCTCCCCTTCGTCATCGCCCTCAACGGCTTCGACGGACACCAGCCCTACACCCCCGACGAGGTGCGCGAAGCGCTCCAGATCGGGCCNCGAGAACAGCGGCCTCCCCTTCGTCATCGCCCTCAACGGCTTCGACGGACACCAGCCCTACACCCCCGACGAGGTGCGCGAAGCGCTCCAGATCGGGCCGGACACCCCGATCCTGACGACGGACGCCCGCCACCGCGCGGATGCCAAGAGCGCGCTCATCACGCTGGTCGAGCACGCCCTGATGGCGCGCCTGCGCTGAGACCTCGGGTACGTACGGGAAGGGCCCCGCACTCCCTGAGGAGTGCGGGGCCCTTCCCGTGCAGCCGTGCGGGCGGGTCAGCCCTGCCAGCTGTGCGGGGCGCGGAAGCCCGGCGTGCGCTCCAGGCGGCGCCAGCCGGCGGTGTCACGGCCCCGGTGGGCGGCGACGGGCGGCTGGGCGGCCGCGCGGGCCATCAGGACGGCGGTGATGGCCGCCAGCTCCTCGGGGGCGGCGTGGCCCTTCTCGACGCGCAGGACGGACTCGGCGGGGGTGAGGCTCATGGTGGGGTGTCTCCGTCTTCTCGGCAGGCTGTCGTGGACCGTGCGGCGGATCGCGCCGCTGCGGAAGGGCGACTACTGCGGGGGGTTGCCGTGCTTGCGCGACGGCAGGTCGGCGTGCTTGTTGCGGAGCATGGCGAGCGAGGCGATGAGCACCTCGCGGGTCTCGGCGGGGTCGATGACGTCGTCGACGAGACCGCGCTCCGCCGCGTAGTAGGGGTGCATCAGCTCGGCCTTGTACTCCTTGACCATGCGGGTGCGCATGGCCTCGGGGTCCTCGGCCTCGGCGATCTGGCGGCGGAAGATGACGTTGGCCGCGCCCTCGGCGCCCATCACGGCGATCTCGTTGGTGGGCCAGGCGTAGGTGAGGTCGGCCCCGATGGACTGGCTGTCCATGACGATGTACGCGCCTCCGTAGGCCTTCCGCAGGATCAGCGAGATCCGCGGCACGGTGGCGTTGCAGTAGGCGTACAGGAGCTTCGCGCCGTGGCGGATGATCCCACCGTGCTCCTGGTCGACGCCCGGCAGGAAGCCGGGGACGTCCAGAAGGGTGATGATCGGGATGTTGAAGGCGTCGCACATCTGGACGAAGCGAGCGGCCTTCTCGGAGGCCTCGATGTCCAGGACCCCGGCCAGCGCCTGCGGCTGGTTGGCGACGATGCCGACGACCTGGCCGTCCAGGCGGGCCATCGCGCAGATGATGTTGCGGGCCCAGCGCTCGTGGATCTCCAGGTAGTCGCCGTCGTCGACGAGCTCCTCGATCACCTTGTGCATGTCGTACGGGCGGTTGCCGTCCGCCGGGACCAGGTCGAGCAGCACGTCGCCGCGCCGGTCGGCCGGGTCGTCGCTCGGAGAGGTCGGCGGGTTCTCGCGGTTGTTGGAAGGCAGCATCCCGATGAGGTAGCGGACCTCGGCGATGCAGGTCTCCTCGTCGTCGTACGCGAAGTGCGCGACGCCGGAGGTCTCGGCGTGCACGTCCGCGCCGCCGAGGCCGTTCTGGGTGATCTCCTCGCCGGTGACCGCCTTCACGACGTCCGGTCCGGTGATGAACATCTGCGAGGTCTCGCGGACCATGAACACGAAGTCGGTCAGCGCCGGGCTGTAGGCGGCGCCGCCCGCGCACGGGCCGAGCATCACGCTGATCTGCGGGATGACACCGGAGGCGCGCGTATTGCGCTGGAAGATGCCGCCGTAGCCGGCGAGCGCCGAGACGCCCTCCTGGATACGGGCGCCGGCGCCGTCGTTCAGCGACACCAGAGGGGCGCCGGCCGAGATCGCCATGTCCATGATCTTGTGGATCTTCGTGGCGTGGGCCTCGCCCAGCGCCCCGCCGAAGATCCGGAAGTCGTGGGCGTAGACGAAGACCGTGCGGCCCTCGACCGTGCCCCAGCCGGTGATGACACCGTCGGTGTAGGGCTTCTTGGCTTCCAGGCCGAACCCGGTGGCCCGGTGCCGGCGGAGCTGCTCGACCTCCTTGAACGAACCCGCGTCCAGCAGCAGCTCGATCCGCTCCCGCGCGGTCAGCTTCCCCTTGGCGTGCTGTGCCTCGGTCGCCCGCTCACTCGGTCCGCGCCGTGCCTGCTCGCGCAGGGCCAGCAGTTCGGCCACCCGGCCTCGGGCGTCGGTCGGCTCACCCTGGGTTTCGTCCACAACGGTCATGCATCGACCCTACGAACCCCGACCCAGAAATCTCGCCGTCGACTCCGTACAGTCTCCTGGCCCGTTTCGTGGTGGGAGTGAACAGAACCATGCCGCCGTGCAGGCGATCCACCAGCGAAACGCCGCTTCCGGATGTGGAGACTCCACAAGTGGAGGGTGTGCCCTGGGCCACACGCCCCTGAGGGGGCCCGAAGGCCCCCTCAGTATGGCGCAGCACGGCTCCCGGCCGTCCACCGCGCCCGGGAATATGTCGGGTCGGCGGTCAACCTCCGCAGTGGAAGCGGGCGTTGCCCCAGTCGGCGTGGTCGTTACCGTTGCCGTCCCCGCCGTCCTGGACGACCAGCTCGACGTACTTCGCCCCGGTGACGTCGGCGGTGAGCTGCCGGGCGGGGTCGGCCGCCCCCAGTACGGGCGACACCGCCTTCTCCGTGCCGTCGGCGGCGACCGCGAACCGCACACTGCCCCGGGTCGTCTGGACGTCGTCCACGCCCACCTCGGCGGTGAAGGAGGTGCACTTCCCTCCCAGGTAGTAGCGGATCCTCGCCGGGGCGTGCGTGCCGAGGCCCTTGGCGTACTCGACGCCGCCGATCTTCAGCGGCCCGCCGTCCCCGGCTCCGGCCTCCCCGTTGGACCGGTCGCGCTCGACCGGTCCCCAGCCGTTCTGCGAGGCGGTCCAGTCCAGGTCACCGGCCCAGCTGTCCGCCGTGGGCGGCGGCGGGAGCGTACGGACCGAGGTGCCCGCGCCGAGCGTGCGACCGGCTCCCTGGACGGCGTACGTGGCTTTCGCGTCCAGCGCGTACGTGTCGTAGGGGGCGTCCACCGGCGGGGTGACCCGCCAGCTGCCGGTGACCTTCGCGCCCGGGGCGACCGAGTCGAAGGCGACCGGGCCAGCAGGCTCGGCCTGCCAGCCCTCGGGCACGGTCAGCGCGAGCTTCACGCCGGTGGCGGGGCTCGCCTCGTCGTTGCCGAAGGTCGCCTTCACCGTGTTCGGCGCCCCGGGCTCCAGGGTCTCGGCGTCGGCGGCCACGCCGAGGGTGCCGCAGACGGCCTCCTCGCCCGCCGGGGCCGGGCCGAGGTCGGTCACGGTGAAGCCGTCGAGCACGAAGTCCGCGCCCTCGGGTGCTCCGGCGAGCTTGCGCAGCCCGGTCCAGGTGTCGCCGCAGCCCGCGGTGAGCGTCCGGCTGAACCGCCCGGTGGTGCGCTGCTGCCCGATCGGGGTGGCCCGGGTCTCGGTCGAGGAGGCCTTGCCGCCGGCGACCCGGTCGTAGCCCTCCACCCAGCTGTAGGCCCCGGCGTGGCTGGACTGGTAGTCGAACTCCACCTGGTACCGGTGGCCGTCCTTCATCGGTACGGTCCAGGGCGCGGTGCGGTAGACGAGGCCGGTGTTCTCCTCGTGGGACTTCAGGGACTCCTTCTCCCCGAGCACGTCGTCGATCAGCTTCCCGTTCCAGCCGGACCGGGTGTACGGGGCGTTCAGCTGGGAGATGTGGGTGCGGGGGTCGGTGGAGCCGCCCGCGTTGCCCTTGAGGAAGGGGCCCCAGCCCTGGTCGACGGCCTCGAAGTCCTCGTACACCACCGTGCCGGACCGGGTGGCGGGGGCGTTCTCGACGATCCGTACGTCATCGGCGCGGACCTTCGCCGTGGAGCCCGCCGCCGCCTCGACGCGCAGGGTGGTGCGGCCGTTCGCGGGGGCGGTGAAGTTGACCTTGGCGCGCTGGAAGGACGTGCCGTGCCAGTCGGAGGCGGCGACGAAGTCCTCGGCCGTGGAGCGCTCGACGGCGACGGACTTCCCGCCGGCACTGAGCACCGTACGCCGGCTCGCGCCGGGCTCGACCTCGATCAGGGCGGAGGCGGTGTAGCGCTTGCCGGGCTTGAGGCCGGTGACGGTCTGGGAGAGCGCGGCCTTGGCCGTCCCCAAGAGTTCGGCGCTGTTGCGGCCCTGCTCGTCGGTGCCGCGGACGGCGGCGCCGGTCTTCGTCCATCCCTTCAGGTCCCGGTCGTTGAAGCCGGGGTCGGTGAGCCCGGTTCCCTTGCCCCAGTCGGCGTCGCGCTCCTTCGGCGCGCGGTCGGGGTAGAGGACGTAGGCCTGTCCGGCGGCGGCGGTCAGCGTGATCTTCCCGCCGGAGGGGCGGACGGTGGCGGTCTTCTCGCGGCCGTTGTCGGTCAGCTTGTAGAGGGTGTACGCGCCCTTGCCGGGCACCTCCCAGGTGCTGGTGCCACCGGTCTCGCTGTAGTGGTAGAGCTTCTTCCCGCCGTCCCACGGCAGCAGGTAGTCGGTGCCGCTGAGCACCTTGCGGCCCTGGTCGTAGAAGGTCCGCTCACCGTCCTCGACCGTGCCGCGCACCCCGCCGGTGAAGGTGATGTCGTTGCCGTCCCAGCGGGTGATCCGCTGCTGCTGGAGGTACTTGGCGGGGAGGTTCTTCTGCCAGATGTTGGCGGTGAAGGCGGTCCAGTCGGTCTCACCGGTCCAGCCCTCGAAGTCCTCCAGGGCGCTCTGGCCGAGGACCGGGTGGTTGTTCCAGATGTCCTTCTCGCCGTTGCGGATGAACCGGATGATCTGCGAGTTCAGGCCCTTGTTGGTGGCCCCGCCGTAGTTGAGGTCATTCGCCCAGTGCGACCAGAGCGAGGCGCGTTCGAACTTGTCGGCCCACTCGGTGCCGACGGTCCAGCCCTGCTTCTGCACGGCCTGGATGGTCTTGTCGGCGATCCAGCCGTGGCTGTAGTAGACGTCGATGTAGAGGAAGTCGAGGTTCTCGTCGGTCTCGTCGCGCAGCTGCCGGAAGCGCTTTTCCAGGTCGCCGCTGTTGATGTCGCGGCGCTGGTCGATGTAGTAGCTCTGGTTGAGCCAGTTCCAGCCGGGCTTGGACTTGTCGACGAGCTGCTCGGAGAAGGCCTTGGCCTCCGGGTAGGACTCGGTGGCGTTGACGTGGACGCCGAAGTCGGCGCCCCACTTCCCGCCCTGCTTGAGCAGGGTGTTGAGGTCCTTCAGCCCGCCGGCCCGCTTGTTGTAGTTGCCGCCGTAGTCGGGGTGGGCGGAGTCGTGGCCCTCGGAGCCGTACCCCTTGAGGACGGCGAGCTGGCCGAGGCCGTCGGTGGCCTTCGAGATCCGCTTGACGTCGTCCAGGGTGCGCAGGAAGGGGTGAGTGGCCTGGCTGGCGAAGTTGAACGGGATGTGGGTGACGACCCGGTTCGCGGTGTCCTCGCTGCCCGGCGCGGTGACGCCGATGGACCGGAAGGCCACGGCTCCGTCCTGCCAGTCGACGGCCTTGTCGGCGTTGGCGTCCGGGGTGACGACGACCTTGGCCCACGGCAGGTTCTCGCCGCTCTCCGGCTTCGGGGCGCCCTCGCCCCGGTAGGTCCACTGGCCCGACCACACGCCGACCCGGACTCCGCCGCCCTCCTCGGTGCGCGCCTGGTGCCAGAAGCGCGCGTCGTCGCCGCCGGTGGCCCCGGAGGGCTTGTCGTACGAGGAGTTGGACTCGATCGCCGCGGCCAGCGAGCCGGTGTTGAGGATCGCGTAACCGGCCCCGACGGGTGCGGAGTCGGGCTTGGTCTCCCCGGTGACCTTCGCGAAGACGTCGGCGGTGCGGGTGGAGTCGGGATCGAGCTTCGTGAACGCGGTGGCGGCCCCGGCCTCGGTGGACCCGACGGAGATCAGGTCGTGCCCGGGGATGTCGATGGTCCCGACCCGGAAGGCGGGCGTGTCGCGGACGCCGGTCACCTTGAAGGTGGTCGCCCGCCCGGAGACGGTGAGCGAGGCGTCGATCTCGACGCCCGGGAGGGAGCCGAAGGCGAGGGTGTAGCGGGCGGCGGTGCGGGTGACCTTCGGCTTGCCCTTGAGCTTCACCGGGTGGGCGGTCCCGTTGAGGGTGACGGCGGTGACCGGCCGGGTGGAGCCGAGCAGCTGCTCGCCGCTCGACCGGTCGGTGTAGGACAGGACGCGCGGGAAGTCGTCGGCGACGGCGACGGCGAGCCGGTCGGAGCCGATGACGGCGGACCGGTCGGACTCCGCCGCCCCGGCCGGGGCGGGTGACGGATCGGCTGCTGCGGCGGGGAGGGCGGCCCCCACGAGCGCCAGGACGGCTGCGGAGGCCGCGGCGACCAGGCCGGGGCGAGGGAATCTTGGCGACATGGCCCCTGAGTAGTCGCCGTGTCCGGACACCGTCAACGAACTTCGTGCCCGGGGGCCGACTCCGTCCAACAACCCCGGTGCGTTAGTCCAAGTCGGGAGCGGGCGGGGCATCCCGGAGTTCCGGGGAACGGTCGGACATCCCCTTGTTCACCTCTTGACCGGAACCTCCCCTGCACGGTCACGGTTCGCACCCGCTCGGTTCCGGCAAGTACCGCTTCGGGGCGTCGAGTTGTGAAGACCCGGAATTTTTGAGAGCGCTCTCAGTCACAAGTCTTGACGCTCGTGCCGGGCCTCGCGAGAGTGGTGCGCACCGCAGGCACCCCCACGTCCCTGTCCCTCCCCCGCGTCACCCCCCACAGCCTGTCTGCGGCCCCCCACCACCTCGGGAGTCCCCTCGTGATTTCGCGCAGAATGTTCCTGACCGGCACCGCTGCCACGGCCGCGGCGCTGACGTACCCCGCCTGGGGCACCGCTCTGAGCCCCCGCGCCTCCGCTGCCCCCGCGACCTGCGAACTGGCCCTGGAGAACAAGTCGTTGCCGGGCACGGTGCACGCGTATGTGACCGGCCACGAACTGGGCACCGACCGCTGGGTGCTGCTGAAGCCGGACGGCGGCGTCTACCGCCCCGACTCCCCCGGCGCCCCGCAGACCCCGCTGCCCGTCGACTGCGCCATCCCGCTCAAGGGCGCGGGCGAGGGTCCGGTCGTGCTGACCCTGCCGCAGATGTACGGAGCGCGGGTCTACTTCGTCCGCGACGACAAGCTGGACTTCTTCCTCAACCCGGGCCCGTCCCTGGTGGAGCCCGCCTTCGCGACGCCGACGGACCCGAACTACGGGCGGACCTGGGCGTTCGCCGAGTTCACCTTCAACACCGAGCAGCTGTACTCCAACATCAGCTACGTGGACCTGATCACCGCGCTCCCGATCGGCATCACGCTGGAGGGGGACGGCACCCACGTCGTGGAGCCGCACCCCGAGGGCGCGGCGGAGCGGATCGCGGAGGACCTCACCGCCCAGGCGGCCGCCGACGGGCAGCCGTGGGACAAGCTGATCACACGGGGCGACGACGGCAGCGTCCTGCGGGTCGTCTCGCCGCAGAACATCATGGCCCCGTACTTCGACCGGCCCGCCGAGATGCCGTTCCGGGACCTGTTCACCGCGCAGATCGACGAGGTCTGGGAGAAGTACCGCTCCGAGGACCTGCGCATCGACCTCCAGGGCGGCCGGGGCACGCTGGCGGGCCGTGTCAGCGGGGACACTCTGACCTTCGAGGGCGGCCACAGCTTCACCAGGCCGGAGACGAAGGACATCTTCACCTGCAACCACGGCCCGTTCACGAACAACCCGGGCGACTCCGACGACAAGAAGGCGATCCTGGCCCGGCTGGCGGCGGGATTCAACCGCTCGATCATGCTGAGCCACCCGAGCCAGCCGAACGGCACGTCCACGGCGGACTACTACAGGACCCCGGTCACCAACCACTGGTCCCGGGTGGTCCACGCGAACAGCCCGATCGGTTACGCGTTCCCGTACGACGACGTCCGTCCGGACGGGGAGCCGGACGTCTCGGGCGCGGCGCACGACGGGAACCCGCGCCGCTTCACGGTGAGCGTGGGCTCCTGACGCCCGCCCGGTGAGCCTGCGCGTGCCCCCGCCCGTCCGGCGGGGGCACGCGCAGGTCCGGCCGCTCCCCCTTGTCTGCTCCGCAGACCCGATACCTCATCAATTGACACGATGTGCGGCGTTCTTGACTTCGTCCCACCGCCCCGGGACGGTGCCGTATGCGAATGAACCGACTCCCCCACCGGCTGCTCACGGCCGTCGCCGCCGGGCTCCTGCTGACCGCCGGGGCCCCGGCCCACGCGGACCCCGCCCCGCCGCCGTCACCCGCCCCGCAGGCCTCCGGCGCGCACGGCCTGCGCGCCTTCCAGCAGAGCTACGGCCTGACCCCGACCGGTCGGGTGGACACCGCCACCGCGCGGTTGCTCAGGGCGGCCCCGGACAGCGAACTGCGGACGTTCTTCGCCGCCCCGTCCGACCTCGGCGCGGAGCAGCTCGCCCACGCCCGGACGGTCATCGGCGTCGGGAAGGGGGCGGAGCTCTCCAAGGAGGCCCAGGTCATCGCCCTGATGACGGCCATGCAGGAGTCGAAGTTCGTCAACTACACGTCCGCGGTCGACCACGACTCGCTCGGCGTCTTCCAGCAGCGCCCCAGCATGGGCTGGGGCACGCCGGCGCAGATCACCCATGTGCCGACCGCGTCCAAGTCCTTCTACGGGCTGCCCTCGCCCAGCGCCAACCCGGGGCTGCTCCAGATCGACGGCTGGGAGTCGATGGAGCCGGGTGACGTGTGCCAGGCGGTCCAGCGGTCCGCACATCCGGACCGGTACGCGCAGTGGGAGGACTTCGCCCGGGACCTGCTGGAGCAGGAGGGCCCGGACGCCGACCCGATCCCGTAAGCGCGCAAGGGGGCCGCCCCCGGTGCGGGGCGGCCCCTGGGCGGCGGCTGTCAGCAGCCGCCGCAGTTGTAGTACGTGACGTCCCAGTGGTTGCCCTCGTCCGCGTAGATGTTGCCGGACCCCGACTGGTACTGGCGGGCGCCGTCGCCCCGGGTGCCGATGTAGGTGAAGGTGCCGGTGACGTAGTTGTTGACGCAGGTGCTCTTGGCGAAGTCGAGCTTGTAGCCGTTCCAGTGCGAGTACGTGCCGCCGGCGTGCCCGGTCTCCGTGCCTCCGGTGATCCTGAGCGCGCAGCCGGTGGCGCTCTTGAGGGTCTGCGCGCCCTGGGCGCTTGCCAGGTTGAGCTGGTCGAAGGACGTGCAGGTGGGGTTGGACCGGTTCGAGCAGCCACCGGAGGAGGACCAGGTGATCCCGGACGAGCGGAACCGGGAGGTCGCCTGCGCGTGGGTCAGTTTGGTCACGGCGTGCGCTTCGGTGGCGCCGCCGCCGAGGACGCCGATCCCGGGCACGAAGAGCGCGCCGAGGACGAGGGCCAGGGCGGTGAGGGCGGAGCGGAGTCGTGGACGGGTCACCATGAGGTTTTCCTCCTGCTCATGACAAAACAAGGGCGGTACGGACGCGGGGGCCGCGTACGCCGGGCAGGGAGATAGTGCCCGAGTTCTACGCGCGTCCGCCAGAGGGCGACGCGACCGGGCGCGCGGGGCGCCCCCAGTGCCCGCACCCCTGATCGAGGGAACCCGGAGCGCAGATGTTGAACATTGAACTAGATTGCGCTACAGTCAATCTCGTTGAAGGTTAAACAACTCCTTCCGCACCGCTCGACCCCGTCCCCGCAGCGCATCCCCGAGGAGGAGCCATGGCTCTGTTCAACCGCAAGTCGACCGCCGCCACCACCGTCACCGAGGCCCCCGCGGTGGACCCGGCGCTCGCCGCCCTCACCGGCACCTACACGCTGGACCCGGCACACAGCAGCATCGGCTTCACGGTGCGCCACGCGATGGTCACGAACGTGCGCGGCTCCTTCGGCGAGCACGAGGGCACCCTGGTGGTGGACGGCACGGACCCGGCGAACTCCTCCGCCTCCATCGACGTGAGGATCGCCAGCGTCGACACCGGCATCGCCGACCGCGACGGCCACCTGGTCAGCGGCGACTTCTTCGACGCCGAGAAGTTCCCGCTCATGACGTTCCGCTCGACCAAGGCCGAGCAGCTGGGCGGCGATGTGTACCGGATCACCGGCGACCTGACCATCAAGGACGTCACGCGCCCGCTCTCCATCGACCTGGAGTTCAACGGCTCCGCCACCGACGTCTACGGCAATGAGCGCGTCGGCTTCGAGGGCAGCGCCGACATCCTGCGCTCCGACTGGGGCCTGACCTGGAACGCGGCGCTGGAGACCGGCGGCGTGATGGTCAGCGACAAGGTGAAGCTGACCTTCGACATCTCCGCGATCAAGGCCGCCGCTCCCGCGGCCTGACCTCCTCCGTACACACGCGCAGCGCCCCGGACCCGGATCTCCCGGGTGCGGGGCGCTGCGCGTGTGTACGTCGGCCGGTTACTTCGCGACCTTCTCCGCGAAGAGCGGGACGACCTTCTCCAGCGCGTACGAGACGGACAGGACCGAGTCCGTGGCGAACGCCTGCGAGATGTCCTTGTCGTCGAAGACGATGTCGTTGCCGGCCTTCACCGACGGGACCGCCTTGTACAGCGGGTCGCCGCTGATGTCCGTGGCCGGGATGCCGATCGGGGTCATCACCGTCAGGTCGGCGTCGAGCATGTCCAGGTTCTCCTTGGAGACGGACACGGAGAAGCCCTCGCCGGCCTGGGCCTCGGCCTTCGGGTTGTTCTTGAAGCCGAGCCGCTCGACGAAGTCGATGCGCCCGGTGCCGCCGACGTAGACGCCGAAGCCCTCGGACGTACGCGAACCGACCGTGATGGTCCTGTCCTTGAACTCGGGGTGGGCCTTCGCGGCGGCCTCGAACTTCTTGCCGGTCTCCGCGATCAGCTCCTTGCCCTTCTCCGGCACACCCATGGCGGCGGCGATCATCGTGGTCTGCTGCTCCCACGAGAGCTTGTACTGGTCGCCGCCCTTGGGCACGCCCACGGTCGGGGCGATCTTCTTCAGGGTGTCGTAGCGGGTCTGGTCGCCGCTGGACTTGGTGTCCAGGATCAGGTCGGGCTGGAGCGAGGCGATCTTCTCGAACTCCGGCTCCATCGTGCCGATGATCTCGGGCTTCTTGTCGTACATGCCCTTGGCCCACGGGCCGACGCCCTCGCCGCCGAACGGCAGCCAGTCGCTGGCCCCGACCGGCTGGCCGCCGAGCGCGAGCACGGTCTCGGCGTCGCCCCAGCCGAGCGCGACGATGCGCTTGGGCTGCTCGTCGACGGTGATCTCGCCGAACTTGGTCGCCACCTTCGCGGGGAAGGCGCCTTCGGACGCGCCGCCGGAGGCGGAGGAGGACGCGGAGTTGTCGGAGCCGTCCGACGAGCCGCAGGCCGAGAGGCCGACGAGCAGGGCGGCGACGGCCCCGGCCACGAGGACGGGGGTGCGGCGGGCGCGCCGGGCGCGAGGAGCGGAAGCGTTCATACCCTTTAGGTTAGCCTCACCTAATGACAACGGTGCCAGCGGGTGGGCCGATCCGGGACCCCCGCGTACGCACGAGGCTCAGGCGGCCGGGTCCTTCACGTGGTGGCGGCCCAGTGGCACGACCATCGGGGTGGCCGACGCCGGGTCCTCGATCACCGAGCAGCGCATGCCGAAGACCTCGCCGACCAGTCCCTGCGTCACGATGTCGACCGGCCGCCCCTCCGCGACGATCCGCCCCGCCTTCATCGCGATCATGTGGTCCGCGTACCGGCAGGCCAGGTTCAGGTCGTGCAGCACGGCCACCATGGTGACGTCCTGCTCGCGGTTGAGGTCGGTGAGCAGGTCCAGGACGTCCAGCTGGTGGCTGGCGTCCAGGAAGGTGGTCGGCTCGTCGAGCAGCAGGATGTCGGTGCGCTGGGCGAGCGCCATGGCGATCCACACCCGCTGGCGCTGGCCGCCGGACAGCTCGTCCACCGACCGGTCGGCGAGTTCGAGCACGTCGGTCGAGAGCAGCGCCTGCGCGACCGCCTCGTCGTCCTCGCGGTTCCACCGGCGGAACCAGCCCTGGTGCGGGTAGCGGCCGCGCCCGACGAGGTCGGAGACGGTGATGCCCTCCGGGGCGGTGGGGCTCTGCGGCAGGATGCCGAGCACGGAGGCGACCTCCTTGGTCGGCATCTCCTGGATGGACCGGCCGTCCAGGAGCACCGCACCGGATGAGGGGGCCAGCAGCCGGGCCATCGCCCGCAGCAGGGTCGACTTCCCACAGGCGTTGGGGCCGACGATGACGGTGATCTTCCCGGGGGGCACGGCCACGCTCAGACCGGGGACGATCTCGCGTTCGCCGTAGCCGAGCCGGACGTCCCGGGCTTCCAGAGTGTGTTCGGCCACGACAGGGCCACGCCTTTCGTCGTCTTCTCGATACGTCGCCATGTCCGGGGACTTCTCCATCTCAGCCCCCGCTGCCCACACGGTTGGCGCGGGCCAGGAGCAGGAGCAGGTACGGCGCGCCGATGATGCTGGTGACCACGCCCACCGGCAGCTGTACGGAGGGCAGCGCGTGCTGCGCGGCGAAGTCGGCGACCAGGACGATCAGCGCCCCGGTCAGGGCCGCCTGCGGCAGGGCCGCGCCCCGGCCCGGGACCAGCCGGCGGGCGATCGGAGCGGCGACGAAGGCCACGAACCCGACGGGTCCGGCGGCGGCGGTCGCGACCCCGGCGAGCGCGGTCGCGCAGGCCAGCAGCGCGAGCCGGCCGCTCTCGACCTTCGCGCCGAGCCCGGCGGCGGCGTCGTCCCCGAGCTGGAGGGGGCGCAGCGCGTGGGCGGCGAGGACGGTCAGCGGCACGAGGACGCCGAGGGCGATGAGCAGCGGCCACACCTGGCTCCAGGAACGGCCGTTGAGGCTGCCCGCGAGCCAGCGGAACGCCTCCTGCGCATCGGTGACCTCGGAGCGGGCCATCACGTACCAGACGATGCTGGACAGCCCCATGCCCACGCCGATCCCGATGAGGACCAGGCGCTGCCCGGCGACGCCTTGGCGCCAGGCGAGCAGGTAGATGCCCACCCCGGCGGCGAGGGAGCCGACGAGGGCGCTCGCGGAGAGGGCGAGTCCGCTGACCTGGAAGAGCAGGGCGGCGGTGACCGCCACGGCGCTGGCCCCGGCGCTGATGCCGATGAGGTCGGGGCTCGCGAGGGGGTTGCGCAGCACGGTCTGGAAGACGGCTCCGGAGAGGCCGAAGCCCACGCCGACGAGGATCGCGAGAAGGGCGCGGGGCAGCCGCAGTTCCAGCACGACGAACTGCGATCCGCCGTCGCCGCCGCCGAACAGGGTGGCGACGACCTTCCCGATCGGCATCACCATGTCGCCGAAGCCGAGCGAGACGCCGAACACGACGACGACGGCGGCCAGCAGGCCTGTGCCGACGAGGACGGAGCGGCGCAGGCCCCGGCCGCGTACGGCGGAGACCTGGCGTACGGCGTCGGCGAGGAGGGCGTCCGGGGCGGCGGGGCCCTCCTTGAGGTCGGGCGCGGTCGCCGGGGCCGGGCTGTCGGCGCGGGGGCCGGTCGCCGGGGCCGGGCCCTCGGGGCGGGGCGCGGTCACAGTTCCACCAGCTTCCTGCGCCGGACCAGCCAGATGAAGGGGATGCAGCCGATCGCGGCTGTGACCACGCCGACCTGCACCTCTCCGGGGCGGGCGATGACCCGGCCGACGATGTCGGCGACCAGGAGCATGACCGGGGCCAGCACCATGCTGTACGGGAGCACCCAGCGGTAGTCGGGGCCGGTGATGAGGCGGGCGGCGTGCGGTACGGCGAGCCCGACGAAGCCGATGGGCCCGGCGACGACGGTGGCCGCGCCGCAGAGGATCACGACGGCGAGGGCGGAGACCATGCGGATGGCCCCGACGCGCTGGCCCAGGCCGCGTGCCAGGTCGTCGCCGAGGGAGAGGGCGTTGAGCTGCGGTCCGAGGGCGAGGGCGAGAACGGTGCCGACCAGGATGAACGGCGAGACCTGCCACAGCACCTCGGAGCTGCGGGCGGTCAGCGCGCCGAGCTGCCAGAACCTGAACTGGTCGTAGCTGCCCCGGTCCTGGAGCAGGATCGCGCTGGTGACCGAGGTGAGGACGGCGGCGGTCGCGGCCCCGGCCAGGGCCAGCTTCACCGGCGTCGCGCCTTCCCGCCCGAGCGAGCCGACCCCGTACACGAGGAGGGCGGCGAGCAGCGCGCCGAGGAAGCCGAACCAGATGAACTGGGTGGCGACCGTGAACCCGAACAGGGTGATCGAGCAGACGACGGCCACGGACGCGCCGGCGTTGATGCCGAGGAGCTGGGGGTCGGCGAGGGGGTTACGGGCGACGCCCTGCATCACCGTGCCGGCGAGGCCGAGCGCCGCACCGGCCAGCAGCCCGGCGACGGTGCGCGGGATGCGGACCTCCTGGACGATGAGCTGTCCCTTGACCGCGGTGTCCGGGTCGAGGACACCGTCGACGACATCGCGGAAGGGCACGTCGCCCGAGCCGACGGCGAGGCTGGCGACCACGGTGAGGAAGAGCACGGCGACGGCGGCGAGCAGCCCGAGGGCGAGGACGGGCCGGCTGCGCTTGCGCCGCGTCTCCCTGCCGTCGCCCGTCGGCTCCTCCTTCTCCAGGAGGGCCGAGCCGCTCACGACCCGGCCGCCGGGGCAGCCGGAATGCGGTGGTGCACTGTCGGTTCCTCACACTTGTCTCGTCGGCGCCGGGGCGCCCCTGGGCACGGGAGACGCCCTCGTCGCCGGTCCACCCCGGGCGGAGCACAGAAGGGACCCCAAAGTAAGGTCACCCTAACAGCGCCTGTTCGACCGTGCGCTGCCGCACCCCACGAGCTCCGGAGCACTGCCTTGTCGTACGCCGCCGACTCCACCGCCCCCGTCACCGGTCCGCTGGCCGGGGCCGTGCCCCTGGGCTCGGCGGACGAACTGCGGGAGTTGCTGGGCACCCCGCACCCGATCGTCATCGACAAGGTGCACGACCGGCTCACCGACGACGACCTGGACCTGCTGGCCCGCTCGCCGTTCTGCACCATGGCCACGTCCGACGCGGACGGCAACTGCGACTCCACCCCGCGCGGCGACACCCCCGGCTTCACCCACGTCCTGGACCGGGGCACCATCGCCCTGCCGGACCGCCCGGGGAACCGCCGCGCGGACAGCTTCCACAACATCCTGGCGAACCCGCGCGTGGGCCTGCTCTACCTGATACCGGGCGCGATGGACGTCCTGCGCGTCAACGGCCGCGCCCGCATCCTCACGGACGCCCGGTTCTTCGACGCGATGACGGTGAAGGGCCAGCGCCCGAAGCTGGCCCTGGTGGTCGAGATCGACGAGATCTTCCGCCACTGCGCGGCGTCGCTGAAGCGGTCGGGGGTGTGGGCTCCGGAGACGTGGGCGGGGGCGGAAGCGGCGGAGTGACCGGTCGGTGATCCGCTGTGCAGGCATCCCGTCCTCGGCCTCCCCCGGAAGCGCGGACGTCCACTCGCTCTAGTCGGCGGTGACGGACAGGAAGTACTCGAACCCGTCGAGGTCGAAACCCAGCCCCGTCAAGGCGGCGAGCGTTTCGGCGTGCCTCGGCTGGACCGGGTAGACGTCGACGAACTGGTCATGGGGACATCCGAAGAGCTCCGCCAGGGACCGGCTGCCGACGGCGGTCACGTCCGTTTCCCCCTCGGGGCGGTCCTCGCCCTTGCGGTAGCGCTCGACGGCGTACCTGGTGGCCACGCGGTCCCTCATTCCGTTTTCGCGCCCCAAGGCACTTGAGGTACCGGCCGTGGATACGCGCCGGTACGTCACCCCCGCGCGGTCACCCGAATGCCGCGTCCCCTCGACCCGGTCCGGTCGTTGTCGGGATGTGACAGCCGAAGTCTCGCAGAGAAATGTGCCGACCCATGAATGAAGAAACCATCCTGCTCAGGGACTTCCTCGCCACGATGAACCGCCTGCAGGCGGAGTTCGAGCGGCGGCTCGACGGCATCGGACGCGACGCCCCGCCGGGGGCGCCGCCGCACGGCGACTCCTGTGCGACGGCAGACCCCTGGCAGACCTGGGGCAGTCACGACGTGCGGCGACCCCTCGGGCTGGAAGCCATCTGGGCCGACGCCCGCCGTTCACCGGTCGGGCGAGCGGACGGACCAGGAGGACACCCCCGCCCGGAGAAAGCATTCTTCACCGCGCTCCCCGACTGACCGCGCCCCCGACCGACCGCGCTTCCTGCTCGGCCGAGACTCTGAAGAAACGTTCCCGCATCCGGGGGAGCGCTCCTTGACCCATCCGGTCAGGCGGCCCGCGGCTCGCGTCGCATCACCCACAGCAGCGGCCCGTCGCCCGGCAGCCGCGCCTCGCCCAGCACCGCGAAGCCGAAGCGCTCGTAGAACGGCAGGTTGTCCGGCTTGGAGGACTCCAGGTAGACCGGCAGCCCCGCCGCGTCGGCCTTGGCCAGCCCGGAACGCAGCAGCGCCGCCCCGTGCCCCTGGCCCCGGGCGGCCGGGTCCGCGCCGACGACCGCCAGGTACCAGTGCGGCTCCTTGGGCCCCTGCTCGGCGGCCGCCACGACCGCCGCCCGGAACAACGGCGCCCGGTCTCCGAGGATCTGCTCCAGCTCCGCGACCGTGTCCGCGTCGGGAACGGTCTTCTCGTGCCCCTCCGGCGCCACCCAGAACGCGGCCGCCGACGCGGTGCGCTCGCACACCCCGTGGCGGCCGTACTGCCGGGTGAAGATCGTGGTGAAGTAGCGGACCAGGTCGGCCTCGCGCGCGGGCCCGCCGGGGAAGAACCACCCCATCATCGGGTCGTCGGCGAAGGCGCGGGCCAGGGTGCGGCTGATCTCCGGGGCGTCGTCGAGTGTGGCCGCCTGCGGAGTGTTCGTTATCGACATAAGGGTCATTCTGCACGTTGATGATCTTGACCGGTCGGCGGGGTCCTGGCCTCCCCACACGGGGACACCGGCGACTCCGGGGATAGCCTCGCGCAATGGATCGACGACTGGCGGCGTACGCGGTGTGCATCGAGGACGGGCGCGTGCTGCTGGCGCTGGCCGTGGGCCCGGACGGCGACCGCACCTGGACACTTCCGGGCGGCGGGGTCGAGCACGCGGAGAACCCGTACGACGCGGTGGTCCGGGAGGTCGCCGAGGAGACCGGTCTCCGGGCCGTGGTCGAGCGCCTGCTCGGTGTGGACTCGCGGGTGGTTCCGGCGGGCGAGCGCCGTCGGCCCGGTGCGCCCGAACTGCAGAACGTCGGCGTCTTCTACCGCGTCCGCGTCACCGGCGGCACGCTCCGCCCCGAGCCGAACGGCGACACCGCCGAGTCGGTGTGGACCCCACTGCCCGAGGTCGCCCGCCTGCGCCGGTCGTCCCTGGTGGACGTCGGCCTCGCCCTGGCGCAGACGCTCCCGCCGACCGGGCACGTCGACCCCGTCCCGGTGGGCGGTCCGGTCCGGCACTGAGGACGGGCCCGGCCGCCGGCCCCCCGGAAGGGGAGCCGGCGGCCGGGCCTCAGGGGCTCGCGCACTTACGCCTTGTGCTGCATCGACGAGCGGGCCGGGTTGCCCTGCTCGCCCGCCTTCGGGTCCTTCTCGCCGGCCTTCGCGCGGACGCCCTCCTCGATGCGCTTGCCGATCTTGCGGTCGATGTTCGTCCAGTACTGGAACGCCCTCTGGAGGATCGGCTCGGTCACGCCGTTCAGGAGGTGGCCGACCACGTTGTCCACCAGCCGGTCCCGGGCCGCGTCGTCGAGAACCTCGCGGACCATCGTGCCCGCCTGGCCCCAGTCGTCGTCCTCCGCGTGGTCGACGTAGGCCGCGCGGGTGATGTCCCCGTCGGCGTACCAGCTCGGCGGGGTCCCGTAGCGCGCCGTGTCGGCCTCCGGGCCGCCCTTGGAGTTCGGGGCGTAGACCGGGTCGGAGGTCTTCCGGTAGGCCATCGCCCCGTCCTTGGAGTACGTGTGCACCGGCGCGACGGGGGCGTTGACCGGCAGCTGCTGGTAGTTGGTTCCGATGCGGTAGCGGTGCGCGTCCGCGTAGCTGAACAGTCGCGCCAGCAGCATCCGGTCCGGGCTCGGACCGATGCCGGGGACGAAGTTGTTCGGCTGGAAGGCCGCCTGCTCGATCTCGGCGTGGTTGTCCGTGGGGTTGCGGTCCAGCGTCATCCGGCCGACCTCGATCAGCGGGTAGTCGCCGTGCGGCCACACCTTGGTCAGGTCGAACGGGTTGAACCGGTAGTCCTTCGCGTCCTCGTACGGCATGACCTGGACCTTCAGCGTCCAGCTCGGGTACTCCCCGTCCCGGATGTGCTCGAAGAGATCACGCGTGTGGTAATCCGTGTCCGCCGAGGCCATCTGGTCGCCCTCGTCCTGGGTGAACGTCTCGACGCCCTGGTCGGTCTTGAAGTGGTACTTCACCCAGAACCGCTGGCCCTCGGCGTTGATCCACATGTACGTGTGCGAGGTGTAGCCGTTCATGTGCCGCCAGCTGCGCGGGATGCCCCGGTCGCCCATCAGCCAGGTGACCTGGTGCGCCGACTCCGGCGAGAGGGTCCAGAAGTCCCACTGCATGTCGTGGTCGCGGAGGTTGTTGTCCGCCCGACGTTTCTGGGACCGGATGAAGTGCTGGAACTTCATCGGGTCCTTCACGAAGAACACGGGGGTGTTGTTGCCCACCATGTCGTAGTTGCCTTCGCTGGTGTAGAACTTCACCGCGAATCCGCGCGGGTCCCGCCAGGTGTCCGGGCTGCCCCGCTCGCCGGCGACGGTGGAGAACCTGATCACCAGGTCGGTGGTGGTGCCGGGCTGGAAGAGCGCGGCCTTGGTGTACGCGGAGACGTCCGCGGTGACCTCGAACTTCCCGAACGCGCCGCTGCCCTTGGCGTGCGGCTGGCGCTCGGGGATGCGTTCGCGGTTGAACTGGGCCATCTGCTCGATCAGGTAGGAGTCCTGGAGCAGGATCGGCCCGCCCGGGCCGACGGTGAGCGAATGCTCGTCGCTCTCCACCGGGGCACCGGAGTCGGAGGTGGTCGGCTTGCGGGTGGTGTCCGTCATGTCCTCATGTCCTCTTGTCGGTCCTGCGCGGGCGTAGAGGCCTTCGGCTCTGCCCCACGGCTACCCTGTCGCGCCTCTGCCAATGTAGGCATATGCGGACGAATCGTCCCGTCGAGCTGTCACAGCCAGCAGGGTCAGCGGGACCTGTTCCCCGTGACCACGCGGTAGAGGGCGAGCACGATCACCGAACCGACGACGGCGGCGATCCACGTCGACAGGCTGAAGAACCCGTCGATCGAGTCGACGCCGAAGATCACCTTGCCGAGCCAGCCGCCGAGCAGCCCGCCGACGATCCCGATCGCCATGGTGATCAGACAGCCTCCCGGATCCTTGCCCGGCATCAGCGCCTTGGCGATGGCGCCCGCGAGCAGGCCGATGAGAATCCAGGCGATGATGCCCACGAAAAGTCTCCCTCTGGTGATTCCGGCTCCCGGCGTCCTCGTTGCCCCGGGCACCCTCCGCGTATCCCCGTAACCGGAGCTCACACATCCGCCGCACGAGGTTCGTCACCCCCGCGACCCGCCATCCGCCCGCCTTCGTTACGCCGGACGGGCGCGGACTGCCGCGCTGCCCGCCTGCGGGACAAAACGGCGTCACGCGGGGGCCGGGGCAGCGGACGGAGGTGCACGCAATGCGGCATCAGGATCATCAGAGCTCTCGAAACGGCCTGCGATCCGATAACTCGCTGCCGGATGAGCACATTGCGGACTCCAAGATCCCCATATTTTGCTCAGATCCAGCAAGATCCTTCCCCGCCTGGCCTCATGTCTCCCTTGCTGCGGCGGCATTCTCACGAACAGCCGCCACGACCAGCAGCATCGACCACGCAAAAATCAGGGGAAATTGAACATGCTGAAGAGACTGGCCTCGGCTGCCCTCACCGTCGGAATCGCAGCGACCGGGCTGGGCGTTCTGAGCGCCGGACCGGCTGCCGCCGCAGACTGCAACTACACCAAGCAGGCCGGCCAGTGCGTCTCGCACTGGGTGCCCACCAGGACGAGCTGCGAAGCGATCCTGCGCACGTATCCCATGTCCGACGCCCGCTTCAAGGCATGCCTTTACTGGAAGGCCTCCAAGGGTTGACCCAGCTTTGGTTTCTGTCGATGAATTGACGTGAGAAAGACGCCCCGGGCAGACACCCCGGGGCGTCTCCTCGCATCCAGGCCCTTTTCGAGCATCCGGGATATCTCCTCCGCACCGCCGGCCGAGGCACAGGCCATCCGGTTCAGTGATGCACGACTATCGCTGGAGAAGTCCGCCACGAGGGGCATCCGGAAAAGGCGGCGAGGGTGGCGTTCGCGCCTGCGGGTGGGCGACGTCACGCGGGGGCAGCGAGCGGTGGGTGTTCCAGCACGCGGGGCTTGTACTCGACGAGCTGGATGCGGCCGTCGAAGGTGCGGTGCTCGATCATGTCGAGGGCGACGTCCGGATAGCCGTCGTAGATGCGTTCCGCGCCCGTGGCTCCGGTGATCACGGGGAACATCACGACCCGGAAGCGGTCGACGAGCCCGGCCCGCAGCAGGGACCGGCACAGGCTGAGGCTGCCGATCGTGCTGAGGAGCCCCGAGCCGTTCTCCTTCATCGCGCGGACCGTCTCGACGGCGTCGTCGCGGACGAGCGTGGTGTTGGCCCACGGCAGCGGGGCCTCCAGCGAGGAGGAGAACACCACCTTGGGCGCTCGCGTGAGCTCGTCGACGGACGCCTCTTCCTCAGGCCTGAACTCGTCCTGGCCGCTCGGGACCTCCCCGGCGGCGAAGCCGGACATCAGGCGGTAGGTGTTGGCTCCCATGAGGTAGGTGACCTCGGGCTGCTCACCGAGCCAGGCGAGGTACTCCGGGCCCTCCAGGCCCCAGAACCCGGGCCAGCCCTCTCCCGACGCACAGCCGTCGAGGGAGGTGATGAAGTCGACGAGAAGTTCCGACATGGCGCTGCCCTTTCCTCGGATGTCATGAACCTCGGGTGTGATGAACCTCGGGCGTCATGAACCTGGGTGTCATGAACTTGGACCGGCCTCGGGCCATGAACTCATCGGACCGTTCGGTTCTCCACAGCGAAGAGCCGCTACTTCCGCCGGGCCGCCACCGCCAGCCGGGTGTCCTCGGTGATCAGGTCGCCGTTGACCGCGCCCGCCGCCATGAGGCCCGCCGCAGCCGCGCCGATCACCTGCTCGGTGAGGCGGGTGACGTTGCCCGCCGCCCAGACCCCGGGGACCTCCGTCGCGCCGGTCGGGTCGGTCGGGATGTACGAACCGATCACCACCCCGCCCATCTCCTGCGCCACCGGCTCCAGCCCCAGCGACTCCAGGACCGCCGAGCGGGCGGTGAACCGGGCCTGCACCACCAGCGCCTCGCGCGGGATGACCCGGCCGGACGCCAGCCGGACGCCGGTGAACCGGTCGTCCGCCACCTCCAGCCCCGCCACCTCGCCGTCCACGACCGCGACACCCCGGGCCGCCAGCTGCTCGTACTCCTCCTCCGTGGGCTCCGGCCCCGTGTGCAGGAAGAGGGTCACGTCCTCGCTCCACTGCCGCCACATCAGCGCCTGGTGCACGGCGAGCGGGCCGGTGGCGAGCACCCCGATCGGGCGGTCCGCCACCTCGTGGCCGTGGCAGTACGGGCAGTGCAGCACCTCGCGCCCCCACCGCTCCGCCAGCCCCGGCACGGGCGGCAGCTCGTCGACGAGCCCCGTCGTCACCAGGAGCCTGCGCGCCTCGACGCTCCGGCCGTCCTCGGTCACCACCCGGAAGCCCTGTCCCTCGGCCCCGTCCCCGGGCAGCCGCTCGGCCGAGGCCACCCGGCCCTCGATAATCTCCGCCCCGTACCCGGCAGCCTCGCCCCGGCCGATCGCCAGCAGCTCGCCGGGCGGGGTCGACTCGCGGCCCAGGTAGTTGTGCACGTGCGAGGCGGGAGCATTGCGAGGCTCGCCCGCGTCGATCACCAGAACCGGGCGCCGGGCCCGCGCCAGGGCCAGCGCCCCGCTCAGGCCGGCGGCCCCGCCGCCCACGATCACCACGTCGTACCGCTGCTGCTTCATGTCGCTCCTCCTTCGTCACCGGCTGCGGATCATCTCCGCACGCCTCCCGTCGATGACGAGAGTGCGCCCATGCGGCCGAAACGACAAACATCCTTGCCAGAACAGCAAGTCATGCGACACCGAACTCGCACCACACGACCTTGCCGGGGTTCCGCTCGGCCACGCCCCACTTGCCCGCCAGCGCCGCGACGAGCAGCAGCTCGCGCCCGCCTTCGTCGTCGACATCCGGCGGCCCGTCCGCCCCGCGCACCTCACCGTCGCCGCTGTCGTGCAGCTCGACGCGGGTCATGCCCTCGACACGCTCCCGGTAGATGTGGACCTTGAAGCCACGCCCCGGGGGCACGCCGTGCCAGGAGCGCGTTGGTCGCCAGCTCGGCAGCCACCCACCCCGCCCCCGTCCACATCCGCGACTCCAAGGTGACCGACGGTCCCGTCCTCACCGTCGAGCCCGCCGCCCGGAGCGCCTTCGTCCACAGCAGCGGCACCGCCCTTCGAGCAGCCCGACAGTGAACCGCCCCGGCCGCGGCGGCGGCCGGGGCGGTTCACTGTCCGCCCGCTACCTCAGTAGCGGATCCACAACTCGTACACGCCCGGCTTCCCGGCGAACGGGTTGCAGATGAAGACCCGGCTCCAGAGGGCGTTGTCAGCGCCCGCGTTCCCCACCGCCTGGCACTCCGCCAGGCTGGCGTGGTGGCTGCGGAGCCAGAACCCGGGGCCTGTGGCGGAGGCGGTCGAGGCGGTGCCGAGGAGCATCGCTCCGGCGGTCGCCACGGTCACCGCGAGTGCGGCGATACGTCTGCGCATGTCGGTAACTCCGTTTTCAGTCAACGCACATGACTATGCGTCAGTGAATGAATGAGTCGAGCCGATCCGAACAGCGCGCGCCGCCAGGAGAAAGCTAGCGAGCCGGGCACACCCGCACAATAGGTCTGGACCAATAAGGCGTCGCATATGCCCCATGGCCGTAAACCTCTGCCCTGCCGCATATTTCGCACAGCATGGTCAGCTTTCGGCCGACCGCTCCACCGGGATCCACAGCTCCGCGTCCGCCCGCTTCCCGTCCTCCGACAGCCGCACCCGCAGGATCTCCGGGCCGGGCCTGGACGCGTACGGGTTCGACGGGAACCACTGAGTGAACACGTCCCGCCAGAGGTACTGGAGGGCCTGCGGGAACTCGCCTTCGTTCTCGAAGACCGCCCATGTCCCCGCCGGTACGTCCAGGGCGTCCAGGTCCCCCGGAGGCTCCGCGCCGCTCACCACCCCGTGGTAGTAGTCGAGTTCGGTGCCCTCCGCGCGGCTCGGGTCGAGCTGGTCGCTCACCCCGACGATGCCCGCCGGCTCCTGGTCCGAGAGGGTCGCGATGCGCTCCAGCGCCTCCCGGCCGATGCCCCGGATGAACTGCGCGATGGCCGGATTCGGCCCCTCGTGGATGAGTGGGACACGGGTCTTCTTCCCGACCACCCGGAACGCGTTCTTCTCCACCAGCCTGTAGCGCATGGCGCTACTCCCTTCGACGACGAGTCGGAAGGTCAGGCGTTGCTGGGACCGCAGCACCGCACCCGTTCGGCGGGCCTCGCCGGGGCCGACGCCGTGCACGGCCCGGAAGGCGCGGGCGAAGCCCTCCCCCGTGTCGTAGCCGTACCGCACCGCCACCTCCAGCAGCGTCCGGTCGGGGGCGGCGAGGACCTCGGCTCCCGCGACCGTCATGCGACGGCGGCGGACGTACTCCCCCAGCGGGAGGCCCGCGAGCGCGGAGAACATCCGGCGGAAGTGGTACTCCGAGGTCATCGCGATGCGGGCGAGGTCCGCCGCCTCGATGCGCTCACCGAGGTGCGCCTCGATGTGCTCCATCGCGTCGTTCAGCCGTTCCAGCAACTCCTGACTCCTTCCCTTGCCCGTTCACCGTAGGGAGGAGCCACTCTGCCGGACCCGACCGTCCGTGCCCGGTTCGGTCGGGCCCCCGGGCTTCGCCATCAGCTCCACCAGGGACGAGAAGCTGTCCTCGGCGTGGCCCGCTTCCGTGCCACACCGGAACAGGTCGACGACCGCGGCCGGGAGGGTCGTGTCGACGCCCGCTTCGGCGCTGGTGTGCAGAACGTGCTCGGCGCTCGCCAACCCCATGGCCAGGCGGTCGACGTCGCCGTCGTGCGCTCCGGCGTCGATGCGTTCGGCGTAGAAGGCGAAGGACTCGGCGAGCGAGCTCGCCGTCTCCTCGGCGTGCGGCAGGATGTCGGCCGCCGTCAGACCGTTCGCGCGGGCGAGGGCGGCAGCCTGCCAGAAGCTCAGCATCGAGGTCCAGAAGATGACCATGCCGAGCTGGTAGTACAGCGCGGCGAGCCCCGGGTCCTCGCCCTGGTGCTCGACCCGGCCCGTCAGGGCTTCGAGCACCGGCCGGTGCCGGTCGAACGCCTCACGCGGCCCGCTGTAGAAGGTGGCCGACTCGGGCTGCCCGATCCCCGTGGGCGACGAGTTGACCCCGCCGGTGAGCTGTACGGCACCGCGCTCGGCCGCCCAGCGGGCTCCGTCGCGAGCCTCCTCGGGCGTGGCCGAGGTGAGATTGAGCAGGACCCTGCCGTTCAGGGCCCGCGCGGCCGGCTCCAGTACGGCGCGGACCGCCGCGTAGTCCGTGAGGCTGAGGATGACCACTTCGTTCGCCGCGACCGCGTCGGCGGGGCTCGACGCGAGGACCGCGCCCCGGGTCACCAGGTCGTCCGCGCGGGAGGCGGTGCGGTTCCACACGGTGACCCCGTAACCGCGGTCGAGCAAGGCCGCGGCCATCGCCCGGCCCATGGGCCCCAGCCCGATGACGGTCACGGCGCCCGGGTACTCCGTCGCTGTCCTGCTCATCGCTGCCTCCAACGGGTCGGCCGGGGCAGGCGGAAGCCGCTCCCCCGCCCTGCTCCCGACTAAAACGAACGCTCTATCCAGAGCGTGCCGCGAAACTAGCACAGCTCTAGAACGAACGCTCTACTCAGTGCCCGCTACAGTGACGCCATGCAGACCAGCACGCGGGACCGGATCGTCGTGGCGACCGCGCGCCTCCTCCAGCGACAGGGGTACGTCGGCACCGGCATCAAGCAGATCGCCACGGAGTCGCAGGCCACGCTCGGCTCGATCTACCACTTCTTCCCGGGCGGCAAGGAAGCCGTCGCGGTCGCCGCGATCCGGCACGGTGAGCAGGAGTTCGCGGCGCTCCTGAAGGAAGCGCTGGACAGCGAGCCGGACCCCGCGGACGCGGTGGTCTCCTGCACCCGTCAGCTGGCGGCCGGGCTCAAGGAGTCGGGCTGGGTGGACGGCTGCCCGGTGACGGCGGCGGCCCTGGAGACGCTCGGCGCCGAATCCGACCTCCAGCAGGCGTGCGCCGACGCATTGAGCGGCTGGCAGCGGCTCGTCCTCGACAAGCTGCTGAGCTGCGGGTTCCCGGCACAGGACGCCCACGAGCTGGCGACCACCGTCATCAGCGCCGTGGAGGGCGCCGAGGTCACCGCCCAGGTCAACCGGAGCGAGGAACCCCTGCTGGCGACGGGACGCCAACTGGCCCGCCTCATCAGGTCGTACGGGATCGGTGTGGCCGGCCGCTGAGAGGCGGCCGGGCTACCGGGTTTTCCGACCTCGGCACTCCGGCGCGCACGGTCCGCGGGGGCCGTCGGCAGGGCGCCGGAAACGGGAACAGGGGCGGCCGAAGGGCCGCCCCTGTCCGTTCCCAGCCGGTTCAGCTGAGCTTGGCGTCTTCCACGGTGCTGGTGACGGTGCCCGCGGTGGAGGTGGTCGCCCCGGCCGCGCCGTCGACCAGCTTGCCGAGGTCGCCGACGTCGTCCAGCGCTCCCAGCGAGACGGCCGGCTCGGCGGCGTGTGCGGTGTCCCCGCCGCCCGGGTGCGGGGCGATGGCGGCGATGACCGCTCCGGTGGCGAGGGTGACGGCGGCGAGTACGCTTCGCTTCTTCATGCCCCGTTCAACGGCCGAGACCCCACAAAGGGCACGCCCCGATCGGCGATCACCGCCACGGCCCCGTGCGGCGGAGGCGAGAACCGAGGCGGCGCACGGCCACCCCACCTCGCCGTCGGCGGGCTCCGGCCCACTGCCTAGTCTGTGCGCATGCTGGCCTACGCCCCCGCGGCGCTCCTCTTCCTCGTCTTCTGCGTGAGCGTGCTGCGCGAGCGCCGAAAATTCAGCAACGCCGTGGTGCTGGGACTCGCCGTGCTCTGCGCGCTGGGGGCCCTGCTGTACCGGCTGATCGGCTCCGGATCGCCGGCGGTGCCCTACGTCGTCGGGGCTCTGGCAGCACTGGGGGCGGTGGCCCTGCTCGTGCTGGTGTGCTTCCTGTTCCTCAACGGCGTACGCATGCTGCGCAAGGAGGGCCGGAGCCCGTCCAATCTGCTCTCCCTGCTGGCGGCCCTGGCGATTCTCGGCGTCGTCGCCCTGCTGGCCGCCGCCGCCGTCGTGCGGACTCCGGTGCTGATCGGGCTGGCGACGGCGGCCGGCGGGCTGGCGCTCTACTTCGCGTTCCTGTTCCTGTGCTTCGTCTGTTACGCGTTCCTCTACGGGCGGCTGCGGGTGCGCCGCAAGGCCGACTTCGTGGTGGTGCTGGGCTCGGGTCTGGTCGGCGGCTCCACCGTGCCGCCGCTGCTGGCGAGCCGGCTGAAGCGAGGGCAGGCGGTCCACGCGCGGCTCGCCAAGCGCGGTGGGTCTCCCGTGCTCATCACCTCGGGCGGTCAGGGGCCCGACGAGGATCTGCCGGAGTCCCACGCCATGGCCGACCACCTGGTCGCGCAGGGGTTCCCCGCACACCTCGTCGAGCGGGAGGACCGGTCGACGAACACCGAGGAGAACCTGCGGTTCAGCAAGGCGATCATGGAGAAAGCGAAGCCCGGCTACCGGTGCGTCGTCGTCACCAACAACTACCACGCCTTCCGCGCCGCGCTCACCGCACGGCGGGTCGGTATCCGGGGACAGGTGGTGGGCTCCCCCACCGCCGCCTACTTCTGGCCCAACGCGATGCTCCGCGAGTTCACCGCGATCCTCGTGGACTACCGGCAGAGCAACGCGGCGATGTGCGTGATCATCGTCCTCGGCGGGGTGGCCGCCTGGTACGCGGCCTAGCCAGGGCGCGTACGGACCCCGGGCCCCGGCTGAGGGGATCCACCGGAACCCGGGGCGCTGAGGGAGGAGCGGGGCGCCGGGGTCGCTCAGAAGCCGCCTCCGTCGAAGCCGCCGCCCCCGAAGCCTCCGCCGTCGCCGAAGCCGCCCCCGCCGAAGCCGGAGGAGTCGAAGTCGGAGCCGGAGAAGTCGCCGCCGCCCCAGTCGCCGCCCGCGCCGCCGCCGAAGTCACCGCCGCCGTACTCGGAGGCGTACGCCGGGGTGGCGAGCATCGAGCCGAGCATGGTGCCGACGAGGAGGCCGGGGAGCAGGCCGCCGCCGAAGTAGCCACCGGCCCAGGGGCCGTACGCCGGGCCCGCTTCCCAGTAGGGGCGGCGGTTGCCGTCTCCGACGTCGACCGTACGGCTCATGGGGTCCTCGCCCTGGCCGAGCCGGACCTCGTCCGCGCCGCAGACCGGGACCTCGCGGGCCGCACCGCCGGACGGGGTCCAGAGCACGTCGGCGACCGAGGGGCCGTGGCGGGGGTCGAAGAAGCACGGCGGGCGGCGGGCCGGGATCGCCGTGCCGGCGCGGCGGGCCTCCAGGACCGCGAGGGAGTAGCGGCCGTCCTCCAGTGACTGGGTGACTCCGCGTACGTCCGAGGGGTGCGTGGCCCGGTCCATCTTGGTCTTGGCGCTCTCGTAGGAGTCCAGGGCCCGTTCGTAGTCGGCGCGCATGGTGTCGTCCGCGCCCTTCTCGGCGGGGTGGAAGTCCAGGCGCTCCAGGGTTTCGCCGTACGCGGTGATGTCCTCGTCCACGACGACCCGGAGCTTGTCGAGGGCGGCGCGCTCCTCTTCCTCCTTGCGGAGCTTGTTGCGGCGGGAGATCGCGTACGCGCCCGCGCCGCCCGCGGCGACGAGTGCGCCGAGCGTGATCAGGCCGCCGACCGGTGCCCCGGATTCGTCGGCCGCGCCTCCGCCGCCGGACCAGGAGGCGGGGGCGGTGCCCCGGGCCTGTTCGACGGCGCGGTCGACGAAGGCGTTGAGCTGGGCGTCGGCGTTGCCGGCGGTGGTGGGATTCTCCACGGCGGCGGTGAGGTTCTCCACCGCCCGGGTGGGCATGACCTGCGGGTCCGCGCCCGCGTCGAAGCCGTCGCCGAGGCGTATCGCGTAGACGCCGGTGATGCCGGTGTCGCTGCGCAGCGTCTGGAGCAGGCCTTCCTCGGGGAAGGCGGCGGTATCGGGGAGGACGGCCACGAACACCGGCTTGTCCGCGTCCGTGATCTTGCCCTCCAGGGCCTTCTCGTCGGCGACGGAGAGCTGATCGCGAGCGCCCGGGTCCACATAGACCGGGTCGTCGCGCAGGGCCTGGGCGGCTTCCTGGGGGGTCGCGGCGGGCGCGGCCGACGCGGGGGAGGTCAGGGCGAGAGCCGCCGCTGCGAGGATGAGCAGCAGGCCCGCCAGCAGCGCGGGAAAAAGCCTTTTCCTCATACTTAACGCTACTCCAGACGGGCGACGAACGCCGTCGCCCGTCCGGAGTCACGCTTCCTACGCGGCTCGGTACGCCGTGCGCAGCCTGGCCACGGCTCCGGTCAGATCACCGGTGAGCAGCAGGTGGTCCGCTTCCGCGAAGGGCTGGGAGACCTTCTGGGAGAACTTCCCGGCGATCTTCTGCTGGACCAGCAGCCGGGCCCGGTCCACGATCGCCTTGCCCGCCGGGGTCTTCCCCAGGTGCGCCTTCTCGGCGACCTGGGCGGCGACGGCGAGGGCCGCGAGGGTCAGCTCGCCGCCGGCCGGGGGCTTCTTCAGGGTGGTCAGGCCCCAGCCGTACGGGAACTGCGGGTCGTAGGCCGCGTCCCCGACGTTGATCGGGAGCTGGGCCTCCGCCCTCGGCCAGGTGACCGGGAGCTGCCCGGTGAAGGCGCGCTTGCCGTAGAGCACGTCGGCCACGCCGTCGCCCTCGGAGCCCGGCAGCCAGGAGGCGACCAGGGCGTTGATCTTCCCGAGCCGGTCCCCGATGAGCTGCGGGCGGCCCGAGACGATGAGGACCGCGCACTTCATGGCCGCGCAGACCTTGTCCACGGCTGCCTGGTCGGCGGCCGTCAGCTCCAGGTCGTGGCCGTTGCCGACGTCCCCGATGCCTTCGGCGTACGGGGTCTCGCCGACGACCACCACCCCGACGTCGTAGCCGTCCGTGGCGGCCGAGGCGTCGCGCGAGTACGTCACTGCCTCCGGGGTCTTCGCCGCCTTCTTCATGCCCTCCAGAATCGTGGTGCCGGTGGTGGTCTTCCCGGAGGAGCCCTGCCAGCTGATGGTCCAGCCGCCGGCCTGGTTGCCGATGTCGTCGGCGTTGGACCCGGCGACGTACACCTTCTGGCTCGGCTTGAGGGGCAGGACCGCACCCGTGTCCTTGTCGCCGTTCTTCAGCAGGACCTGGGACTTGGCGACCGCCTCGCGGGCCACCGCGCGGTGTTCGGCCGAGCCGACCTTGCCGAGGTGGGTGGTGTCCGCGTACGGCTTCTCGAAGAGGCCGAGGCGGAACTTCTGGGTGAGGATGCGGGCGACCGCGTCGTCGATGCGGGCCTGGCCGATCCGGCCCGCCGCGACCTCGTCCTTCAGGGTCCTGGTGAAGTCCTGGTACGCGGTCGGGACCATGATCATGTCGAGTCCGGCGTTGATGGACGTACGGACGTCGCTCGGGTAGTCGCCGGGGATCTGGTCGATGGCCTGCCAGTCGCTGATGACGAAGCCCTCGAAGCCCATCCGGTCCTTGAGGACGCCGTTGATCATCTCGGCGTGGGCGTGCATCTTCACCGGGCCCTGGTCGTCGCCCAGGATGTCGAGGGACGAGTACGAGGGCATGACCGTGCCGACGCCCCGCTTCACCGACTCCTCGAACGGCGACAGGTGGACGGCTTCCAGCTCCTGGCGGGTGACCTTGGTGATGCCCTGGTCGGTCGTGTACGAGCCGGTGGTCGAGGAGCCGAACTCCGTGCCGCCGTCGCCGACGAAGTGCTTGGCGCTGCCGAGCACCTTGTCGTTGCGGTGCAGGTCCTTGCCGGACGGGCTGCCCTGCATGCCCTGGATGACCGTCTCCATGGCCTCGACCAGCGCCGGGTCCTCGCCGAACGCTTCGTAAGAGCGGCCCCAGCGCTCGTCACGGGTGACGCAGACACAGGGCGCGAAGTCCCACGGGACGCCGGTGGAGCGGACTTCCTTCGCGGTGATCGCGCCGGTCTTCTCGGCGCTCTTCGGGTCGCGGCCCGCGCCGATGCCGATGTTGTGCGGCATGATCGTCGCGCCGACGACGTTGTTGTGGCCGTGCACCGCGTCCACGCCGTAGATCAGCGGGATCTGGAAGCGGGTCGCCTGGGCGCGCAGTTGGTAGGCGTCGACCATCTTGGCCCAGGCCGCAGCCGTGTTGGGGGTGGGGACCGAGCCACCGCCGGAGAGCAGCGAGCCGAGGTCGTAGGCGGCGATGTCCCCGGGGGTGCGGAGCGCGTTGCGCTCGGCCTGGGTCATCTGGCCGGCCTTCTCGGCCGGCGAGAGGCGACCCAGCAGGTCCGCCACCCGCTGCTTCACGGGCAACTTGGCGTTCTGGTAAGGGAGTCCGTGGGCGTCGATGACGACCTGCGGGTTCTCCCGGGGGGCCTTCGCCCCGGTGACGGTCAGCTCCAGCGGGATCGTCTTCGCCTCGGAGGGCTTCGACGCCTTCGCGGTGCGGACGGTGACCTTGTGGGTGGTACCCGAGGCGGTGCCCGCCGGGAAGGTGTGGCTGCCGGTGACCGGGGTGTAGTCCTTGCCCGCCTCGGCCGTGCCGCCCTCGGTGGCGTACGTGACGGTGACGGGCTCCTCGGTCGGGACGGAGCCGGTGGTGGCGACGGAGAGCGTGATGTCGGCGCCGGCGCCGTTCTTCACCGGGCGGACGGCCGTGTCGGTGACGAGGCTCGCGGTGAGCGCGGGGTCCGCCTTGCCGTACAGCTCGACGGCGTCCATCGCGAACTCGCCGGGCGCACCGCCGGGCAGGGTGACGGCGTAGCCCCACATCTCGTTCAGGCCGAGCACCTGGTCGATGCCGCCGACGGGCTGGTAGTCGGCCCGGTAGACGAAGTTCGCGAACGGGATCTCGACGAGGTGCCAGCCCTCCCAGTCGTCGGTGAACGAGGTGGTCCACAGCTCGGACGCGCCGCCGTTCGCGCCACCGTCCTTGATCTCGAAGTTGATCTTCTTGCCGGAGCCGGGCGGCAGGGGTGCGGTGTTCTGGCCGTACCACCAGAAGCGGATGCCCCGGTGGGCGGTCCAGTTCTGCGGCGGGGTGGCCACGGCGAACTCGTGGCTGAACCCGCCGTACGCGCTGATGTCGTAGGAGCCTTCGAGGACCTGCTCGCCCTCGGGGGCGTCCGCGCGCTCGGCCAGCTTCAGCCGCGGGTGGTCGTCCGCGTCGCCGCCCCAGGTGAAGATCGCGTCGGCGGGCGGCGTGCCGCCGAGCGGCACCTCGCCCTCGAAGCGGTCGATCAGGACGGGGGCGGGTTCGTCGGCGGCGGCGGCGGGGCCGGTGGCCGATCCGGCTAGCAGGGTGGCCAGGACGGCCGCGGCGGCGAAAGCGGCGGTCGCGGGTCTGCTTCTGCCCCTTCGGGGGCGGAGGTACGGGGTGCGGAACATTTTTGGGAGCGCTCTCTGTTTGGGGGCGGGGTGCCGAACGTCGTTACGGATCAGAGGTGTTGGCGCATCGCGTGGTGCCGGCGCGTCACGCGGCGCCGTCGCGGGTGAGGCGGATCGTGTCGCGGTACCACTTGGCGCTGTCCTTGAGCGTGCGGGCCTGGGTGGCGTAGTCGACGCGGACGATGCCGAAGCGCTTGTCATAGCCGTAGGCCCACTCGAAGTTGTCCATCAGCGACCAGGCGAAGTAGCCCCGGACGTCCGCCCCTTGGGCGCGGGCGGCGACGACGGCGTCGATGTGGTCGGCGAGGTAGGCCGTGCGGTCGGCGTCGGGGACGGAGCCGTCGGCGGCGACCGTGTCGTCGAAGGCCGCGCCGTTCTCCGTGATGACGGTCGGCAGCCCGTAGTCGCCCTCCAACCGCACCAGCAGATCGGTGAGCTCGGTCGGGGTGATCTCCCAGTCCATCGCGGTGCGCGGCAGATCGCGTTTGACGACACGGGTGACGGGCAGCCCTTCGGCGTCGGCGATCGAGCCGTCCTCGGTGACGCCGGAGAACTGCATGCCCCGGTAGAAGTTGACGCCGAGGACGTCGAGCGGAGTGACGATGGCTGCCATATCGCCTTCCCTGACGGGGAGTTCGATGTGCTGGACGGCCAGGTCCGCGACGATGTCGTCGGGGTAGCGGCCGTGCGTGAGCGGGTCGAGGTAGAGGCGGGTGCCCATGCCGTCGGCGCGGCGGGCCGCCTCCCGGTCGGCCTCGCTGCCGGTCTCGGGCGTTGCGGTGCCGAGGTTGAGGGTGATGCCCAGCTCCAGCGGGTCTCCCCCGGCCGCGTCCCGCAGCGCGCCGGCCGCCAGACCGTGGCCCAGGAGCAGGTGGTGGACGGCGGCCATGGCGTCGCCCAGGTCGCGGCGGCCCGGGGCGTGCACCCCGTAGGCGTAACCGAGCATCGCGGAGCACCAGGGCTCGTTCAGCGTGGTCCAGTGCTCGACCCGGTCGCCGAGGGCCTCGTGGGCGAGGGCGGCGTACTCCGCGAAGCGCAGGGCGGTGTCCCGTAGGGGCCAGCCGCCCGCGTCCTCCAGTTCCTGCGGCAGGTCCCAGTGGTACAGGGTGATCCAGGGGGTGACACCGCGCCCCTGGAGCTCGTCGATCAGCCGCTTGTAGAAGTCGAGGCCCTTGGCGTTCGCCGGTCCCCGGCCGCCCGGCTGGATGCGGGGCCAGGCCAGCGAGAAGCGGTACGTGTCGACGCCGAGGCCCGCGATCAGCTCCACGTCCTCGGGCATCCGGTGGTAGTGGTCGCAGGCGACGTCGCCGTGCTCGCCGCCCTCCACCGCCCCGGGCACCCGGCAGAAGGTGTCCCAGATGGAGGGGGTGCGGCCGTCCTCGGTGGCCGCACCCTCGATCTGGTAAGCGGAGGTGGCGACGCCCCAGCGGAAGTCGGCCGGGAGTCCGCGTACCGGGGCCGGAGAGAGGATGCGCTGCGGGGTGGTGACGAGGTTCATCGGTCTCCGTCCGTAGGGAGGGCAGGGGCCCGGTCAGGCGTGCAGGTGGCAGGCGACCGCGCGGCCGGGTCCGTCGGCGGGCGGGGCGAGCAGCGGGACCTCGGTGGTGCAGGGCGCGAAGGCCTTGCCGCAGCGCGGGTGGAAGGCGCAGCCGGTGGGCATCGCGGAGAGGTTGGGCGGGGACCCCGGGATGCCGGTCAGCTCGCGGCGGGGGCCGTGGAGGGCGGGGAAGGAGTGCAGGAGCCCGTCGCTGTAGGGGTGGCGGGGGTCGCGGTAGATCTCCGCCGCACCCGCCTGCTCCACGATGCGGCCCCCGTACATGATCGCGATCCGGTCCGAGAATTCGATCAGGAGGGAGATGTCGTGGGTGATGAACACGACCGAGAAGTTCAGCTGTTCCCTCAACTGGACGAGCCGGCGCAGGATCTGCCGCTGCATGACGACGTCGAGCGCGGTGGTCGGCTCGTCCATGATGACGATCTCGGGTTCCAGGGCGAGCGCCATGGCGATCATCACGCGCTGGCGCATGCCACCGGAGAGCTGGTGCGGGTAGGCGGCGAGCCGGTCGGCGGAGATGCCGACCAGGCTGAGCAACTCTTCTGCTCGTTGGGTGCGTTGGCGCTTCTTCAGCTCGGGTCGGTGGGCAGCGAGGACGTCGGTGAGCTGGCTGTGGACGGTGTGCACCGGGTTCAGGGAGTTCATCGCCCCCTGGAAGACGATGGACAGCTCCTGCCAGCGGAAGGCGCGCAGCTGGTCCGGGGCGAGGGAGAGGATGTCGACGCGGTCGCCGCCGGGCCGGTGGTAGTGGACCTCTCCACCGGTGATGACGCCGGGCGGGGAGAGCAGCCGGGTCACCGCGTACGCGAGGGTGGACTTTCCGGAGCCCGACTCCCCTGCGAGGCCCAGGACTTCGCCCCGGTGCAGGGTGACGTCGATGTCGCGCAGGGCGTGGACGGCGTGCGCGTCGGTGCCGTAGTCGACGTTGAGTCCGCTGATGGTCAGGACCGGCTCGGCGCTCATGGACGCGGCTCCTTGCTGCTGTGCCCGCGGCTCTGCTCGCGGGGTCCGTCGCCGGTGGACTTCCGGGCCACGGGGGTGAAACCGACGCGCATCTTCACCTTCCGGGAGGATCCGGTGGCGGTGCGCAGGCGGGGGTTGACGAACTCGTCGATGCCGAAGTTGATGAGGGCGAGCGCGGTGCCCAGCAGGGCGATGCACAGGCCGGCCGGGACGAACCACCACCAGGCTCCCTGGGCGAGAGCCTGGTTGGACTGGGCCCAGAAGAGGACGGTGCCCCAGTTCCAGTGGGAGATGTCGGCGACGCCGATGAAGGCGAGGGTGATCTCGGTGAGGACGGCGAAGATGACCGTGCCGACGAATCCGGAGGCGATGACGGCGGTGAGGTTCGGCAGGATCTCGAAGAGGATGATGCGCGGGGTCGACTCGCCGGTGGCGCGGGCGGCCTCCACGTAGTCGCGGCGGCGCAGCGACAGGGTCTGGGCGCGCAGGATCCTCGATCCCCAGGCCCAGGAGGTCAGGGCGATGGCCACGGCGATGACGATGTCGCCGGTGTCGGGGACGAAGCTCGCGACGATGATGATCAGCGGGAGTCCCGGCAGCACCAGGAAGATGTTGGAGAGCGCCGAGAGGATCTCGTCGACGGCCCCGCCGAGGAATCCGGCGCTGACCCCGATGAGGACGGACAGGGCGGTCGCGATGACGGCGGCGAGCAGCCCGACGACGAGGACCCCGCGGGTGCCGACGAGGATCTGCGAGAAGACGTCCTGCCCGGTGTGCGTGGTGCCGAACCAGTGCTCGCCGGAGGGCGGTTGGAGCAGTTGGTCGCTCATGGCGTCGGGGTCGTACGGGGCGAGCCACGGTCCGGCGATGGCCAGCAGGACGAAGAACGCCAGCAGGATCAGGCCGGTACGGGTCTTGCCGCCGCGCAGGAACCGGAGCCGGGCCCGGCGGGTGGGGGCCACGGGTGGGGGCGCGCCGTCCACGACGGCGACGTCGGTGGCGGTGATGGACATGCCCTATGCCTCCTTCCGGGTACGGGGGTCGAGGGCGGCGTAGACGAGGTCGGCCAGCAGGTTCGCGGCGAGGACGGAGAGCGTGATGATGAGGAAGACGCCCTGCATCAGGGGGTAGTCCTTGGCCCCGACCGCCTGGAGCAGCTGGAAGCCGATGCCCGGGTAGGTGAAGACCATCTCCACGAGCAGGGTGCCGCCGACGATGAAGCCGAGGGAGAGGGCGAAGCCGGAGATGTTGGGGAGGACCGCGTTGCGGGCCGCGTAGCCGAACATCACCCGCCGCTCGGACAGGCCCTTGGCCTGCGCCACCATCACGTAGTCCTCGGAGGAGACGGTGACCATCATGTTCCGCATCCCGAGGATCCAGCCGGCCACCGCGCTGAGGACGATCGTCACGCCGGGCAGGACCGCGTGGTAGAGGGCGCTGGAGATGAACGGCCAGTCGAAGGCCGGGACGAGCGCGTTGTCGTAGCCGCCTGAGTTGGGGAACAGCGACCACTTCTCGGCGAACACGGCGATGGCGACGAGGCCCAGCCAGAAGTACGGGATGGAGGAGATGAAGGTGGTGACCGGCAGCAACCCGTCCAGCCAGGACCCGCGCTTCCAGCCGCTGTAGACGCCGATGCCGGTGCCGAGGACGAAGCTGATGAGCGTGGTCGTGCCGACCAGCGCCAGCGTCCAGGGCAGGGACTGGCCGATGACCTCGCTGACCGGGGTGGGGAAGAAGGTGAAGGAGAGGCCGAGGTCGCCGTCGAGGAGGTGGGCCCAGTAGTCGGTGTACTGCTGCCACATCGACTGCTGCTCGTCGAGGCCGAACAGGGCCTTGAGCGAGTCGATGGCCTTGGTGTCGAGCTGCCCCTGGTAGCGGCTGAGGAGGGCCTGGATGGGGTCGCCGGGCATGAGCCGGGGGATGAGGAAGTTGATGGTGATCGCGGCCCACGCGGTGACGGCGTAGAAGGCGAGGCGCTGGAGGAGGTACTTCACCGGGTGGCCTCCTTCGCGGTCGGGTGGCCGGCGGTCGGGTCGCCCGCTGCCGGGTCGTCCGCTGCCGCCGCTGCTGCCGTGCCGCTGACGCCCCCGGGCCGGTCCGTGGGGTGCGCCGCCGCGCCGTCGTACAGCCAGCAGGCCGCCCACTGGCCCTCGGGCAGGTCGAAGCGGGGCGGGAGTTCGGTGCGGCAGCGCTCCATCGCCTGCGGGCAGCGGGGGTGGAAGCGGCAGCCGGCGGGCGGGGTGATCAGCGAGGGCGGCTCGCCGGTGCCGGTCTCCTCCTGTCCCTCCTCGGCGACGATCCGGTCCGGGTCGGGCGCGGAGGCGATCAGGAGCTGGGTGTAGGGGTGGGCGGGGTGCTGGGTGACGCGCTCGCTTTCGCCGCCCTCGACGATCCGGCCGGCGTACATCACGAGGGTGGTGTCGGCGAAGTAGCGGGCCGAGGCGATGTCGTGGGTGATGTAGAGGATCGCCAGGTGGAGGCGTTCCTTGAGGTCGCGCAGGAGGTTGAGGACGCCGAGCCGGATCGACACGTCGAGCATCGAGACGGGTTCGTCGGCGAGGAGGACCTGAGGATCCGCGCCGAGCGCCCGGGCGATGGCGACCCGCTGGCGCTGCCCGCCCGAGAGCTCGTGGGGGAACTTGTCCAGGAACTGCTGCGGAGGGGTCAGCTGGACCCGGGTCAGCAGGGCGGCCAGGTTCTCCTCCAGCTCCGCCTCCCCGCTGCCCGCCCGGCCGTGGATCTTCAGGGCGCGGGTCAGGTGGTAGCGCACGGTGTGCACCGGGTTCAGCGAGGCGAAGGGGTCCTGGAAGATGAGCTGGACCCGGCGGACGTAACGGCGGAAGGACCGGCCACGACCGGCCACCACCGGTTCCCCGCCCAGCCGTATCTCGCCCGAGGTGAGCGGATGGAGCTGGGCGAGCAGCCGGGCGACGGTGGACTTGCCCGAGCCGGACTCCCCCACCAGGGCCGTGACGGTGCCGCGTCTCAGCCGGAGCGAGACGTCGTCGACGGCGTGGACGTTGCGGCGCTCGCGGGCGAACAGGTCGCGGGCGGTGCGGCGCAAGGGAAAGTGTTTGGTGACTCCGCGCGCTTCCAGCACCACGTCGGTGCCGGTGGGCGCGGGCTCGGAGCCGGTCCGCATGGTCTCGGAGCCGGTCCGCGCGTGCTCGGGCTGATCGCTGGTCATGGCCGGTTTCCCGTCTTCTTCCCGTCCGGTCCTTTCCCGTGCCTACTTGGTGGAGGGCTTGAGGTTGAGCACGATCTCCAGCGCGGTCCGCTGGGTGTGCTGCGGCGGGGCGTAGGGGTTGGCCTCGGTGGGCCAGCCGATCCAGTTCTTCGTGGAGTACTCGGCCCCGATGGGCGCGGCGGCCGTCGGAATCATGGGGGCCTGCTCGACGAAGATCTTCTGCAGGGTGTTGAGGGCCTTGGTGCGGGCGGCGTCCCCGGTGGCGTTGGCGTACTCCTTCAGCGCGGCCGTCGCCTCGGGGTTCTTGAAGCGCCCGAAGTTGCCCGCCTGGGAGCTCTTGCCGATGGGCTGGACGATCGCCCCGTCCATGATGTTCTGGTACATGTCGTAGGGGGTGGCGCCGCTGTTGGTCCAGTGCAGGGTGGCGTCGAAGTCGCCGTTGGCCACGTCGGTGCCCCAGGCCTCGGCGGTCTGGGTCTTCACCTTGGCCTCGATGCCGATCTCCTTGATGTTGTCCTTGATGATCGCGAGCCCGGTGATGTAGTCGTTCCACCCGGCCGGGTCGGTGAAGGTGAGCTTCACCGGCTTGCCGCCCGGGTCCTTGAGCACGCCGCCGCTGAGCGTGAACCCGGCCTCGGCGAGCAGCTTCTTGGCCCCGGCGACATCGGGCTTGGTGGTGGCGTCCTCGTACTCGGGGGCGAGGAAGGGCTCACCGGCGGGCAGCGGGATGCCGGTGGGGTTGGTGATCTCCGGGTAGAGCGTGGCCTGTGCCTGGACGTGGATGGCCCTGCGGTCGACGACCATCGCCATCGCCTTGCGCAGGGCCGGGTTGTCGAACGGCTTGCGGGTGGTGTTGAACCACAGGCCGTGGATGCCGAGACCGGAGGGGAACCAGAGCTGGTGGTTCTCGGGGTCCTTGTCGATGAACAGCTGCTTGTGGTTGGGCATGAAGACGAAGGACCACTCCATCTTGCCGGTGGCCAGCGCGGTGGTGGCGGCACTGTTGTCGTTGTAGGCGGTGTAGCGCAGCTCCTTGACCTTGGTGTCGCCGTTCCAGTACGTCGGTGTGGCGGTCAGGGTGGTGGTCTGCGGGGTGAACGTCTTGAGCTTGTACGGTCCGGAGCCGACCGGGGTGCGGTTGGGCCAGGTCTCCGGGTTGTCGACCTTCTCCCAGATGTGCTTGGGCACGATGAAGGTCTGGATGATCTTGTTCTGGTTGACGAACTGGCTCTCCTTGAAGGTCAGGACGACCTGCTTGCCCTTCACCGCGACCCCGTCGAAGGGGACCCCGTCGCCGTTGAGCGCCGGGTGCTTCTTCAGCAGGTTGAAGGTGAACTCCACGTCGGCGGCGGTCAGGGGCTTGCCGTCGGCCCACTTGGCCCGGTCGTCCAGGGTGAAGGTGACCTCGGTGAAGTTGTCCTCCCAGGCCCATTCGGTGGCGAGCCAGGGGTCGGCCTTCTCGGTGGGCCTGATCATGTTCGTCATCGCGAGCGGCTCGTAGATCATGTGGCGGTAGCCGAGGACCGCTCCGGCCGAGGTGGTGAGGAAGGGGTTGCTGTTGTTCGTCTGCGGCCCGTCCGGCTTGCCCAGGGTCAGCACCCCGGCGGCCCCGCCGCCCTTTTTGGCACCCGAGTTGGCGTTCGAGCAGCCGGCGGCGAGCGCCACCACGACGGTGGCTGCGGCGACCGCTCTGAGGGTGGTGCGGCGGCGTACGGGCATGGCGACTCCAGGAAGGGGCTGCCGGGTCTGGGAGATCCCGGCGGGCGGAAGGGTGCGGGGGCGGGGCGCGGCCGGGCGGCCGGGTCCGTCACGGCGCCGAGTGGCGCACGACCAGTTCGGTGGGCAGCACGGCCGGTCCGTCCGGTACGGGCGTGCCGCCGAGGTGGGAGAGCAGCATCCGGGCCGCCGTCTCGCCCATGCGGCGGGTGGGCTGTCGCACGGTGGTCAGCGGCGGTTCGGTGTGTTCGGCCATCGGGATGTCGTCGAAGCCGACGACGGCGATGTCGTCCGGGACCCGGCGTCCGGCCGCCCGCAGGGCGCGGAGCACGCCCGCCGCGCTGATGTCGTTGTGCGCGAAGACGGAGTCGAACGCCACGCCGCGCGCGAGGAGTTCCTCGACGGCGAGCCGGCCGCCGCGTTCGGTGAAGTCCCCCTCGACGACGAGATCGGTGGGCAGGACCGAGCGGAATCCGCCCAGCCGGTCCCGTACGCAGCCGAAGTGCTGGGGGCCGGTCAGGACCAGGGGCCGGGAGCGTCCGGCGGCGTGCAGGTGGCGGGCCGCGGACGCGCCCCCCTCGTGGTTGGTGGTCACGACGGAGGGGAATGCGGGGTGGTGGCCGCGGTCGTCGATGAGCACGATCGGCAGGCCGCCGCGGTGCAGTTCGGTGAGGTGGCCGAGGGTGTTCTCGGGCTCCACGACGACGAGCCCGTCGAAGGCGCGCGCCGACACCTGGCTGGTGAAGCGCTGGACGGACTCGGCCCCGCGGTTGCAGGTGAACAGCAGCAGCCCGTAGTCGGCGGCCTCGACGGTGTCGACGACGCCCTGGAGCAGTTCGCCCATCCACGGCCAGGTCAGCGAGGGCACGAGCATGCCGACCGTACGGCTGGAGCCGCGGGCGAGGCCGACGGCTCCGGAGCTGGGTACGTAGCCGAGCTGTGCGATCACTTCACGAACGCGGGTGGCCGTGGAGCGGTCCACCTCGCCCTTGGTGTTGATGACCCGCGACACGGTCGTCTTGCTGACGCCGGCCTCGCGGGCGACATCGGCGATGGTGACGCGCATCTGGGCCTCCAGGGGGCCGGGCAGAGCGGAAGAGGGCAGGCGGGGGTAGGGCGGGGGCATGCGGGGAGAGGTGCTTCGGTACCGGTTCCGGAACCGGTACCGGCGTTGCGGCGTGAGTTAACCGCGCGGACACAGGGCCGTCAATACTTCACGCCGAGATTGGGTGGGTCTCATCTGCCGGGCGGACAGGCGGCGTTGTGCGTTCATCTCTTGAACGGTTCAGGGTCGCTACTGGAACGCGAAGGAACCGCCGCCCGATGACGGGCGGCGGCTCCTGGGCGTACGCGATCGGGCCGTGCTACTCCGTGGGCTCGACGCCCGCGCGCAGCAGTCCGTAGGTGTACGCGTCCTCCAGCGCCTGCCAGGAGGCGGCGATGACGTTCTCGGCGACCCCCACGGTCGCCCAGTCGCCGGTGCCGTCCCCGGTGGTGATGAGCACCCGGGTGGTGGACTCGGTGCCGGTGCGGCCCTCCAGGATGCGGACCTTGTAGTCGACCAGCTCCAGCTTGGCGAGCTGCGGGTAGATCCGCTCCAGGGCGACGCGGAGCGCCCGGTCCAGCGCGTTCACCGGGCCGTTGCCCTCGGCGGTCGCGACGATCCGCTCGCCCTTGGACCAGAGCTTCACGGTGGCCTCGTTTGCGTGGGTGCCGTCGGGGCGGTCCTCGACGATCGCCCGCCAGGACTCCGTACGGAAGTAGCGCCGGGCCCGGCCCTCGACTTCGCCGCGCAGCAGGAGTTCGAAGGAGGCGTCGGCGGCCTCGTAGGTGTAGCCCTGGAGTTCTCGCTCCTTGACCCGCTCCACGACCCGGCCGACCAGGGCGCGGTCGTCGCCGAGGTCGATGCCGAGCTCCTTGCCCTTCAGCTCGATGGAGGCGCGGCCGGCCATGTCGGAGACCAGCATCCGCATGGTGTTGCCGACCAGCTCCGGGTCGATGTGCTGGTACAGGTCGGGGTCGACCTTGATCGCGGAGGCGTGCAGCCCGGCCTTGTGGGCGAAGGCCGAGACGCCCACGTACGGCTGGTGGGTGGAGGGGGTGAGGTTGACGACCTCGGCGATGGCGTGCGAGATGCGGGTCATCTCGGCGAGTGCGCCCTCGGGCAGCACCTTCATGCCGTACTTGAGTTCCAGGGCGGCGACGACGGGGAAGAGGTTGGCGTTGCCGACCCGCTCGCCGTAGCCGTTGGCCGTGCACTGGACGTGGGTGGCACCGGCGTCGACGGCGGCCAGGGTGTTGGCGACGGCGCAGCCGGTGTCGTCCTGGGCGTGGATGCCGAGGCGGGCGCCGGTGTCGGCGATGACGGTGGAGACGACGGCCTGGACCTGGGCGGGGAGCATGCCGCCGTTGGTGTCGCAGAGGATGACGACCTCGGCGCCTGCCTCGTACGCGGTACGCACCACGGCCTTGGCGTACTCGGCGTTGGCGCGGTAGCCGTCGAAGAAGTGCTCGCAGTCCACGAAGACGCGGCGGCCCTGTTCGCGCAGGTGGGAGACGGTGTCGCGGACCATCTCCAGGTTCTCGTCCAGGGTGGTGCGCAGGGCAAGCTCGACATGGCGGTCATGGGACTTGGCGACCAGTGTGATCACCGGGGCGCCGGAGTTCAGGAGCGCCTTCACCTGGGGGTCCTCGGCCGCGCTGCCGCCGGCCCTGCGGGTCGCGCCGAACGCCACGAGCTGGGCGTTCTCGAACTCGATCTCCTGCTGGGCTCGGGCGAAGAACTCGGTGTCGCGGGGGTTGGCCCCCGGCCAGCCGCCCTCGATGTACCCCACACCGAAGGTGTCCAGATGACGGGCGATGGTCAGCTTGTCGGCGACCGTCAGGTTGATGCCCTCACGCTGAGCACCGTCGCGCAGTGTGGTGTCGAAGACATGGAAACTGTCGTCGGTGGCGTTGGCCTTGGTGGTCATGCTGATCTGGCTCCTGTCGGATGAGTGGATCCGGACGATCGGGTTCCACTTGCCCCCATCATCCCGCGCGCGCCGCCCCGGCCCGGGTGCGGGCCGGAAAACGAAAAAACCCCTCGCGGGTGCGAGAGGTCTGCGCGCGGGTCTGGGGCACGATGGCCGCGCCGTACGGGGTGGTACGGGCGGTCACTGCGGACCGGCGCGCCTGCTGCCAATAATCATGACGAACGAGGACACGGCAGAAGTCTCGCACAGTGACGCGGTCGTGACGCCGGTGTCTCAGGATGCGGTCGTGACGCTGGTCGCATCGCTCTTCGCGGACCCCGGCGTCAGCGTCTCGTCCAGGAACTCCGCCGCCTGGGCGAGCACCTGTTCCCGGCCCGTCCCCGGGATCCCGACCGTCACGTGGATGCTGAACCCGTCGAGCAGCGCCCGCAGCCGGGCCGCGAACCGGTCGGCGTCCACCGGCCGGAACTCGCCGCGCGACATGCCCTCGGCGAGCAGCGCCACCAGGTCGCGGTGCCAGACCCCCTCGATGGCGGCCTGCCGGGCGCGGGCGTCGTCGTCGGCGTTCTGGGAGCGACCCCAGACCTCCAGCCAGAGGGTCCAGTGGGGGTCCCGGTGACCGGCGGGGAGGTAGAGGTCGATGTACGCCTCCAGCCGCTCCCGGGCCGTCCCCGGCCGGGCGAGGAGGCCGCTTCGCTCGGCCCCGAGGCGCCGCTCGCTCCACTCCAGGGTCTGGAGGAGCAGTTCGTCCTTGGTGCGGAAGTAGTAGAGAAGGTGCCCGCTGCTCATTCCCACCTCCCGCCCGAGCCCGGCCATGGTCAGCCCGTCGAGCCCGCGCTCGGCGACGGTGGCCATGGCGGCGGCGAGGACGTCCTCGCGGGGCGGGGCGGCGTGGTGGGTGCGGCGGGGGGCGGGGGTCATGGGACCGGACTTTCGGCAGGGGGCTCTCGGGCCCGGGGCTCAGATCTTCGGCTGCTGCTGGGTGATGCAGTGGATGCCTCCACCGCCGGCGAAGATCGTACGGGCGTCGACGAGGGTCACCGTACGGTCGAGGAAGAGGCTCCGGAAGATCGCTGCGGCCTCCTCGTCGCGCGGGTCGTCGAAGGCACAGAGGATCACGGCGTCGTTGCAGAGGTAGTGGTTGATGTAGGAGTAGTCGACCCACTCGCCGTCCTCGTCGCGCAGCACGGTGGGCGCGGGCACCTCGACGACCTCCAGGGCGCGGCCCCGGGCGTCGGTGGCGGCGCGCAGGACGGCCAGGTTCTCCCGGGTGACCTCGTGGTCGGGGTGGGCCGGGTCGGGCTGGACGTGCGCGAGGACGGTGCCCGGGCGGGCGAAGGCGGCGACGATGTCGACATGGCCGAGCGTGCCGTACGTCCCGTAGTCGCCGGTCAGCCCGCGGGGCAGCCAGATGGCCTTCTCGGTGCCCAGGCGGGCGTGGACCTCGGCCTCGACCTGCTCCTTGCTCCAGCCGGGGTTGCGCTCCTTGCCGAGCTGGACGGTCTCGGTGAGCAGGACGGTGCCTTCGCCGTCGACGTGGATCGCGCCGCCCTCGTTGACGAGCGGGGAGGAGTGCACGGGGGTCCCGGTCAGCTCGGCGACGGCCCGGGCGATGTGCTGGTCGTGCTCCCAGCGGGCCCAGCCCTGGGCGCCCCAGCCGTTGAACGTCCAGTCGACGGCGGCGAGGGTGCGGCCGTCGGTGACGAAGGTGGGCCCGATGTCCCGCATCCAGGCATCGTCGAGCGACCGGACGACCAGCTCGACGTCGGGCCCGAGCAGCGCCGCCGCCCCCTCCTCCTGACCGGGCCCGACGACCACGGTGACCGGCTCGAAACGGCGTACGGCCCGAGCGACGGCGGCCCAGGCGCGGCGGGCCTCGTCCAGCTCGGCGTCGGAGGCGAAGGTGGGGTTGGGCCCCGGCCAGGCCATCCAGGTGCGCTCGTGCGGGGCCCACTCGGGCGGCATGCGGAAGGGGGCGGGGGTGGCGGGCATGAGTGCTCCTGGGACGGCGACTTTAGAATGCCACTCTAACCGTGCTGGGAGCCTTGTGGGGAAGTCGTTCACGCCGCGTTCGAGCAGCACTCCATTCGACCGGAGTCACTCGCCTCCTCGGTCGTACTCGGCGCGCGGCCCGGCCAGGAGCCCGGCGACGACGGCCGGCCGGCCGCTCGCCGTGTACGGGTCCGGAGGCTCTACCTCCATGCCCCGCTCGGCAACGGCGACGGCGCAGTCGACCTCTTCCAGGCCGAGAGCGAGCAGCTCGGCCACCTCTCCGGCGAGGCCCGCCGGCACAGTCGGAGCGACCGACCCCGCGTGGTCCCGTACGGCGGAGGTGTGATCCTCGAACTCATCGGGCATGTCCTGCGAGAACCGGCCGCCCAGGAACTGGTGAAGCTCGGGAAAGCGGGCGCGCCACTCCCAGAGGGTCTCGGGCACCGCCACCGGTGGTGGGACGCGGCCCTCCTCGGCGCTCTGCTTGATGTGGTCGGCGAGTTGCAGCAGCCACCGCTGGATCCCGTCCTCCGGAAGACCGATTACGCACCGGCCCCCGCCCGGACAGGGGCGGGGGCCGGTGCGCACGCGGGCGGGACGTCCTAGCCGAGCGGGTGCATCCAGCCGTGGGTGTCCTCGACGACACCGCGCTGGATGTCGAGCAGGCGCTCCCGCAGCTTCATGGTGACCTCGCCGGGCTCGCCCTCGCTCTGGGTCCACTCGCCGCCCTCGGACTTCACCAGGCCGACGGGGGTGATGACGGCGGCGGTGCCGCAGGCGAAGACCTCGACGAGGGTGCCCTTGGCGGTGTCGTCGCGCCACTGGTCGATGGAGACCCGGCCCTCCTCGGAGCCGTAACCGAGGTCGCGGGCGACCTTGAGGAGGGAGTCGCGGGTGACGCCCGCGAGGAGGGAGCCGGTGAGGGCGGGCGTGATGATCTTCTTCGAGCCGTCCGCCTGGGCGTACACGAAGTAGAGGTTCATGCCGCCGAGCTCCTCGACCCACTTGTGCTCGACCGCGTCGAGGTAGGCGACCTGGGCGCAGCCGTGCGCGGCGGCCTCGGCCTGGGCGAGGAGGGAGGCGGCGTAGTTGCCGCCGGTCTTGGCGTCGCCCATGCCGCCGGGGACGGCGCGGACGCGGTTCTCCGAGAGCCAGATGGAGACCGGCTTCACTCCGCCGGGGAAGTAGGCGCCGGCCGGCGAGGCGATGACCAGGAAGAGGTACTCGTTGGCCGGCTTCACGCCGAGGCCGACCTCGGTGGCGATCATGAACGGGCGCAGGTAGAGGGACTCCTCGCCACCGTGCGCCGGGACCCACGCCTTGTCCTGCTGCACCAGCGCGTCGCACGCCGCGATGAAGGTCTCGACGGGCAGCTCGGGCATGGCGAGCCGGGCGGCAGAGCGCTGGAAGCGGCGGGCGTTGGCGTCGGGGCGGAAGGAGGCGACCGTGCCGTCGGGCTGGCGGTAGGCCTTCAGCCCCTCGAAGATCTCCTGCGCGTAGTGCAGGGTCATGTTGGCCGGGTCCAGGGACAGCGGGCCGTAGGGAACCAGCTCGGCGTCGTGCCAGCCGCGGCCCTCGGTCCAGCGGATCGTCACCATGTGGTCGGTGAAGTGGCGGCCGAATCCCGGGTTGGCCAGGATCGCCTCGCGCTCCGCGTCGGACAGCGGGTTCGAGGAGGGCTTGAGCTCGATCGTGGGCGTCGTCATGAGTGCGTGTCCTTCACCGGTCTTGTGTGTGATGGACCGCGCTCACGCCCGCCTCTGCCCGACGTTTTCGGTCAGGTCCCAGGACGTCCGAGCTTTACCGCGAGCCACGGCCCCGCGTTCGATTATCGCTTGCGGGGGGCCGTGCACGAAACGGGGTGAATACGGTCCAGGGGTCGATGGTGGCACCCGGGGGCCGCACAGGTGAAGCCGCCGGGCGCTGAGTGCGACCCGGCGGCTTCGAAGTGGAGTCGTCGGGTCAGCTCGCTACGCGTACCGCGAGCGCGTCGCCGATCTCGTCGGTCGTGCGCGTGACGGCCCCGTCGCGCTCCGCGAGATCGGCGGAGACGGCGTCCTCGATGCGCGTGGCCTCGGCCTCGTAGCCGAGGTGGCGCAGCAGCAGGGCGACGGAGAGGATCGTGGCGGTCGGGTCGGCCTTGCCCTGCCCCGCGATGTCGGGGGCGGAGCCGTGGACCGGCTCGAACATCGACGGGAACGCGCCCGTCGGGTTGATGTTGCCGGAGGCGGCCAGGCCGATGCCGCCGGAGACAGCGGCGGCGAGGTCGGTGAGGATGTCGCCGAAGAGGTTGTCGGTGACGATGACGTCGAAGCGCTCCGGCTGGGTGACGAAGAAGATCGTCGCGGCGTCAACGTGCAGGTAGTCGGTGCTGACCTGCGGATACTCGGCGGCGACCCGGTCGAAGGTGTTCTTCCACAGGTGGCCGGCGTAGACGAGGACGTTGTTCTTGTGGACCAGCGTCAGCTTCTTGCGCGGGCGGGCCGCCGCGCGCTCGAAGGCGTCCCGGACCACGCGCTCGACGCCGTAGGCCGTGTTCAGGCTGACCTCGGTGGCGACCTCGGCGGGGGTGCCGGTGCGCAGCGAGCCGCCGTTGCCGGTGTACGGGCCCTCGGTGCCCTCGCGGACGACCACGAAGTCGATGTCGGGGCGGCCCGCGAGCGGGGTCGCGGTGTTCGGGAAGAGCTTGGAGGGGCGCAGGTTGATGAAGTGGTCGAAGGCGAAACGCAGCTTCAGCAGCAGCCCGCGCTCCAGCACGCCGGACGGCACCGACGGGTCGCCGATCGCGCCGAGGAGGATGGCGTCGTGGTTCTTGAGCGCCTCCAGCTCCGCGTCCGGGAGGGTGTCGCCGGTGCGGTGCCAGCGCTGGGCGCCGAGGTCGTACTCCCTGGTCTCCAGCTTCACATCCTGCGGGAGGACAGCGTTGAGGACCTTGAGGCCCTGGGCCACGACTTCCTGGCCGATTCCGTCACCGGGGATCACTGCGAGATCGATGCTGCGAGACATGCCGGAAGCCTAACGGTGCGTCCCACCCCATGACATCCGGCGTCCACCATACGGACGGGAGCAAGGGTGTTCGGGTGTACGGGCGGGCAGTGCGCGGGGCCGCTCGAACGCCGTTCACGGACGGGTGCGAGCGGGCGGCACGGGGGCCGCTGACGCGCCGGCCGCCGGTCTGCGGACGGGCAGCGATGCGCCCTGGCTCAGTGGCCGGTCGAGCCGCCGTTGTCACGGCGGTCCAGAGCGCGCTGGAGAGCGGCGGCGGCGTTCTTGCGGTCCGACTCGGACGGGCGGGGAGCGTGACGGACGCGGCGGGCGGTGGTGGGGGCCATGGTGGATCGACTCCTTGAGATCGCGTGGGTGCCGGGCGGGCCGCACATCGCGGTGCGGCGCGGGGGCCGGGCCGGGATCGGATTCCGAGGCGCCGGAAGGAGCGGGGAGCGTACGCCGCAGGGGTTACCTGCTTCGGGGCGTGCGCCCGCAACCGCCACAGTCGCTCGATCGAGCGATTCGTTCGGCTCCTACAAAGCTAGGACAGTCGGGCCGCTCTGTCTCTACAGTTAGTCGGACTTCCTACTATCTGAGACGGCCCGAGGGATCGCTGCAGGTCACAGCGTCGGAGCGAGTCGACCCACGAGCAGGCCCGCAGACGCGGAACAACCCGACCACCTCAGAGCAGGTCGCCGTCCCGCCAGTCGAAGTGGAGCGGGTCACCGGGCGCCGGCAAGGGCCGCCCGGCCGCAGGGCGGACATAGGTGCTGCCTTCCTCCTCGGGCAGCGGCACGGGTCCGGCCGGACCGAGGGCCCCGAGCCGGCCCGGCCACACCTGCCAGCCGCGCGCCACGTAGAGCGCCGCGCCGGCGTCGGAGGCGGACAGGGCCCCGAAGTCGTGCGCCCCGTCGATGACGCGCTCCAGGGCGTCCATCACCAGGTGGCCGAGGCCCTCGCGGCGGCGGTCCGCGCGGACGGCGACGGCTTCGACGTAGCCGACCCGGTAGGAGCGGTCCGCGTGCCGGACCTGGCGCCGGACGACGGAGCCGTGGGCGATCAGGAGACCGTCCGCGTCGCGGATCAGGGCGTGGGCGCCTCCGAGGGAATGCTCCCAGTCCTCGTCGGCGAAGTCGTCGTCGAAGGCGGTGTCGAGCAGATCACGGATCCGGGCCAGTTCGGCGGGGGTGAGCTCGAAGGTGTGGGCGATGCGCACTGCGGGAGGCTGGGCCATGGGGTCAGCTTTCCAGGCCGCTTCCCCGCCCGACAGCGCGTTATCGCGCCGCCGCACGCGCGGGCCCGCCCGGACCGGGGGCGCGGCGGTCCGGGCGGGTCGGGCGGTCGGGCGGTTGGGCGGTTGGGGCGATCGGCGACGGGGGGTGGCTCAGTACACCCTCACGCCGTGCCCGTCGCGGCTCAGTACACCGTCACGCCGTACGCGGAGAGTGCCTCGGTCACCGGCTGGTGGATGGCCGAGCCCGCGGTGCCCGAGCAGCCGGAGCTGCCGGAGTGGATGCCGAGGGCGACGGATCCGGCGAAGTGCGCGCCGCCGCTGTCGCCGCCGGCCGAGCAGGCGGTGGTGCGGACCATGTTGTAGACCGGCCCGTCGCCGTAGTTGACGGTGACGTTGACCGCGGTGACCGTGCCGGAGGTCACCTTGGTAGTGGAGCCGCTCTTCTGGATCGCCTGGCCGACGACGGCGTTGGCCGCGGAGGCGATGTCGCGGGTGGAGCCGTTGTAGAGGTCGACGGTTCCGGCGGGCGAGGAGCCGTCGGTGTAACGGACGATGCCGTAGTCGTTGGTCGGGAAGCTGGTGCCCTCCCGGACGCCGATGACCGAACCGCCGGAGCTGGCCGACCAGTTGGCGGAGATGTTGGTGCAGTGTCCGGCGGTCACGAAGTAGCGGGCCCCGCCCTTGGTGACGTTGAAGGCGGCCGAGCAGCGGCTGCCGCCGCCGTAGATCGCGCCGCCGCCCAGCACCTCGCGGCGGAACTCACCGGGGACGCGCTTGATGCCGACCGCGCCGTCGAGCCGTTCGGCGACGGCTTCGAGGCGGGCCATCTCCCGGGCGGAGACGGAGGAGTCGGCCTCGACGGCGACCCGGTTGGTGCGCGGGTCGATGCCCCAGGAAGTGCCGGTGATCTTCACCTCGGCCTCCAGGGTCTCCATCGCCGCGTCGAGCTCGGCGGCGCTGCGGGCCACCCGGCGGACCGTGGCGCCGGTGGCGCGGGCCTGCTCCTCGGCCCGGTCGGTGGTGACGGTGACGACGAGCTTCCCGGTCTTCGCGTCGAGGTAGGTTCCGGCGGTGGCGGCGCCGAGCGCGCGGTCAACCTCGGCGTCGAGCGCGTACGCGGACGGGGCGGGGATCGCCGAGGGGGCGGGCGAGGGGGTGTCGGCGGCGGTGGAGGGGGCGGCTCCGAGGCCGAGGGCGCCGGCGACGAGCAGCAGGGAAACGCCGAAGCGCGCGCGGGAGTTGCGTCTCATGGGGGGAACTCCTTCTCGGGTGACGTGTGGGGACGTACCGAGAAGGAATTTGACATGCCCATTACCTAATCCACAAGACCGCGTGACCCCGGGGCCGCCTGGACCGACCCGCGCACACCTGGGAGCCGCCCCGCACATGGAAACCGCCCCCCGCCCGGCAGGGGGGCCGGTCGGGGGGCGGTGCTCAGGGGATCTCCCGGGGGAGACCTCTGGGTCCGGGTCGCCGTGCTGCGGCGCCCCGGGAGGGCGTCAGCCCTGGTGGGGGTAGGTGTAGTCGGTCGGCGGGACCAGCGTCTCCTTGATGGCCCGGGTCAGGGTCCAGCGCTGGAGGTTCTGCGGGGCGCCCGCCTTGTCGTTGGTGCCGGAGGCACGGCCGCCGCCGAAGGGCTGCTGGCCGACGACGGCGCCGGTCGACTTGTCGTTGATGTAGAAGTTGCCCGCGGCATAGCGGAGCTTGTCCATCGTGTGCGCGGCGGCCGCGCGGTCGCCCGCGATGACCGAGCCGGTCAGCGCGTAGTCGGAGACCGACTCCATCTGCTCCAGCATGGCGTCGTACTTCTCGTCCTCGTAGACGTGGATCGCGAGGATCGGGCCGAAGTACTCGGTCGTGAAGACCTCGTTCTCGGGGTCGGTGCACACGATGACCGTCGGGCGGACGAAGTAGCCCACCGAGTCGTCGTAGGTGCCGCCCGCGACGACCGTGCAGGTCGGGTCGGACTTGGCGCGGTCGATCGCGGCCTTGTTCTTGGCGAACGAGCGCTCGTCGATGACGGCGCCGATGAAGTTGCTCAGGTCGGTGACGTCACCCATCGTGATGGAGTCGACCTCCGCCGCGAACTCCTCCTGGAAACCGGAGTTCCAGATGGAGGCGGGGACGTACGCCCGCGAGGACGCGGAGCACTTCTGGCCCTGGAACTCGAAGGAGCCGCGGGTCAGCGCGGTCTTCAGGATGGCGCGGTCGGCGCTGGGGTGCGCGACGACGAAGTCCTTGCCGCCGGTCTCGCCGACGAGCCGCGGGTAGGTGCGGTAGTTGGCGATGTTGTTGCCGACCGTCTTCCACAGGTGCTGGAAGGTGGGGGTCGAGCCGGTGAAGTGGATGCCGGCCAGGTCGCGGTGGTTCAGCGCCACCTCGGAGACGGCCTTGCCGTCGCCGGTGACCAGGTTGATGACGCCCTTGGGCAGACCGGCCTCCTCCAGAAGCTGCATCAGCAGCACGGCGGCGTGGGTCTGGGTCGGGGACGGCTTCCACACCACGACGTTGCCCATGAGGGCGGGGGCGGTGGGGAGGTTGCCCGCGATGGCCGTGAAGTTGAACGGCGTGATCGCGTAGACGAAGCCCTCCAGCGGGCGGTGGTCCATGCGGTTCCACACGCCCGGGGAGTTGGCCGGGGGCTGCTCGGCGAGGATCTGGCGCGCGTAGTGCACGTTGAAGCGCCAGAAGTCGATGAGCTCGCAGGGGGTGTCGATCTCGGCCTGCTGGGCGGTCTTGGACTGGCCGAGCATGGTGGAGGCGGCCAGCGTCTCGCGCCAGGGGCCCGACAGCAGCTCGGCAGCGCGCAGGATGATCGCGGCGCGGTCGTCGAAGGCCATCGCGCGCCAGGCCGGAGCGGCGGCGAGGGCCGCGTCGACGGCGTCCTGGGCGTCCTGCTCGGTGGCGCCGGCGAAGGTGCCGATGACGGCCTGGTGGTTGTGCGGCTGTACGACGTTCACACGCTCGCCGCCGCCCATCCGCTTCTCGCCGCCGATGGTCATCGGCAGGTCGATCGGGTTGTCGGCGAGCTCCTTGAGCTTCACCTCCAGGCGGGCGCGCTCCGGGGAGCCCGGGGCGTAGGAGTGGACCGGCTCGTTGACCGGCGCGGGGACCTGGGTGACGGCGTCCATGGTTGCCTTGTCTCCTTGGTGTCGGCGGGGGTGTGGGTCAGCCCGGGGGCTGCTCAGCCCTTGGTGAGGATCGAGCGGCCGAAGAACAGCAGGTTGGCCGGCTTCTCCGCGAGGCGGCGCATGAAGTATCCGTACCAGTCGGTGCCGTACGCCGTGTAGACGCGCATCCGGTGGCCCTCGGCCGCGAGCCGGACGTGCTCGTCGCTGCGGATGCCGTACAGCATCTGGAACTCGTACTCGTCCAGTTTGCGCCCGGCCTGGCGGCCCAGCTCCTGGGCGATGGCGATGAGACGGGGATCGTGCGAGCCGATCATCGGGTAGCCCGCGCCCTCCATCAGGATGCGGGTGATGCGGACGTACGCCTTGTCGATCTCGGCCTTGTCCTGGTACGCGACGGAGGCGGGCTCCTTGTAGGCGCCCTTCACGATGCGTACGCGGCTGCCGGCGGCGGCGAGGCGGCGGGCGTCGTCCTCTGTGCGGAAGAGGTAGGACTGGATGACGCAGCCGGTCTGCGGGAAGTCCTTCCGCAGCTCCTCGTGGATGGCGAACATCGAGTCGAGGGTGGTGTGGTCCTCGGCGTCCAGGGTGACCGTGGTGCCGATGGCGGCCGCCGCCTCGACGACCGGGCGGACGTTGGCGAGAGCCAGTTCGTGGCCGTTCTCCAGCGCCTGGCCGAACATCGACAGCTTCACGGACATCTCGGCACGGGGGCCCAGGTCCAGGTCCTTCAGGCGCTCAATGAGCTCCAGGTACGCGTCGCGGGCGGCCTCGGCCTGCGCGGGGGTGGTGATGTCCTCGCCGACGACGTCGAGCGTGACCTCCAGGCCCTTGTCCGCGGCGTCCACGACGATCGGGACGACCTGGTCGACGGTCTCGCCGGCGATGAAGCGGTCGACGACCTGCTTGGTGCCGGGCGCGGCCGAGACGAACCGGCGCATCTTGTCGCTGCGCGATGCCGCGAGAATCACGGGACCCAGCACGGGGCACCTCCACGAATGTACGGACGAGGGGCCGTAACGGTACGAACATGAACGGACCGGTACGGCACGGATAACCACTGTGAAATCTAGGTACCCCGTGCAGGCTGTGCCATCGACACCTGTCACGCATCCGTGGCCGCCATCTCAGACATCTGTATGAAGAAGGCCGTGAGGGGGTGCAGAATGGCGGGGTGACAGGCGATTACCAGGAACTGGTCGACGAGATCTCGGCCCTCCTCGACGCCCCGGCCACCCTGGAGAACCGGGATTTCGGCCTGGTCGCCTTCGGAGCCCACGACAGCGACGACGACACCGCGATGGACCCGGTCCGCACCCGCTCGATCCTGACCCGCCGCTCCACACCGGCCGTGCGCGCCTGGTTCGAGGGGTTCGGCATCACCCGGGCGACCGGGCCCGTCCGGATCCCCGCCGCCCCCGAGGCCGGGGTGTTCCGGGACCGCATCTGCCTTCCGGTACGCCATCGGGGCGTCGTCCTCGGATACGTCTGGCTGCTCGACGCCGACCCGGGCCCGACCGAGGAACGGCTGACCGCCGCGATGGAGGTCGCCGCCCGGATCGGGGCCCTGCTCTCCGACGAGGCGCGGGCCGGCGCCGACCTCTCGCGGGAGTTCGGCGCTGTCCTCACGGCGGGTCCCGGCCGGCAGCACGACACCGCCGTCGCCGCGCTGGGCGAGGCCCTGGGCCGGGACGCGGAGGGGCTGCACACGGTGGTGTGCGTGACCCCGTGGGCGGACGACACGCCGTCGGTACGGGGCGTGCCCTCGGCGGCCGCGCTGGCGACGGTCGCCGCGCCGGGGGCCGCCGGGAACCTGTCGCTGGCCGCGCTCGTCCGGCTGCGCTCGCCGGACCGCCTGGACCCGGCCCTGAGCGCAGCGGACCGGCTGCGCACCGGCGCGGCCCCGGCCGCCACCGGGGGGATCGCCACGCCGCGCCGGGGCCTGGACAGGCTGACGGTCTCCTGGCGCGAGGCCACGGCGGCGGCCCGCGCTGCCCGGGCCGAGACCCGCTTCGGCCCGGTCGCCCGGTGGTCGGCGATCGGCCCGTACCGCCTGCTGACCGCCCTCCCGGGCACCGGCACGGACCCCGGGGACCCGGCCGTCGCCTCGCTGCTCACCCCGTTGCACCGGGAGCTGGCGCACACCGCGGAGGTGTTCCTGGACTGCGCGGGCCAGGCGAGCCGGACGGCCGCCGCGCTCGGCATCCACCGCCAGACGCTGTACTACCGGCTCTCCCGCATCCAGCAGATCACCGGCCTCGACCTGAACGACGGGGAGGACCGGCTGCTGCTGCACATGGCGGTGAAGCGGGCCCGGCTGTGACACCGGTGGGTTTCGCGGGGCGGCCGGTTCAGGCCCTCTTACGCGGTCCGCTGCGGCGGTACCCCTCCCACACCGGGCCGCCCGCCGCGTCCAGGACCTCCGTGACCAGGGAGGTGAGGCCCTCCGGTGCACCGCGCAGCGCGGCCTGCGCCGCCTCGTCCAGGCGCGCGGCCAAGTCCGGCACGACGGATTCGAGGCGCCGGGCCAGCCACTTGCCGCCGCCGAGCCACGTGCCGTGGGTCAGCAGCGCCAGCTCGCCGGTCCGCCGGACGAGTTCGGCCACGACGAACAGCCGCTCCCCCGCATCCGTGACGACGGCGAAGTCGTCGAGCAGGTCCGTGAGCGCGTACCGGGCGTCTTCGAGCGCCGCGCCGGTGACCGGGGGCGGGCCTTCGGCCGCGAGGCGTTTCGCCTTCTCCGCGATCCGTGCTCCTGTCCCGTCGGCGTCGAGCAGCAGCGCCCCGTCGGCGCACATCCACAACAGGGCCGAGTTCCGCTGCACGATCTCCGGGGTGACAAAGCTGTGCCAGGAGTCCTCGGTGTGCACGAAGAGCTCCACCGGCCAATTCCCGTACCGCAGGCTCTCGCGGTACGGAGCGGGCGGGCCGTCGAGCAGCACGACGACGTCCAGGTCGGACCGGGCGGTGCGCCGGCTCGTCAGGACACTGCCGCCGAGGAAGGCGGCGCGGGCGTCGGGGTGACGCTCCAGCACAAAGGCGCGGGCAAGATCGAGTACGTCCATGCCCACACTCTGCCGTGGCCCCGCCGGCTCCGGGACACGGTTCCCGCACCCGCCCGGCCGGATCACTTGCCGAAGCGGCGTTCCCGGTTCGCGTACGAGCGCAGCGCGCGCAGGAAGTCCACGTGCCGGAACGCCGGCCAGTAGCAGTCCACCCAGTGCATCTCGGCGTACGCGGACTGCCAGAGCAGGAAGCCGGACAGGCGCTGCTCGCCGGAGGTGCGGATGATGAAGTCGGTGTGGTCGGCGACGGGCGAGTAGAGGTGCCGGGAGATGTCGTCGATCCCGAACCGGGCGACCAGTTCGGCCGGGTCGCCCCCGGCCGCGATGTGCTCCTCGAAGGCGCTCTTCACGGCGTCGACGATCTCGCGCCGGCCGCCGTAACCGACCGCCACGTCCACCTTGAGGCCGCCGCGCCCGGTCGTGGCGGCGGTGGCCTCCTTGAGCACCCGGGCGCTGGTGCCGGGCAGCATGTCGAGCGAGCCGATCGCCCGGACCTCCCAGTCCCGGCCCTCGGCGGTGATGTCGCGGACGGTGTCCTCGATGACCTCGATCAGCGGGCCGAGTTCTTCCGCGGGGCGGCCCAGGTTGTCGTCGGAGAGCATGAAGAGGGTCACGTGTGCGATCCCTGCGGCCGTGCACCAGCCCAGGAACGTGGTCACCTTGGCGCCGCCCGCCCGGTAGCCCTCCCGGACGTCCGTGTGCCCGGCCTTGCGGGCCCAGCGCCGGTTGCCGTCGACCATGATCCCGACGTGCTGGGGGCGCGGCAGGCCCACCAGGGTGGCGGCGAGCCGACGCTCGTACACCGCTTCGATCGGCCGCCGGAGGAACAGGGGGAGCAGTTTCATGAACCTTCTCCAGCACGGGACAGCTGATGTCGAGGGACCTTATCAGCGGCTCCGGCCGCCGCCTGCCGGATCCTGGCGGAGCCGGGCGGACCTCACAACGGACCGTCGAAAGGGGCCGGTTCGGGGACCGGTCGGTCGCTGACCAGGGCGGCCAGCACGAACGGCGCGTCCCCGTCGCTGTGGCCGACGATCAGGGCGATCCACCGGCCGCCGGAGCCGACGGGTCCCCAGACCTCCAGGTCCCCGTACAGGTCCTCGGCGAACAGCGCCTCGAACAGAGGCTCCACCGGGGAACCGCCCTGCCGCCGCATCAGCGGCCCGTCCAGCCGCACCGTCCGGTGTGGGCCCCAGTGCTCGCCCAACACCCGTGCCGCCTCGGCGAGATGGGACTCGGCGGCCTCCTCGGCGTCGTTCCACTCGGGGGCGTACACGCCGGTGAGCGAGTCGCCCTCCCAGAGCGGCACGATCCGGAAGCCCTCCCCGACGGTGACCGTCCACTCGCCGGTGACCGGGTCGCCCTCGGCGGTGGTGGGGCCGTCGGCCGGTACGGGGGCGGCGAGAAGCTCGGTGACCTCCGCCGCGGCACGCTCCGCGTCGAAGGCCTCGCCCGCCCGGGAGGTCACAGGGCCGCCCGGTCCATCGGGCGGGGCAGCGGAGCCAGCGCCCCCGCCTCGCGCAGCCGCTCGTACACGCGCACCACGGTCGCACTGTCGCCCGGGGCCGCGATACTCAGCAACTCCCCGCCGCCGGGCAGGGGTTCACGGGCCGTCTCCAGGTCGTCGGGGACGAGGGCGGCGCGGGCCGGGGAGAGATAGCCGGCGCGCCCGACGACGGGGTCGCCGACGGAGTACCCGGCGTCGTCCTCCAGCGCGTCCAGGACGTCGTCGTCGCTCACATCGCCGAAGTCCGGCTCCCACACCCGGGCGACCAGGGTGAGAAGGGCCTCCTCGGGGACCGCGGCCTCGTCCGGGGCGTGCAGGATGATCGCGAGCGACTGGAGCAGGAAGTCCGGTGCGCCCCCGGCCAGTCCGCTGACCTCGGCCTGCCAGCCGGGCGCCCCGGTGCCGACGAGCCGCAGCCCGGTGCCGGTGATGTCCGACCAGTCGGTCGCGCTGCGGGCGTTGCGGAGCGCGTCGAGCAGGGCGTCCCCGTCGGCGGTGATGGCCGTGGCGGGACCGTTCCCGTGGACCTGGCTCCAGGCGTCGGCCGCCTGCGGGACCAGCTCGGCGAGTCCGTCGAGGGTCCGCAGCCACCGGTCGGCCACGGTCTCGACCGGCTCCGGCCGGGGACCCCAGAAGCCCCGCACTACACGTCGCATGCTCGTCTCTCCTCCGTCGGCCGGCCCGCTGCCCGCGGTTGTCCCGGCCGGACGGCGGCCGGGATCACCACGCGTTGCAGGCTACTCGGCTCGTGGCCTTCCGTACGCGGCGTTCGGTACGTGGCATTTCCTGCGCAGCCTTCCGTCCTGGCGCGGCCTACTCGTCGAAGGCGCCCGGCTTCCTCTTGCTGTCGTTGGGCTTCGTCGGGCTGTGCACCACCTTGATCGGCAGTCCGTCTTCGCGGAACGCCTTGCGCGCGGCCTTGGCCACGTTCGGGTCGGAGAAGTGCCACTCCACGGTCCGACCGCCGGAAGCCTGCACCTGGGCGCGGGCCTCCTTGACGAACTTGTCCTTGCCGGACGGGGTGAGGGTGCCCTTGTCGGACGTGGACAGATAGCTGTCGTAACCGTTCTTGGCCTCCAGGAACGTCTGCCGGGAGGAGTCCCAGCCGTCGTACTCCACCGCCGGCCTGCCCTCCTCGGGATGCGGTACGACGTACTCCTGGCCCCGCTTGGTGCCGGTCACCTGCTCCTGGTAGCGGAGCCAGGGCTCGTTCCGCTTCCAGTTGGGCGCGGGGTTGCGGTCGCGGCTCGCCCAGTAGCCGTCTCCCCCGTCGGCGTCGCCGAGCTTGCGGTCGACGAGGTCCTCGGCCCAGGAGGGCGGGGTGTAGTTGCGCGGGTCGGAGGTGTCGTTGCGCTTCGGTTCGGGGTACTGCTTCTTCTCCGCCGCCGCCCTGCGCGCCCGCTCCGGCTCCTCCAGCCGCTTCTGCTCCAGATGGGCGGCCCGCTCCGCGGCCCTGGCATCCTGGGCCGCCTTCCTGGCCGCCTCGTCGCATCCGTCGTTCGCAAGGACGATCCGGCCCGGGGAGCCGCCCGCCAGCACTCCGGTGCCCGGGCCCGGGACACCCGTGCCCCCGCCCCCGCCGTACCGCACCGTCGGCGGGCCCGAGGCGATGACGCAGCCGGTGCGGCGGGCCGCGTCCTCGGCGGTGTCCGCCGCTTCGTCGGCCTCCTTCGCCGCCTTCCGTACGCCGTCGAGGTCGCCGGCCTGAGCAGCCGCGCGGGCCCGGCGGGCCGCGGCCCCGGCGTCGTCGGCAGCGCGGGTCACGGCTCCGGCGACCTTGCCCAGCACCCCGAGCTTGCCGACCTTGCCGACGACCTTCCCGACGTTGTAGCCGGGGATGAAGATCGAGCCGATGTTCCAGATCACATCGGTGACCGCTCGGGTCTTCTCCCCGTTGTTCCAGCGCTCGCGGACCTCGTCCCCGACGAAGACGTCGTCGCCGACCGTGACCACGGTGCTGACGGAGGCCTTGCCCCAGTCCCAGACCGCACCCAGGTAGTCACCGTCGTCCCATTTGTCGCCCGCGCCCTCGGAGTCCTTGACCCACTGGTCGCCGAGCTGCTTGCCGTAGTCGGCGAGGCCCGACCAGGTCTCCGGCTTGAACAGGTCGATGATCCCGGTGATGTCGCCCCAGAGCCCGTCGACCACGAGCCCCTTGAAGACCTGCGTCGTACGGTCCCAGGCGCAGCCGAAGAAGCCCCAGCCGCCGCAGTCCTCCTTCTCCTCGGCCTGCTCACCGCCGTCCTCGCCCTCGCCGTCGCCGGACGTCGGCTGTACGTCGTAGGCGGCCTCGGGCTCCTCGCTGTCCTCGGGGTAGGTGTCCTCGCCGGTGCCGGGGAGCCCGGTGCCGTCGGGTCCGCCCGTGCCGCCGCCGGTCGTGGTGGAGCCTTCGGAGCCCCCTGAGCCTTCCGAACCGCCTGAGCCGTCTGAGCCGTCTGAGCCGTCTGGACCACCCGAGCCCTCGGTGCCGCCCGAGCCCTCGGTGCCGCCTGGGCCTCCCGTGCCGCTCGTCGCGTCGCCTCCGGTGGCGCCACCCGTGGTCGTCGTACCGCCGTCGGCACCCCCGTCCGCGCTCCCCGACGAACCGCCGTCGGCTCCCCCGTCGACGCCTCCGTCCGTGCCGCCGTCCGTGCCGCCGCCCGTGCCGCCGCCCGGGCGGTCGCCCGCCTCCACGGAGCCGCTGCCCGGGGAGACCGGGCAGGAGCTGCCGGTCAGCGAGCAGATCGCGGACTGGAGGCCCTCGGTGATCCGGCCGCCGAGACCGCCCACCGTCAGGGCCCCGATCAGCGCGACGACGATCAGGACCAGACCCAGGTACTCCAGGGCGGTCTGCCCCCGGTCGCGCTTCCACGTGATCATGTGCGGGAGCGAGAACTTCGGCGGCTGCCCGCGCTCGGCGGCCGGCAGCCGGAACCACGCCCGGCTGCCCTCACGGTTGATCAGGACGATGATCAGGATGGGCAGGACCAGCTGGGTGAACCCGTCCGGGGACCCGTCGCCCAGGTTGGCGAGGCCGCCCAGGATCAGCCACACCTGGACGGCGACGATGCCCCACCGCACCCGTGTGGAGCCGGTCCGCACATGCCGGGCCAACAGCGCCGCGAACACCCCGGGCGCCGAGGCGTACAGCACGATGCCGAGCACCTCGGCACCCATCGCGTCCGCGGCGAGGGCCGAGCCGGACAGGCCGATCGCGCCGAGCACCGTCGCGCCGAACAGCACGAGGAGAGCCACCCGCACCACGGCGAGCGGGCGCGGGAGTTCACGCCGCGGGGCGACGGCCGGAGCCGGGCCTCCCGCTACGGGTATGCCACCGACAGCAGACATACGTGAACCGACCCCCGGTGCCCATGAGTGACATGACAACCGGTCACCCTAGGGTCGGCGGCCGCTCACGTCGTGGGCCCCAGGACCCAACCCCGGGCCCATCCCGGCGCGTTGAACGGCGTCAGCTCGCGCGAAACGCAACGTACCCGCCAGCGGGGCCTCTCGTGGATACGAGCGGCCCGGCTACCGGGTACGGAGCGGGATCGTACTGCTGTGCGCCTGCGTCAGTCGGTGAGGTTCACCGAGCGGGCCGAGGACGCGCCGATCTCCTCGGCGATCTCGGTCAGCACCGGCTGCGGGACCGTCTCGTCGACGGTGAGGACGACCAGCGCCTCGCCGCCCTCCGCGGCCCGCGACACCTGCATGCCCGCGATGTTCAGCCCGGCCTCGCCAAGGATCTTGCCGACCGCGCCCACCACACCGGGACGGTCCTGGTAGCGCAGGACGACCATGTGGTCGGCGAGCGCCAGATCGACGTCGTGCTCGCCGATGGCGACGATCTTCTGGAGGTTCTTCGGGCCGGCCAGCGTGCCGGAGACCGCGACCTCCTGGCCGTCGGAGAGCGTGCCGCGCACGGTGACCACATTGCGGTGGTCGGGCGACTCGGAGCTGGTGGTGAGGCGGACCTCGACACCGCGCTCCTGCGCGAAGAGCGGGGCGTTGACGTAGGAGACGGTCTCGTCGACGACGTCCTCGAAGACACCCTTGAGCGCGGAGAGCTCCAGCACCTTCACGTCGTGCTGGGTGATCTCGCCGTACACCTCGACATCGAGGCGGGCCGCGACCTCGCCCGCGAGCGCGGTGAAGATCCGGCCGAGCTTCTCGGCGAGCGGCAGACCGGGGCGTACGTCCTCGGCGATGACGCCGCCCTGGACGTTGACCGCGTCCGGGACCAGCTCACCGGCGAGCGCGAGGCGCACCGACTTGGCGACCGCGATGCCCGCCTTCTCCTGCGCCTCGTCGGTGGAGGCGCCGAGGTGCGGGGTGCAGACGACCTGGTCGAACTGGAACAGCGGGGAGTCCGTGCAGGGCTCCTTCGCGTAGACGTCCAGGCCCGCTCCGGCGACGCGGCCTTCCTTGAGGGCGGAGTGCAGCGCCTCCTCGTCGACGATCCCGCCGCGCGCGGCGTTGACGATGCGCACCGAGGGCTTCACCTTGTGCAGCGCCTCGTCCCCGATGAGACCGACGGTCTCCGGGGTCTTGGGCAGGTGCACGGTGATGAAGTCGGCGACCTCCAGCAGCTCGTCCAGGCTGAGGAGCTTGACGCCCATCTGCGCGGCGCGGGCCGGCTGGACGTAGGGGTCGTAGGCGACGATCTTCATGCCGAAGGCCGACATGCGCTGCGCGACCAGGACGCCGATGCGGCCGAGGCCGACCACGCCGAGGACCTTCTCGCTGAGCTCGACGCCGGTGTACTTGGAGCGCTTCCACTCACCGTTCTTGAGGGCGGTGTTGGCCTGCGGGATGTTGCGCGCCGTGGCCACCAGCAGACCGCAGGCCAGCTCGGCGGCGGTGACGATGTTGGAGGTCGGGGCGTTGACGACCATCACGCCGGCCTTGGTGGCCGCGGAGACGTCGACGTTGTCCAGGCCGACGCCCGCGCGGGCCACGACCCGGAGCTTCTTGGCGGCGGCGAGGGCCTCGGCGTCGACCTTGGTGGCGGAGCGCACCAGGATGGCGTCGACGTCGGCGATCGCCGGGAGCAGCTCGGCGCGGTCCGCGCCGTTGCAGTGCCGGATCTCGAAATCCGGACCCAGGGCGTCGACCGTGGCGGGCGACAGCTCTTCAGCGATGAGTACGACAGGTTTCGAGCTCACGTGAGTCCTCACAAGTCCAGTGCGGACGGCCGTCCCGACGGCCGCAGGCGGTGGAGGGGCTAGCCGCGTGGTAGACGCACGACACTGTGGGCCCTGACGCGTGTTGTGTTGAGCAGTGTAGTCATGCGATGGGCTGTGTACCGCGCCCCCGTGGAAGGATCACCCGCACGAGGGTGGACGTGGTGTACACCCGTACGGAACGCCCCTCCGGAACCCCGCTGCGGAGCGGCTCCGCGGTCTTGCGGAGCGGGGCGGGCCCGTGACGGACCCGCCCCGCTCCCCGAGGCCTAGGCCTCTTCGTCGTTCACCCAGCTCATGAGCTTGCGCAGCTCGCGGCCCGTGGTCTCCAGCAGGTGGTCGCTGTCGGCCTTCTTGTACTCGTTGTACTTGGGCAGGCCGTTGTGGTACTCCGCCATCCAGGCCTTGGCGAAGGTGCCGTCCTGGATCTCGGTGAGGACCTTCTTCATCTCGGCCTTGGTGGCGTCGGTGATGATCCGCGGGCCGGTGACGTAGTCGCCCCACTCGGCGGTCTCCGAGATGGACCAGCGCATCTTCTCCAGGCCGCCCTCGTACATGAGGTCGACGATGAGCTTCAGCTCGTGCAGGCACTCGAAGTACGCGATCTCGGGCTGGTAGCCGGCCTCGGTCAGCGTTTCGAAACCGGCCTTGACCAGGGCGGCGGTGCCACCGCAGAGGACGGCCTGCTCACCGAACAGGTCGGTCTCGGTCTCCTCGGTGAAGGTGGTCTTGATGACGCCGGCGCGGGTGCCGCCGATGCCCTTGGCGTACGAGAGGGCGAGCTCCAGGCCCTTGCCCGAGGCGTCCTGCTCGACGGCCACGATGCAGGGAACGCCGCGGCCCTCCTCGTACTGGCGGCGGACCAGGTGGCCCGGGCCCTTGGGGGCGACCATGCAGACGTCGACGTTGGCCGGCGGCTTGATGAAGCCGAAGCGGATGTTCAGGCCGTGGCCGAAGAACAGCGCGTCGCCGTCCTTGAGGTTGTCCTTGACGGACTCCTCGTAGACCTGGGCCTGGATCGGGTCCGGAACGAGGATCATGATGACGTCGGCCTCGGCGGCCGCCTCGGAGGGGGTCACCACGCGCAGGCCCTGCTCCTCGGCCTTGGCCTTGGACTTCGAGCCCTCGTGCAGACCGACGCGGACGTCGACGCCGGAGTCGCGGAGCGACAGCGCGTGGGCGTGGCCCTGGCTGCCGTAACCGAGAACCGCGACCTTGCGGCCCTGGATGATGGACAGGTCGGCATCGTCGTCGTAGAACAGCTCGGCCACTGGGTCTTCTCCTTGGTGTGCAGGTGTTGCGTCCCACCGTACGGCGGGGTGCGTCGTATGCGTTGTCGGGTCTCGCCATGCGAGCGGAGCGTAGGGGCTGTCGTCAAGCTGCCGTCGTCGCCCGGAGGGCGGCCGAGCGGCGTCTGGTGCGTGCGATCGCAAGGCGCCGGAACGGTCTTGTAGCGGAGCCACCAGTCCGTTTCGGCAACGCCGCGAGCATGCGTGCCAGGCGTCGCTCGGCAGGCGGCAGTTTGACGGCAGGCCCTAGGGCTCCGCCGGGGTCCGTCCGCTCAGGCCGAGCGGTCGAGGGCGCGCAGGGACCGGTCGGTGATCGAGCGCGCGCCGCGCCCTATGGCGATGGTGCCGGACTGGACGAGCTCCTTGATGCCGTACTGCTCCAGCATCTTGAGCATCGCCTCCAGCTTGTCGGCCCCTCCGGTCGCCTCGATCGTGACGGCCTCCGGGGAGACGTCGACGGTCTTGGCGCGGAACAGCTGGACGATCTCGACGATCTGGGAGCGGGTCTCGCTGTCGGCGCGGACCTTCACCAGGACGAGCTCCCGCTGGATCGCAGCGGCGGGCTCGAGTTCGACGATCTTCAGGACGTTGACCAGCTTGTTGAGCTGCTTGGTCACCTGCTCCAGGGGCAGGCCCTCGACATTCACGACGATGGTGATGCGGGAGATGTCGGGGTGCTCGGTGGTACCGACCGCGAGCGAGTCGATGTTGAAGCCGCGTCGGGAGAACAGGGCGGTGATCCGGGCGAGGACACCGGGCTTGTTCTCGACCAGGACGGAGAGCGTGTGCTTTTCGGACATGGGAGTCGTTCTCTCTCTGTCTCTCAGTCGTCTTCGTTGTCGCCGAAGTCGGGGCGGACGCCGCGCGCGGCCTGGACCTCGTCGTTGGAGGTGCCGGCGGCGACCATCGGCCAGACCATGGCGTCCTCGTGGACGATGAAGTCGATCACGACGGGGCGGTCGTTGATGGAGTTGGCCTCTTCGATGACCTTGTCCAGGTCGGCCGGGTCCTCGCAGCGGATGGCGTGGCAGCCCATGGCCTCGGACAGCTTGACGAAGTCCGGGACGCGGGTTCCCTTGGCGGCGTTGCCGTCCGTGTCCGCGCCGGAGTGCAGCACGGTGTTGGAGTAGCGCTGGTTGTAGAAGAGGGTCTGCCACTGGCGGACCATCCCGAGGGCTCCGTTGTTGATGACGGCGACCTTGATCGGGATGTTGTTGAGCGCGCAGGTGGTCAGTTCCTGGTTGGTCATCTGGAAGCAGCCGTCGCCGTCGATGGCCCAGACCGTGCGGTCGGGCATGCCGGCCTTGGCGCCCATCGCGGCCGGGACCGCGTAGCCCATCGTTCCGGCGCCGCCGCTGTTGAGCCAGGTGGCGGGCTGCTCGTAGTCGATGAAGTGGGAGGCCCACATCTGGTGCTGGCCGACGCCCGCCGCGAAGATCGTGCCTTCGGGGGCGAGCTGCCCGATGCGCTGGATGACCTGCTGCGGCGAGAGGCTGCCGTCCTCGGGCAGGTCGTAGCCGAGCGGGTAGGTGTCGCGCCAGCGGTTGAGGTCCTTCCACCAGGCGGCATAGTCGCCGGTGTTGCCCTCGGTGTGCTCGGCCTGGACGGCCTGGACCAGGTCGGCCAGGACCTCGCGGGCGTCTCCGACGATGGGCACGTCGGCGACGCGGTTCTTGCCGATCTCGGCCGGGTCGATGTCGGCGTGGACGATCTTGGCGTACGGGGCGAAGCTGTCCAGCTTGCCGGTGACGCGGTCGTCGAAGCGGGCTCCGAGGGCGACGATCAGGTCGGCCTTCTGCAGCGCGGTGACGGCGGTGACCGCACCGTGCATGCCCGGCATTCCCACGTGCAGCGGGTGGCTGTCGGGGAAGGCGCCGAGCGCCATCAGGGTGGTGGTGACGGGCGCTCCGGTCAGCTCCGCGAGGACCTTCAGCTCGGCGGTGGCCCCGGCCTTCAGGACGCCACCGCCGACGTACAGCACGGGGCGCTTGGACTGGGTGATCAGCTTGGCGGCCTCGCGGATCTGCTTGGCGTGCGGCTTGGTCACCGGGCGGTAGCCGGGCAGGTCCTGGGTGGGCGGCCAGCTGAAGGTGGTCTTCGCCTGGAGGGCGTCCTTGGCGATGTCGACGAGGACCGGTCCGGGGCGGCCGGTGGAGGCGATGTGGAAGGCCTCGGCGATGGTGTGCGGGATGTCCTCGGCCTTGGTGACCAGGAAGTTGTGCTTGGTGATCGGCATCGTGATGCCGCAGATGTCGGCTTCCTGGAAGGCGTCGGTGCCGATCGCCTTGGAGGCGACCTGGCCGGTGATCGCGACGAGCGGCACGGAGTCCATGTGCGCGTCGGCGATCGGGGTGACCAGGTTGGTGGCGCCGGGGCCCGAGGTGGCCATGCAGACGCCGACCTTGCCGGTGGCCTGCGCGTACCCGGTGGCGGCGTGACCGGCGCCCTGCTCGTGGCGGACCAGGACGTGGCGGACCCGGGTGGAGTCCATCATCGGGTCGTAGGCGGGGAGGATCGCACCGCCGGGGATGCCGAATACCGTGTCGGCGCCGACTTCCTCGAGAGAACGGATGAGGGACTGCGCGCCCGTGACGTGCTCAACGGTGACGGACGGCTGTCCGCCGGTACGGGCGCGCGGCTGCGGGTGGTGGGCCCCGGTGGCCTGCTCGGTCATCGGCATTCTCTTCTCGAAGCTGAGGGTTTTCGCGGGTGTTTTGCAGCGTTTTGAGAGGTGTCAGTGCAACAAAAAACCCCTCGTGCCGTGAGGCAAGCGAGGGGAGCGCGCCGGGTGCGGTCCGCAGAGTGTCGTGGAGTGACTCTGCTTCAGCCGACGCGCTTTCCAAGTACGAGAATTCGGGTGCGCATGGCATTGACCCTCTCTCCAGCACGCACGACGTGTCAAGTGGGTGGGACGGGCGTCTCAGCATGTGATCCGGTGAGCAGCGGGATCGAGCCGCCCGCCAGCACCGGCCGGGGGCTCGGGATGCCCGGTACGGGGAACTCCCCGCGGACCAGGGCGCGTCGCAGCCGGTACTCGTCGAGCGGGCCGGAGAAGGCCATTCCCTGACCGTGGGTACACCCCATGGCGCGCAGGGCGAGGACCTGCTCGGGGACGTCGACGCCGTCGGCGACGGACTGGAGGCCGAGGTCGCAGGCGATCCGCAGGAGGCCACTGGTGATCTTGTGCAGCCTGGCCGATTCGACCACCCCCTCCACCAGGTTCCGGTCGAGCTTCAGTACGTCGATGGGGAGCCGGCGCAGCGCGTTGATCGCCGCGAAACCGCTGCCGAAGCCGTCGAGCGCGATTCGTACGCCGAGTCGGCGCAGGGCCACGAGGCGCTGCTCCAGGGCGTCGAAGGAGACGCGTGGGTCGCTGTCGGCGACCTCGATCATCAGGGCGCCGGAGGGCAGGCCGTGGCGGGTCAGCAGCGCCTCGATGGAGCCGAGGGGCGGGGCCGCGTCCAGCAGCCGGGCCGCGGAGAGCCGGACGGAGACGGCGACGGGATGCCCGGCCCTGGCCCGGTCGGCGGCCTGCGCCACCGCCTCCTCCAGGAGCCAGCGGCCCAGCTCGGCGGTGCGGTCGTCGTCGCCGGAGACCCGGAGGAACTCGGCGGGGGTGAACAGGATGCCCTGGGCGGAGCGCCAGCGGGCCTGGGCGGCGACGGCGGCGACGGACCCGCTGGCGAGGTGGACCACGGGCTGGTGCAGCAGGGCGAACTCGCCGTCGCGCAGGGCGGTGCGCAGCCGGGTGGCCAGCTCGGAGCGGCGTACGACGTCGGCCTGCATCTGCGGGGCGTACAGCTCGACGCGGTCCTTGCCGCCGGCCTTGGCGCGGTACATCGCGAGGTCGGCGTTGCGCATGAGGTCGGTGGGGCTGATTGCGGGCTCGGCGAAGGCCACCCCGATGGAGGCGGCCACCCGGACCTCGCTGGGGCCGATCCGGTAGGGCTGGGAGAGGGTGAGGCGCAGCCGGTCGGCGATCTCGTGGACCTGGTACTCCCGGGCGCCCTGGTCGCGGGTGCCGTCGCCCATGATGAGCGCGGCGAACTCGTCGCCGCCGAGCCGGGCGGCGGTGTCGCCCGCCCGGACGGAGTCCTGGAGGCGGCGGCCGGCCTGGATGAGCAGTTCGTCGCCCGCCTGGTGGCCGATGGTGTCGTTGACCTGCTTGAAGCCGTCCAGGTCGATGAAGAGGACGGCGGTGCCGGGGTCGCTCGCGCGCCGGCCGCCGAGCGCCTGGCGGACCCGGGAGGTGAACAGGGCCCGGTTGGGCAGGTCGGTGAGCGGGTCGTGCTCGGCGTTGTGCTGCAACTGGGCCTGGAGCCTGACCCGCTCGGTGACGTCCCGGCTGTTGAGCAGGAGGCCGCCCTGGTGACGGTTGACGGTGGACTCGACGTTGAGCCAGTCGCCGGCGCCCGAGCGGAAACGGCATTCGATGCGGGTGGTGGGCTCCTCGTGGGGCGGCGCGGCGAGGAAGCGCCGCACCTCGTGGACGAACCGGCCGAGATCGTCGGGATGGATGATCGAGGACAGCTCGGAGCCGACGAGCCCCTCCGCCTCGCGCCCGTAGACCCCCGCGGCGGCGGGGCTGACGTAGCGCAGGGTGCCGTTGGGCGCGGCGATCATGATGACGTCGCTGGAGCCCTGCACCAGGGAGCGGAAGTGGTTCTCCTTCTGGGCCAGCTCCTGGGTGAGGGAGATGTTGTCGAGAAGCATGATGCCCTGCCGGACGACCAGCGCCAGGACGACGGTGCAGCCGGTGAAGATCACCACCCGGTCGACCCGGCGGCCCTCGACCACGTTGTACAGGATGCCCAGAGTGCAGACGGCGGCGGCGAGATACGGGGTCAGCGCGGCCAGGGAGCCGGCGATCGGGCGGCTGGCGATGGCGCGCGGGGGTCCGGGGCGGGCGGCCGGCCGGGCTCCGCGCCGGGCGCCCCAGGGGGCGTAGGCGAGGAGCAGCGACCCGGCGAACCAGCCGGCGTCGAGCAGTTGGCCCGAGTGGTAGGTGGAGCGCAGCAGCGGCGAGGTGAACACCGCGTCGCTCAGCACGGTGAGCGCCAGGGCGGCGATGGCGGTGTTCACCGCGGAGCGGTTCACCCCGGCCCGGCGGAAGTGCAGGGCGAGCACCATCGAGACGAGCACGATGTCGAGCAGCGGATAGGCCAGCGACAGGGCCGCGGGCGCCACGCTGGCGTCCTGGACGCCCGCCAGATGCGTGGTGTGCGCGAGGGCGAGGCTCCAGGCGAGCGTCAGCAGGGAGCCGCCGATCAGCCAGGCGTCCAGCGCCAGGCAGACCCACCCGGCCCGGGTGACGGGCCGCTTGGCCAGCACGAGCAGCCCGACGATGGCGGGCGGCGCGAAGCAGAGGAAGAAGACGTCGGCGAGGGAGGGGGTGGGCACCGGGACACCGAGGATCACCTCGTACCAGCCCCAGACGGCGTTTCCGCAGGCCGCCATGAGGGAGGAGAGCGAGAACAGCAGCCAGGCGGGCCGCATCCGGCCCGCGCCCGTCCGTGCGTAGAGGAAGCAGGAGACCGCGGCGATCAGCGCTGCCGCGGCGAGGCCGAAGTCCCCCATGAAGAGAGCGACTTGGGGTGAACCCCAGCCGACGGCCGCGCCCACCGAATATCCCGCGCAGACGACGCCGAGCAGGATCCGGGACCGCATCCCCGTGGAGCCGGACTCCGACCGCGGGGCGAGCAGGGCCCCCAGCGCGCTCACCGGGGGGCTCCCCGGCCCGGGTCCGCCGGGCACGCACTCCCCGGGACCTGGCTCCTCGCGGGACCCCTCCGGCGCCGCTCGCTCCGCGGCGGGGACGGCCTCTGCGAAGACACCGCTCCAGGGCAGGAATCCGGCCATCGGCGGGCGGTGCGCTCCAGCGGCGCGGGCGAACGCGACCGCCCGCTCGTCCGCGTCGGCTCGTCTCTCCATGGCCAGCACATCGCCCGTCGCCCCCTCGCGTTCCGATGCTCCCCCCGCGCCGTCCCTTCCACGGCGCAGCGCCCCGGATCGGACGATACACCAGATCCGTCACTCAGGGCCATAGATTCTCTACGCTCCGTGACGAAATGCGAGGTGAACGGCACTGCGTGCATCCGAACCACCCCGCAGCGTGGCCGCGGTGACGGGTCAGCCGGTGGTGGTGACGACGTTGTGCACCGGCTCCCCGGCGGCGAACCGGGTGAGCTGGGCGGCCAGCAGCCGCTTGGCGCGCGGTTCGAACGCCGAGGTGCTGCCGCCCACATGAGGCGTGATCAAGACATTCGGAGCATGCCAGAGAGGATGGCCGGGGGGCAGGGGTTCCGGGTCGGTCACATCGAGGGCGGCCCGCAGCCGTCCGGATTCCAGTTCGGACAACAGGGCCTTGGTGTCCACGACTTGGCCGCGGGCGACGTTGACCAGGAGGGCGCCGTCGGGCATCGCGGCGAGGAAGTCGGCGCCCACCAGCCCCTGCGTGGACGGGTTCAGCGGGGTGGAGAGGATCACGACGTCGGCCTCGGGCAGCAGGGCGGGCAGATCGTCGAGCGTGCGTACGGGACCGCGTGCGGTGGTCCGTGCGGAGCGCGCGACGCGTGCGACCCGCGCGCACTCGAACGGGACGAGCCGGTCCTCGATGGCCGAGCCGATGGAGCCGTATCCCACGATGAGGACGGACTTGTCGGCGAGCGCCGGGTAGAAGCCGGACCGCCACTCCTCCTCGTCCTGGCCGTGGACGAACCCAGGGAAGCCGCGGAGGGAGGCCAGGATCAGCGCGAGCGTCAGCTCGGCGGTGGACGCCTCGTGCACCCCCTTGGCGTTGCAGAGCCGCACCCCCGGGGGCAGCAGTCCGAGGCCCGGTTCCACGTGGTCGATGCCGGCGGAGAGCGTCTGCACCACCTGGACGGAGCCCATCGAGGCGAGCGGGCGCTGTGCGACCTCGGGGCCCTGCATGTAGGGAACGACGTAGTAGGCGCAGTCGGCCGGATCGGCGGGGAAGTCCGGGCCGCCGTTCCAGAAGAGGTAGTTGGGCCCTTCAGGGAGTCCGTCGATCTCGTCGGCCGGGAAGGGCAGCCACACGTCGGCAGTCGTCGCAGTCATGGTCAGGAGGCTATGCGACGTGTGTGCGAGCGCTCCAGGACGGCTGCGCAAAGACCCGGGCAGGCCAGAGGTTACTTTTGGGTGCGGTGCGGCCCCGTGACCGCGGGACGGGTCCTAAGGGAGGGTTCGGGGAGTTGGAGTGCAGGACTATCGGGGCGGCGGGGCTTGCCGTGGGTGCGGTCGGTCTTGGCTGCATGCCGATGAGCTGGGGTTACAGCGCGTCGCAGCAGCTCGGCGACCGTTCGGTGCGGACGGTGCACGCGGCGCTGGACGCGGGCGTCCGACTGCTCGACACCGCGGACATGTACGGGCCGTTCACCAATGAGCTGCTGGTGGGGCGGGCGCTCAAGGGCCGCCGCGAGGAGGCGTTCGTCTCCACGAAGTGCGGGCTGCTGGTGGGCGATCAGCACGTCGTCGCGAACGGCCGGCCGGGGTACGTGCGGCGGGCCTGTGACGCCTCGCTGCGGCGGCTCCAAACCGATGTGATCGATCTGTACCAACTGCACCGGGCCGACCCCGAGGTGCCGGTGGAGGAGACCTGGGGCGCGATGGCGGAGCTGGTCACCATGGGCAAGGTGCGCTCGCTGGGGCTGTGCGCCGTTGGGGCGCGCGCTCCGCGCCGGTCGGGCGAGAGCCTGTTCGAGGGAACGATCCGCCAGTTGGAGCGCATCCAGCAGGTCTTCCCGGTCAGCGCCGTCGAGGCGGAGCTGTCGGTGTGGTCGCGGGAGGCGCTGGCGGAGCTGCTGCCCTGGTGCGTGGCGCGGGGGGTAGGGCTGCTGGCCGCGATGCCGCTGGGCAGCGGTTATCTGACCGGGACGCTGAAGCCGGGGCAGGGTTTCGAGCCGGAGGATCTGCGGGCCAGGCATCCGCGCTTCACGGCCGAGGTGATGGCGGCGAACCAGCCGGTGGTGGCCGGTCTGCGGCGGGTCGCGGAGCGCCGGGGGGCGACCGTGGCGCAGGTCGCGCTGGCCTGGGTGCTGCGCCAGGGTCCGCATGTGGTGCCGGTGCCGGGGGCGAAGCGGGAGCGCTGGGCGGTGGAGAACGCCGGGGCGGCGCGGGTGGTCCTGGACGACCGGGACCTGGCGGAGATCGACGCTCTGCCCGCCGCCCGCGAGTCGTGGGACTGAGCGTCGCCGGCCCTGCCGCGGGAGAATGGGCTGATCGGGAACTTCTGGACCGGCCGAGGTGTAGGAACAGGGTGTAGAAACCCGGTGCAGGAGCAGGTAGTCGGGCAACCGTCGAAAGGATCGGTTCCGTGCGTGGTGCTCTGTTCGGACGTGTGCAGTTCCCGGCCGTGCGCAGGGGGGCGGTGGCCGCGCTGGCGTCGGCCGCCCTCCTGCTGTCCGCCGCGTGTTCCGGCGACGGGGACGGGGACGGTGGTGCGTCCGGGCGGCCGGCCGGTTCCCCGACCGCCTCGGGCGGCTCCGCTCCCCCGGCCTCCCCGAGCCGGTCGGCGGACCTGCCGCCGGAGAAGGGCTCGGCGAAGGTCGTCTCGACGCTGACGGAGAACCTGAAGTCGCCGTGGGGTCTGGCCGCACTGCCGGGCGGTGATCTGCTGGTGTCCTCGCGGGACGAGGGCACGGTCCACCGGATCGACGGCGAGAGCGGGAAGCAGACGCTGCTGGGCTCGGTGCCCGGGGTGTCCCCGGCCGGCGAGGGCGGGCTGCTCGGGCTCGCCGTCTCCTCGACGTTCGGCGCGGACCAGCTGGTGTACGCCTACTTCACCACCACGTCCGACAACCGGATCGCACGGATGAGTTACGACGAGAAGCGTCCGGCGGGACAGCAGCTCGGGGCCCCGGACACCGTGCTGCGCGGTATCCCCAAGGGCACGATCCACAACGGCGGCCGGATCGCGTTCGGCCCGGACAAGATGCTGTACGCGGGCACGGGCGAGGCCGGGGACACGGAGCTGGCCCAGGACAAGGAGTCGCTGGCGGGCAAGATCCTGCGGATGACCCCCGACGGGGAGCCGGTGCACGGCAATCCGGAGGCGGACTCGGTGGTGTATTCGTTCGGGCACCGCAATGTGCAGGGGCTCGCCTGGGACGCGCAGAAGCGGCTGTGGGCCGCGGAGTTCGGGCAGAACACCTGGGACGAGCTGAATCTGATCGAGCCCGGCGGGAACTACGGCTGGCCCGAGGTGGAGGGCGAGGAGGGCGAGGGCGGGTTCATCGACCCGGTGGCGCAGTGGAAGACCTCGGAGGCCTCCCCCAGCGGGATCGCGTACGCGGAGGGCTCCATCTGGATGGCCGGGCTGCGCGGCGAGCGGCTGTGGCGGATTCCGCTGGCGGGCGAGAAGGCCGAGCAACCTCATGCCGACCCCCAGTCGTTCCTGGATGAGGAGCACGGCCGCCTGCGCACCGTGGTGAGTGCGGGGAGCGACCGCCTGTGGCTGGTCACCAGCAACACGGACGGACGGGGCACGCAGAAGCCCGGGGACGACAAGGTCCTCCAGGTGGAAGTGGAGTAGCCGCCCGCGCGGCCTGTCGGAGGGAGCACGGCCGGTGTTCAGTTTCTTCGAGGAGCTCTTCCCCCGGGGCGGGGGCACACGTCCGACGAGAAGAAGCGGCTGGAGCTGAGCAGGGTCGATCCGGGCATCGGCGATCCGAACCGGGGACCGAGACCTGGCCTCGGGGAAGGTCGTCGTCCGTGCCCCGCACCCCCGCACGGCACCCGCCGGAGAGGACGAGGACGTGAAGGAGCCCTGAGAGGGGCCTCGTAAGGCCCTACGCCGCCGGGTAGAGCCTCAGGCGGTGGGCGAGGGCGGCTGCCTCGCCCCGGCTGGAGACGCCGAGCTTGGCCAGGATGTTGGAAACGTGGACGCTCGCGGTCTTCGGGGAGATGAACAGCTCCTCGGCGATCCGTCGGTTGGTGTGTCCGGCCGCGACCAGCCGGTGCACGTCCCGCTCGCGCGGGGTCAGCCCGAAGGACGCCACGGCGGCGATCGCGGGGTCCTCCTCATCGGCCGGCGTCGGCTCGGGGCCGCCACCGGTGGATGCGGCGATCAGGACGGGGTGGATCCCGGCGTCGGGGCCGGGCACCGCCGTGCCGGAGCCGTCCAGGGTGATGCGGGCCCGGGCCGCCAGCTGCTCGACCGCCTCGGCGAGCGGGCGCGCGCCGAGGCGGCGGGCGGCCGCCAGGGCGCGGTGCAGCAGGGCCGTGGCAGTCGACCGGTCGCCGGGGACGATGAGCAGGGACTCCGCCCAGCGGCGGTGGATCTGGGCCAGTTCGTACGGGCGGCTCAGCGGAGCGAACGCCTCGGCGGCGCGTGCCCAGTGGCCGGGGGTGTCCGTGCCCTCCGCACGGGCCAGCTCCGCGTCGATGAAGACGCCGTGGGCCGCCCATACGGGAACGAGCATCGGGAGCTTCTTCACGCTGCGGCGGATCAGGGCGAGCAGCTCCGGACGGTCCGGTTCGGCGGCGGGCAGTCCGCGGGCGTCCGCCTCGATCATGGCTGCGGTCTGGAGCAGAGGCAGGGCGTAGCGCTGGGTGCCGGGCGGGAAGCCCGCCCGGGCCAGTTCCTCGAAAGCGGCCCGCGCCTCGGCCAGCCTGCCCTGGGTCGCGGCCAGCAGTACGGCGTGCCGGACGGGGGCGATCAGGTGCTGGAGCTGCGGATCGCGCTGCCCGAAGTGTTTCCGGGACAGCGCGAGCAGCTCCGCCCCCTCGGCGATGTCCCCGCGGGCGATGGCCAGTTCGGTACGGCGCAGCGCGGCGAGGCCCTTGGCCTTGGGGCCCAGCGCCAGGCGGGTGGCGGACGCGGCGGCGGCCTCGCTCTGGGGCCAGTGCCCGAGGGAGAACAGCGACTGCGCCTGGTTGGAGTACACCCAGGACCCGGAGTCGGCCAGCCCGTGGTTGTGGCAGATCTCGATGCCGTGGTCGGCGGCGGCGACCGCTTCCAGCGAGCGGCCCATCGCTTCGAGCGAGGAGGGCAGGTTGACGCTGACCCGGCCCAGGAGATTCATCAGGTGCAGTTGCTCGGCGCGGTCCCGGACCGCGTACATCTCGGCGAGTCCGTCCTCGACGCCGCCCGCGTCCGCGGTGAGCCAGCCGCGGGTGAGGCGGGCGTGCAGCTCGATGTACTCGTCGCCGACGAGCCGGGCGTACTCCACCGCGCGGTCGCTGTCGGCGAGCGCCTGCGGGCCCGGCTGGTGCAGCGCCCGCCAACTCGCCACATTGGTCAGGACGTCGGCCTGCACGGGGGACGGCGGCAGTCCGCGCACCAGCTCCTGCGCGGTGGCCAGCTCCTCCCAGCCGTCGCCCTTGTCGAGGCCCTGCATCAGCCGGGACCGCTGCACCCAGAACCAGGCCTCGCGCAGCGGGTCGGCCTCGGACGCCAGGACCCGCATGGCCTTCTTGGAGATGGCCAGGGCGCGTTTGCGGTCGCCGCCGAAGTGGGCGGCGACGGTGGCCTCGGCCATCACGTCGAGGTAGCGCAGCGGCGCGTTCTCCGGGTCGCAGCCGGAGGCCGGGTAGACCTCGGCGTAGTCGAAGGGGCGCAGGGTGGCGCGCACCGCGTCGGGGACGTCGTCCCAGAGCTCCATCGCCCGCTCCAGCAGCCTCAGTTGCTCGGAGTACGCGTAGCGGCGGCGGGCCTCGACGGCGGCCCGGAGGACGGCGGGCAGGGCTTTCGCGGCGTCGTGGGCGGCGTACCAGTAGCTGGCGAGGCGGGTGGCGCGTTCGTCGTCGCGGACGAGGGAGGGGTCGGCCTCCAGGGCTTCGGCGTACCGGCGGTTGACGCGGGTGCGTTCACCGGGCAGCAGGTCGTCGCTGACGGCCTCGCGGACCAGGGAATGCCGGAAGCGGTAGCCGTCGTTGTCGGGCGCCGGCTGCAGCAGGTTGGCGCCGACGGCCGCGCGCAGGGCCTCGTCGAGGTCGTCCTCGCCCAGGCCGGCGACAGCGGCCAGCAGTTCGTGTTCGACGAAGGAGCCGCCCTCGGCGACGATCCTGGCGATGCGCTGGGCGTGCTCGGGGAGCGCCTCGACGCGGACGAGCAGGAGGTCGCGGAGGGACTCGGAGAGGCCGGAGCCGTCGCCGCAGCACTCCAGGGAGCGGGCCAGTTCCTCGACGAAGAAGGCGTTGCCGTCGGAGCGGTCGAAGATCTCGTCGACGAGTGCGGCCTCGGGGATCTCGGCGAGGATGCCGGCGAGCTGGCGGCCGACCTCGTCGTGGCTGAACCGGTCGAGTTCGACGCGGGTGACGGTGCGCAGCCGGTCCAGCTCGGCGAGGAGCGGGCGCAAGGGGTGGCGGCGGTGGATGTCGTCGGCGCGGTAGGTGCCGACGACCATGAGGCGGCCGCTGCCGAGCGTGCGGAAGAGATAGGCGAGCAGATGCCGGGTGGAGGCGTCCGCCCAGTGCAGGTCCTCCAGGACGAGGACGACCACGCGGTCGGCGGAGATCCGCTCCAGCAGGCGGGCGGTGAGTTCGAAGAGGCGGGCGATGCTGTGCTCGTCGGTGGCGTCCCGGTGGGCCTCGCCCAGTTCGGGCAGGAGCCGCGCCAGCTCGCCCTCCTGCCCGGCGCAGGCGGCGGCCATCTCCTCGGGCAGCGCCCGGCGCAGGGCACGCAGGGCGGTCGGGAAGGGGGCGAACGGCAGCCCGTCGGCCCCGATCTCGACGCAGGACCCGACGGCCACCACGGCGTCGCGCCGCTCGGCCGCCGAGACGAACTGTTCGACCAGACGGGTCTTGCCGACACCCGCCTCGCCGCCGATCAGCAGCGCCTGCGGATCGCCGGACGCGGCCCGCGCGAGCGCCTCGGTGAGCGAGGCGATTTCCTCGGCGCGCCCGACGAACACGGGGCTGACTGACCTGGTCTCCACGCCGCTGAGCATCGCATACGCGTACGAGGCGGCGGGAGCCTTTTCGCGGAGGGCGACCATGCTCCCGGCGCGGTCGCCGCCCGATGCCGCCGCTCCCCGTACGGCCGCGTCCCCGCCCGCCGCGCCCGGTCCGGAGGGGGCGTCGGCGGGCGGGGAGTCCGGCGCGGGGTCCGTCCCGGGCCGGGGCACCGTCAGGCGGCCGGGGTGAAGCGGGCCCGCTCGTCCTGCCTCACCTTCCCTTCGGGATCACGGCGTCCGGTTCGGCGGGCGGCCCGGCGGGCGCGGCGGGCCCGGCCGATCTCGCGCTCGGCGTCGGCCCGGCGGATCAGCTCGGCGGAGGTGGAGCGGTAGATCTCGTACTCGTACATGGTGTGCCCCTGATTCCTGGTCGTGGCAGCGGACCGGAGGGGTGCCCGGCCGGTCGGCCGGGGCGCTGTGTTCCGCTGTGTGTCCACTGTCGTCGGCCAGGAGGGGCCGCCGCATCGGGCGAGTTCCGCATCTTCGCGTCGGTGGGGGCCTTAGACGGGCCCACCCCGTGTCCGAGGGGCGGGCGGTGGCCTTAGGGCGTGTCCTACGGGTCCTCGGTCCGAGGTCAGCCGGCGGCCGGCGCGCCCGCGCTGGGCAGGGTGACGAAGAGGTCGAAGTACATGCCCGCGGAGATCAGCACGCCGAGGACGCCGAGGGCGACACCGGCCAGGGCGACCGCGCGGACCCAGGCGGGCTGCGGCCGCTCGGCGGGCGTGCCGAAGGCGGGGCGGACCAGGACGACGACGCCGACGAGCAGGGCCAGGACGGCGAAGAGGCCGTTGACCAGGGCGGTGGTGTGCCAGGCGTCCCCGTAGATCTCGGAGATCTGCTGGGCCGCGCTGCCGCCGCCGGAGATCTTGATCTGGCCGATGAGCGTCTCGCGCTCGGCTGCGACCCGGCCGGTCCACGCGCCGGTCAGGGCGACGACGCCCAGGGCGGCGGAGACGACGGCAGCCGCGCCCGCGCCGACACCGTGCCGGGCCGGCGCGGTGGGGTCGGACTCCAGGTCCTCGTCCTCGGCCTCGTCGTCGGTCTGCTCGGCGAGGTCGTCGGGAGCCGTCGCGGGGGCCTTCACGGAGTCGGCGGCGGCCTCGGACGACGTACCGGTGGTGTCCTTCGTCAGGGTGTCCTGCGTCGCCGCGTCCTCAGCGGCGGCCTTCTCGTCGGGGTTCGTCGTCTTGGAGGGGGTGGTGTTCATGCGCCGCACGCTAGGGGGCCCGGATGAGAGCCCTCTTAACGACAGGCCCCAAGGCCCTCACCCGTCCCGCTCAGCGACCGGTACGGGCCCGCCATTCCGGGGCGAGGACGGACCAGATCTCGGAGTCGTGGCGTACGCCCCGGTAGAGGTAGTTCTGCCGGATCACGCCGTCGCGGGTCATCCCCAGCCGCTTCGCCACGGCGATCGACTTCGTGTTCGCGGCGGAGGCGTCCCACTCGACACGGTGCATGCCGCGCTCGTACACCGCCCAGTCGATCAGGCGCTCGGCGGCGCGGGTGATCAGGCCGCGCCCCTGGGCGGCGGGCTCCAGCCACACGCCGATCTCGCAGTTGCCGGACTCCGCGTCGAAGATCCGGAAGAGGACGCCGCCGACGAGGGTGCCGTCCAGCCAGATGCCGTAGAGCCGTCCGGTGTCCGCTGCCTGCTTCTCCGCGTACCGCCGGAGCAGGGCGCGCGCCGACTCCAGGTCGGTGGCGAAGGAGGCGAACGGGATCCAGGGGTCGACCGCACCCCGGGCCCGGTCCATGTGGGCGAGGAACTCCTCGTCCTGCCAGACCTCCAGCGGACGCAGCTCCGCCTTGTCGTCACCCAGGGATATGGCGAACATCGTGCTCCTCCTCCGTCTGCGCGACGCCCTCCTCGGGGGCGCGCGCCTCCGGGATCTTCGCATGGAGCGGCACGCAGTCGGGCGGTTCGATGCTGATCCGGGGCAGCCGCTTGTCCAGCCAGCCCGGCAGCCACCAGTTCGCCCCGCCGAGCATGTGCATCAGGGCGGGCACCAGCAGGGTGCGCAGGACGAAGGCGTCCAGGGCGACGGCGGTGGCCAGCGCGATCCCGAACATGGCGATGACCCGGTCGCCGCTGAGCACGAAGGCGAGGAAGACGGAGATCATGATCACGGCGGCGGAGTTGATGACCCGCCCGGTCTCCGCCAGGCCGACCCGGACGGAGCGCCGGTTGTCGCCGGTCTCCAGCCACTCCTCGTACATCCGGCCGACCAGGAAGACCTGGTAGTCCATGGAGAGGCCGAAGAGGACCGAGACCATGATCACGGGGAGGAAGGGTTCGATGGGTCCGGCGCTGCCGAGGCCGAGCAGTTCGCTCCCCCAGCCCCACTGGAAGACGGCCACGACGACGCCGAAGGAGGAGGCGACGGCGGCCACGTTCATCACGGCGGCCTTGATCGGGATGCCGATGGAGCGGAAGGCCAGGAGCAGCAGCAGGCAGCCGAGTCCGATGACGACCCCGACGAAGAGCGGCAGCTTCCCGACGATGATGTCGGCGAAGTCGTCGTAGCTCGCCGTCACCCCGCCGACGTGGGCCTCCAGCGAGGTCTTGTCCTGGACCGGCGGCAGCACGTCGCCCCGGATCCGGTCGACCAGCTCGCTGGTGTCCTGCGACTGCGGGGACGAGTCGGGTACGACGGTGAGGAAGGCGGTGTCGCCGGAGCTGTTGTACGTGACCGGGCTGACGGACGCGACGCCTTCGGTGGTGCGCAGCTTCTCGGGCAGCGAGTCCAGCGCGAGCCGGTCGTCCGCGCCGTCGAGCTGGGCGGCGATGGTGAGGGGGCCGTTGACGCCGGCCCCGAAACCGTCGGCGAGCAGGTCGTAGGCCTGCCGGGTGGTGGCGGTGGCCGGGTTGTTGCCCTGGTCGGAGGTGCCGAGGTGCAGGCCGAGAGCGGGCAGGGCCAGGACAGCCATGACGACGGCCGCGATCCCGCCGAGCAGCTTGGGGTGCCGCTCGACGAAGGCGGACCAGCGGGCGGCGAAGCCGGTGGGCAGCTCGGGCCGCGGCCCGTGCTCGGCGAGCTGACGGCGTTCACGGCGGCTGAGCGCCCGCATCCCGATGAGGGAGAGCAGCGCGGGCAGCAGGGTCACCGAGGCCATGACGGTCAGCACCACGGTGAGCGAGGCGGCGATGGCGACGCCGTTGAGGAAGCCGAGCCGCAGGATCAGCATGCCGAGCAGGGCGATACAGACCGTCGCCCCGGCGAAGACGACGGCACGGCCGGTGGTCGCGACGGCGTTCTGCGCGGCTTCGTCGACCGACATGCCGCGCCGGAGCCCTCTGCGGTGCCGGGTGACGATGAACAGGGCGTAGTCGATGCCCACGCCGAGCCCGATGAGCATGCCGAGCATCGGAGCGAAGTCGGCGACGGTCATCACATGGCCGAGCAGCACGATGCCCGCGTAGGCGGTGCCGACGGAGACCAGAGCGGTGGCGATGGGCAGCAGGCTGGCGGCGAGCGATCCGAAGGCGAGGAAGAGCACGACGGCCGCGACGACGACCCCGATGCCCTCGGCGAGGTGGGCGGAGGGCGCTTCGGTGAGCGCGACGGCGGTGCCGCCCAGCTCGACCTGGAGTCCGTCGGCATCGGCGGCCTTCGCGGTGTCGACGAGGGCCTGGGCCTGGGAGGCGGGGATCTCGTCGGCGGGCCGGTCGAAGGTGACCGTGGCGTAGGCGGTGTGGCCGTCCTCGCTGATCTGGCCGGGGCCGGCGGTGCCGTAGGGGCCCGTGACCCCGCCGACGCCCGGCAGCTCCTCGATCGCGTGGAGCGTGCGGGTCATGGTCTGCTCGACGTCGGCTGCCCGGACCGTGGAGTCGGTGGTGTGCCAGACGACGGTGTCGGCGTCGCCGCCGAGGTCGGTGAAGCCGCGCGAGAGGAGTTCGGTGGCCCGGCCGGACTCCGTGCCGGGCACCTCGTAGTCGTTGGAGTACGCCGAACCCGCGAAGCCCGCCGCGGCGGCGGTCCCGCCGAGAGCGGCGAGCCAGATGAGGACGGCGACGAGACGGTGCCTGATGCACCAGCGGGCGATGGCAGCCAACGGACGAGCTCCCTGCGGGTTCGTGGACCTTTACCCACAGATGACGTGATCTGCCCGTAAACGTCTCATGACCTGAGACCGCCACCCTGTCATCAGAAAGTGATTCTTTGTCTGTTTCGTGGCCATGGTCACAGGGCCTGATCTGCTCCTTATACGGAACACACCGGCCCTGCGACCCCTCCGGAGACGGTCAGCCCGAGACGCTCGCCCGGCCGTTCTCGATGTGACCCATGAGCCGCCGCCGGAAGCCGTCCTCCCCTTCGGCGGTGACGGCGAGGTCGTACCAGCCGTGGGCGTCGGCCGCCGAGTGCACGAGCGCCCGGCTGCGGCCCGGCTTGACCGTGACGCGGCGGGTCCAGTCCTCTACGTCGTCCTCGTCGACGTACCCGAGCGGCCGCACCAGGAAGGTCAGGGTCCGGCGACCGGTGTTGCGCAGGGTGAGGTGGATGTCGCGGTCGCGGTGGTCGATGCGGGTGGTCACCTCCGCTCCCCCGTCGGCCGGTCCGGCGAACTCGCGACGGAAGCCGTTCGGCCCGGTGACCGTGAAGCGGTACGCGTCCCCGGTCACCGGGACCGTCCAGTGCGCGCGGCCCCGGACGTCCTTGTGCTGCGGGGCCGGGAACTCCTCCGCGTACGGGTACAGCGCGAAGTGCGCCGAGGACCGGCCGCTGTTGTCCAGCTCCACTCGCAGTCCCCCGTCGGCCTTCCGGGCCTCCGCGTCGGGCTGGTACGGCAGCGGGCGCGCCGGGCGTGCGCCGGGCTCCTGCTCGGGGAGGCGCTGGACGGCGGGCGGCTTCGGCTGCCAGCGTCCGCTGAGCGGCGGGATCACGCCGGGCTGCTCCACGGCGGGCTGCCGGCGGGCCCGGGTGAAGTCGAAGGCGGAGGTGAGGTCACCGGTGACGCGTCGCCGCCAGTCGCCGATGTTGGGCTCCTTCACCCCGGTCCAGCGCTCCAGGAAGCGGATCACGGAGGTGTGGTCGAAGACCTCGGAACAGACGTATCCCCCGACCGTCCACGGTGAGACGACCAGCAGCGGCACCCGGATGCCCAGGCCGGTGGGGCGGCCCTCCCACCGCTCCTCGGTCACCTCGGAGGGTGCGACGGGCGGCGGGACGTGGTCGAAGAAGCCGTCGTTCTCGTCGTAGTTGATCAGCACGGCGGTGTGCCGCCACACGTCCGGGTGCTTGCCGAGGGCGTCCAGGATCTTGTAGACGATCGTGGCGCTGTGCACCGGCGAGGAGACGCTCGGATGCTCGGAGTCGAGCGCCGAGGGGACCAGGTAGGAGACCTCCGGGAGTTTCCCGGCCGCCACGTCCTTGGCGAACTCGTCCGCCAGCGTCCCGGTCGGCACCCGGCGCAGCCCCCGATCGAAGAGGCTGCGCTCCTGCTTCGTGAGGGTGGCGACGCCCTCGTCCAGCAGCCCGAGGAGCCGGGTGCGCTCGGTGTCGGACGCGCCCCGGACCTTCGCGTAGAAGGCTTCCATGTACGTGTGGCCGCCGGTCTTCGCCAGCGCCTTGCGGGCGATCGCCTTGAAGGTGGCGTAGAACTCGATCTGGTTGTCGGTGAAGTTCTCCCACTCGGTGTACGTACGCCAGCTGCGCCCGGCCTTCTCCAGCCGCTCGGCGTAGGTGGACCAGTCGTAGCCGGGGTGGGCGCCCTCGTCGTACGCGTCGTTGCCGACGGCCCGTTTCCCGTTCGGCTCGAAGCCGGTCTTCCCGCTCCAGAGGTGGTTGCGGTTGGGGCTGGTGGAGGTGTGGATCGAGGAGTGGTAGGCGTCGCAGACGGTGAAGGTGTCGGCCAGCTCGTAGTGCAGCGGGATGTCACGGCGGTCGTAGTACGCCATCGTGGCCGCGCTCTTCGCGCTGATCCAGCCGTTCATCCAGCCGCCGCCCCAGGCCTTCGCGCCGCCGCTCCAGGAGTGGTCGAGTGCGCCGATGTACTGGAGGTCCTTCTTCTGCTCCTCGGCCGCTCCGCGCACCGGGAAGGGCAGCACGGCGGAACCGGCCGCGCCGGGCTGCTCGAACACGGTCCCGCCGGTGGGCAGCTCGATGGCGTTGCGGTCGTTGAAGCCGCGTACGCCGCGCAGGGTGCCGAAGTAGTGGTCGAAGGAGCGGTTCTCCTGCATCAGGATCACCACATGCTTGATGGAGCCGAGGCCTCCCCCGCCGGACCCCGCGTGGGCGGGCTGCGCGGCGATGGCGGCCTGGAGCGACGGCGGCAGGAACGATCCGGCCGCAGCGGCGCCGAGTGCGCCGCCGCCCAGCGCGAAGAGCCGTCGCCGTGACATGTCCGTGGTCAAAAGAGCCTCCTGATTCCGGTGGTTACAGCCCGGAAGCTAGTCAGATCAGGTGGCGTCGGGAAGGACTGCGTACGGCCCGGTGGTGAACGTCCAACAGGCCGGACCGGAAGTCCAACCCCCGGCCGGCGTCCTCACACCCCGATGAGGTGCAGCGATCCCCAGAGCGCGAGCGTGGAGGCGAGCAGCGTCGCCGGTACGGTCGCGAGTCCCAGCCGGGTGAAGTGGCCCAGTTCGGGTGCGTCCCCGTGGGCGTGCAGAATGCGCCGCCACAGCAGGGTGGCCAGCGATCCGACGTACGTGAGGTTCGGCCCGAGGTTCACCCCGATCAGGGCGGCGAGCAGCGGTCCGGGCCCGGCCGACGCGACGATCGGGAGCAGGGCGAGGATCGCGGGCAGGTTGTTGATCAGGTTGGCGAGCAGGGCCGCGACCACGGCGACGCCGAGCAGGGCGGGCAGGGTGTCGCCGTCGGGCAGCAGGGCGGCGATGCCGTCGCCGAGGCCGTTGTCGACGACCGCCTTGACGACGACGCCGAGCGCGAGGACGAAGAGGCAGAACAGCGGGTTGGCCGAGCGGACGACGGCGACCGGCGTGGTCTCCCGCTTGGCCAGCGCCCGTACGGCGAGCACCAGGGCCCCCGCGAGCGCCGCCCAGAGCGGCTCGGCCCCCTCGAACGAGGTCACGACGAACCCGGCCAGGGTCAGCGCCAGCACGACGAGCGTGAAGACGGGTACGGGCGTGCGCTGTGCCTCGGGATCCGGCGCGTGCGCCCCGGCGGCCAGATCGGCCTTGAACGCGCGCCGGAACACCACGTACTCCACGGCGATCGCGGCGAGCCACGGCAGCGCCATCAGCGCGGCGAACCGGGTGAAGGACAGGCCGCTCGCGGTGAACGCCAGGAGGTTGGTGAGGTTGGAGACGGGGAGCAGGAGGGAGGCCGAGTTGGCGAGGTGCGCGCAGGCGTAGACGTACGGGCGGGGCCGCGCACCGACCCGGGCGGCGGTGGCGAGGACGACCGGGGTGAGCAGGACGACCGTGGCGTCCAGGCTGAGGACGGCGGTGATGAGGGAGGCGACGACGAAGACGCCGCCGAGCAGGGGCCGGGTCTGCCCCCGGCAGGCGCGCGCCACCAGATCACCGGCGGCCCGGAACAGCCCCTCGTCCGCGCAGAGTTGCGCCAGCACGAGGATCGCCGCGAGGAAGCCGACGACGGGGAGCAACTCCCCGACCTGGTCCCGGGCCTCGGGCCAGGACACCGCCCCGACGGCCACCACGAGGACGGCCGCGGGCACGGCGACGGTCGCCTCCGGCAGGCCCCGGGGGCGCAGCACGGCGAAGGCGAGGACGCCCAGGAGCAGGGCGAAGGAGACGAGTTCGGCGGTGACGGTGTTCAGGGGGGCTCTCCGGACGGGTGAAGGGGCGGTGCCCCCGTGTTACGGGTGCACCGCCCCTCCGGGTGGTGATCGGGGTGATCAGCCCTCGACGCCGAGCTTCTCCAGGATCAGCTCGCGCACGCGGGCCGCGTCCGCCTGGCCGCGGGTGGCCTTCATGACCGCGCCGACGAGCGCGCCCGCCGCCGCGACCTTGCCGCCGCGGATCTTGTCCGCGATGGCCGCGTTGCCCGCGATGGCCTCGTCCACGGCCGTGGACAGCGCGCCCTCGTCCGAGACGACCTTCAGGCCGCGCTTCTCGACGACGGTGTCCGGGTCGCCCTCGCCCGCGAGAACGCCCTCGATGACCTGGCGGGCCAGCTTGTCGTTGAGGTCGCCCTTGGCGACGAGCGCGGCCACCCGGGCGACCTGCTCCGGGGTGATCGGCAGCTCGTCCAGACCGCGGGCGGTCTCGTTGGCGTTACGGGCCAGCTCGCCCATCCACCACTTGCGGGCCTGGTCCGCAGGAGCGCCCGCCTCGATCGTGGCGACGATCAGGTCGACCGCGCCCGCGTTGAGGATGGACTGCATGTCGTGCTCGGAGACGCCCCACTCCTCCTTGAGCCGCGCCCGGCGCAGCCGGGGCAGCTCGGGGAGGCCCTTGCGCAGCTCCTCGACCCACTCGCGCGCGGGCGCGACGGGGACCAGGTCCGGCTCGGGGAAGTAGCGGTAGTCCTCGGCGTTGTCCTTGATGCGGCCGGCCGTGGTGGAGCCGTCCTCCTCGTGGAAGTGCCGGGTCTCCTGCACGATCGTGCCGCCCGAGGACAGCACGGCGGCGTGGCGCTGGATCTCGAAGCGCGCGGCCCGCTCGACGGAACGCAGCGAGTTCACGTTCTTCGTCTCGGAGCGGGTGCCGAACTTCTCGGTGCCGTTGGGGCGCAGCGACAGGTTGACGTCGCAGCGCATCTGGCCCATCTCCATGCGGGCCTCGGAGACCCCGAGGGCCTTGATCAGCTCGCGCAGCTCGGCGACGTACGCCTTGGCGACCTCGGGAGCGCGGGCGCCGGCTCCCTCGATCGGCTTGGTGACGATCTCGATGAGCGGGATGCCGGCCCGGTTGTAGTCGAGCAGGGAGTGGGACGCGCCGTGGATACGGCCGGTGGCGCCGCCGACGTGCGTCGACTTGCCGGTGTCCTCCTCCATGTGGGCGCGCTCGATCTGCACCCGGAAGATCTCGCCGTCCTCCAGCTGGACGTCCAGATAGCCGTCGAAGGCGATCGGCTCGTCGTACTGGGAGGTCTGGAAGTTCTTCGGCATGTCCGGATAGAAGTAGTTCTTCCGGGCGAAGCGGCACCAGTCGGCGATCTCGCAGTTGAGCGCGAGACCGATCTTGATGGCCGACTCCACGCCGATCTCGTTGACGACCGGCAGCGCGCCGGGCAGTCCGAGGCAGACCGGGCAGGTCTGGGAGTTGGCGTCCTGCTTCAGCTCCGTGGAGCAGCCGCAGAACATCTTGGTCTTGGTGCCGAGCTCGACATGGACTTCGAGGCCCATGACGGGGTCGTAGGACGCGAGCGCGTCCTCGTACGACACCAGGTCAGTGACAGTCACGGTGAAACTTTCCCTCTCAGCCCAGCAGAACGTCGTCGTCGCCGAGACGCTTCAGTTCGCGATAGAGGATCGCGAGTCCGGTGACGATGGCGGCCGCGGAGACCGCCGCGTCGACGAGTCGCAGCATGTCGTTGTCGTTGCGGGCCAGCTTCGCCTGCTTGGCGACGCTGATCGCGCCGAACGCGGTGCTGCCGAGCGCGACGTACACGCCCGTCTTGGACTTCTTGAAGTTCTTGGCCTTCTTTGCCATGGCACTCACAGCGACGGAGCCTCCTCAAGCAGCGGGTGTCCCCACTTTTCCACGAAAGCGGCCTCGACGGCGGATCCGACCTTGTACAGCCGGTCGTCCTTCATGGCGGGGGCGATGATCTGCAGTCCGACCGGCAGACCGTCCTCCGGGGCCAGGCCGCAGGGCAGCGACATGGCGGAGTTGCCGGCCAGGTTGGTCGGGATGGTGCACAGGTCCGCGAGGTACATCGCCATCGGGTCGTCGGCGCGCTCGCCGATCGGGAAGGCGGTGGTCGGGGTCGTCGGGGAGACGATCACGTCGACCTGCTCGAAGGCCTTCTCGAAGTCCTGGGTGATGAGGGTGCGGACCTTCTGGGCCGAGCCGTAGTACGCGTCGTAGTAGCCGGAGCTGAGCGCGTACGTACCCAGGATGATGCGGCGCTTGACCTCGTCGCCGAAGCCTGCCTCGCGGGTGAGCGCGGTGACCTCCTCTGCCGACTTCGTGCCGTCGTCGCCGACCCGCAGGCCGTAGCGCATGGCGTCGAAGCGGGCCAGGTTGGAGGAGCACTCGGACGGCGCGATCAGGTAGTACGCGGAGAGCGCCAGGTCGAAGGACGGGCAGTCCAGCTCGACGATGTCCGCGCCCAGCGACTTCAGCAGCTCGACCGACTCGTCGAAGCGCTGGAGGACACCGGCCTGGTAGCCCTCGCCGCGGAACTGCTTGACGACGCCGACGCGCATGCCCTGTACGGAGCCGTTGCGGGCGGCCTCGACGACCGGCGGGACCGGGGCGTCGATGGACGTCGAGTCCAGCGGGTCGTGCCCGGCGATGGCCTCGTGGAGCAGCGCCGCGTCCAGGACCGTACGCGCGCACGGCCCGCCCTGGTCGAGGGAGGACGAGAAGGCGACCATGCCGTAGCGGGAGACGCCGCCGTAGGTGGGCTTGACGCCGACCGTGCCGGTGACGGCGGCGGGCTGGCGGATCGAGCCGCCGGTGTCCGTGCCGATGGCGAGCGGGGCCTCGTAGGAGGCGAGCGCGGCGGAGGAGCCGCCGCCGGAGCCACCGGGGATGCGGGTGAGGTCCCAGGGGTTGCCCGTGGGGCCGTAGGCGCTGTTCTCGGTGGAGGACCCCATGGCGAACTCGTCCATGTTGGTCTTGCCGAGGATGACGACGTCGGCGGCGCGCAGCTTCTGCGTGAGCGTCGCGTCGTACGGCGGGACCCAGCCCTCAAGGATCTTGGAACCGACAGTGGTCGGCATGTCCTTGGTGGTGAAGATGTCCTTCAGAGCGAGCGGGACGCCGGCCAGCGGGCCGAGCTTCTCGCCCGCCTCGCGCTTGGCGTCCACGGCACGGGCCTGGGCGAGCGCGCCCTCGCGGTCGATGTGCAGGAAGGCGTGGACCTTCTCGTCGACCGCGTCGATCCGGGCGAGGTGCGCCTCGGTGACCTCGACGGCGGTCAGCTCGCCGGAGGCGATCTTCGCGGCGATCTCGGCCGCGGTGAGCTTGATGATGGTGCTGATGTCCGTCATGGCGGTTAGTCCTCCCCCAGGATCTGCGGCACCTTGAAACGCTGCTGCTCCTGGGCCGGGGCGCCGGAGAGCGCCTGCGCGGGGGTGAGCGACGGACGGACCTCGTCCGCGCGCATGACGTTGGTCAGCGGCAGCGGGTGGGAGGTCGGCGGTACGTCTTGGTCGGCGACCTCGGAGACGCGGGCGACCGCGCCGATGATGTCGTCGAGCTGACCGGCGAAGTGATCGAGCTCTTCGCCCTTCAGCTCCAGACGCGCCAGCCGGGCGAGGTGGGCGACCTCCTCGCGCGTGATGCCAGGCATGCAGCGATCCTCAGGGGTTGGTGTGTGGTTTTGGCCCAATCCTATGGGGTCCGTCAGGGACGGGTGCCCCGCCCCGATCGGGCTACCCCTTTCCGGGCCGCACCCCCTGCGGTCGTCAGGGGGTGTCGGTCTCCGCCGGGCTGCTCACCACACCGTTCACCGCGCCGTTCAGCGACGCGTTCACCGAGGCGTTCATCGACGCGTTCATCGGACCGGTCGCCGAGGCGGTCGCCGATCCTGCGGCGGCGGCCGCCGCCGCCTGGGCCTTCAGCTCCGCGGGCCGCCGCCAGCCGTGCTCGCCGCGCGCCCGCAGCCAGGCCGTCGTCTCCTGCGGCGGCATCGCCGCCGCCACCAGCCAGCCCTGCACCGCGTCGCACCGCAGGTCCCGCAACCGCTCCCACGTCTCGTCGTCCTCGACGCCCTCGGCGACGACGACCAGGCCGAGCGAGTGGGCCAGGTCGATGGTGCAGCGGACGATCTCCGCGTCCTCGTGGTCGACCGCCAGCCGGGCCACGAAGGACCGGTCGATCTTCAGCTCGCTGACCGGGAGCCGGCGCAGGTGGACCAGGGAGGAGTATCCGGTGCCGAAATCGTCCAGCGACATCTTCACGCCGTGCGCGGTGAGCCCGGCCAGAGTGTCGGCGGCGCGCTGCGGATCCTCCAGCAGCACATGCTCGGTGATCTCCAGTTGGAGCGCTCCCGCGGGCACACCGTGGCGGGCCAGGCGGGCCGCGACGCCTCCCGCGAAGCCGGGGGTGTGGACGTCGCGCGGGGAGACGTTGACCGCCACCGGCACGAACAGGCCCTGCGCCCGCCAGCGGGCGACCTGGGCGAGTGCCGTCTCCAGGACGTACTCCGTGAGGTGCGGCATCAGTCCGGAGGACTCGGCGATGGCGATGAACTCGTCCGGAGGGACCCGGCCGCGCTCCGGGTGCACCCAGCGCACCAGTGCCTCCAGACCGGCGACCTGCCCGTCGAAGCGGACCTTGGGCTGGTAGTGCAGCTCGACCTCGCCCGCGTCCAGCGCCCGGCGCAGATCGCCGAGGAGCCCGAGCCGGTCGGGGGTGTTGCTGTCCCGCTTGGACTCGTAGACCTCCACGCCCGTGCGGTCCCGCTTGGCCTGGTACATCGCGACGTCCGCCCGCCGCAGCAGGCCCTCGGCGTCCAGGGCGTGGTCGGGGTAGACCGCGACCCCGGCGCTGGCCTCCAGGACGAGGGTCAGCCCGTCGAGGTCGAGCGGCGAGGACAGCTCGGCGACCAGATGGCGGGCGACCTGCTGGGCGCTGGTGGTGGAGTCGGTGTGCGGCAGGAGGACGGCGAACTCGTCGCCGCCGAGCCGGGCCGCCTCCGCGCCGCGCGGCAGGGCGAGCCGCAGGCGCTCCGCTATCTGCAGCAGCAGGCGGTCTCCGGCCAGGTGGCCCAGGGTGTCGTTGACCGCGCGAAAGCGGTCCAGGTCGATGAGGACCAGCGCGGAGCGGGTGCCGATGGATTCCGCGTCCTCCAGGGCCGACCAGGTGCGCTCCAGCAGCCACTGGCGGTTGGGCAGCCCGGTCAGCGGGTCGCGCAGCTGCTCCTCGGCGCGGGCGCGGGCGATCCAGAGGGTGGAGTCCAGGGCGATCAGCGGCACCGCGAAGAGCGGCAGCAGGATGGGCATGGACATCGCGACGGCGCAGATCAGCGGGGCGAGCCCGAGGAGCGCGACGGCGACGAGCCCCTGCCGCAGCATCGCGGTCCGGGCGATGCTGGGCAGCCCGCCGTTGTGCGGGGCCTGCGCGTACCACAGCAGGACCCGGGTGACGAGCAGATACGTGGACGCCGTCAGGAGCAGTTCCGGGACGGCCGCGATGCCCCAGTCGAGTGGCTGCCAGGGTTCCTCGACGGTGGGCACCTCGCCGAAAGCGGCCAGCACGAGCGCCGCGGCGCCGATGCCCAGCATGTCGACGCCGCCGTGCAGCAGCCCCTGCCACCAGCGGTGCCGGCGGGCGGTCCCGACGAGCACCACGACGGCGAGGCTGACCAGGACGGCCGGCAGCCAGCCGTACAGCAGCAGCACGGCGAGGGTGAGGGCGGCGCCGGAGCCGGTACCGCCCCACCACCGGTCACGGCCGAGGGCCACCAGATGGCCGACGATGATTCCGGTGAGCACCGCGAGGGACCAGCCCACCGCCCCGTCCGGGAAGAGCGCGTGGCCCTGCTGGACGGTCCGGTAGGACCCGACCGCCAGCAGTAACGCGGCGATCCCCACGACGGCGGCGCCCACGGGGGGCGTGAGGCCGACGAAACCCTGCAGCCGCGACACCGGGGCGGCGCTCTCGGTCGGTTTCATTCCGTCCCTCTCACAGCCGGCGATGCCGATGGCCCTCGGTGGCGCCCGCTCCCGTGGCGCCACGGCCGGTCGAGCAGCCGTGCACGGAAGGCGCACCCCTCAACAGTAGGCCGCGAAAGGCTTCCAGGGGCAGCGCTCTACAGCTCTTGCCCGAATGCGAACCGACCACCCGTCACCATCTGCTATTGGCCCGAACGGGTGGTGCGGCAGGGCCAATCGGGGAGCGGCCGACCCTTCTTCACCCCTCTGCCCCGTTTCCTTCCCCGCACGGGCCGCGCCACGCCGGGGCAGCGTCTCGAAGGCGTCTCGATCCGGGGAACAGTGGGCGAACGGCCGCCCGGCGGGCGGTCACTCCCCGTTCACCCCTCCCCGTCTACTCCTCGCTGTCCCCCGGGTCGGCCACGGGCGTGGCGTCCGGGAGGGGGAGGGCCGCCTCCTGGGCGCGTTCGGGCCCCTGTTCGAGCAGGATCGCGAATCCGTCCTCGTCGAGCACGGGCACCTTCAGCTGCATCGCCTTGTCGTACTTGGAGCCGGGGTTGTCGCCGACGACCACGAAGGCGGTCTTCTTCGACACCGATCCGGCGACCTTCGCACCGAGGGCCTGGAGCGCCTCTTTCGCGCCGTCGCGGGTGTGGCCCGCGAGGGTGCCGGTGACGACGACGGTGAGTCCTTCGAGGGGGCGGGGGCCCTCGTCCTCGTCGGAGCCCTCGTCCGCCATCTGCACCCCGGCCTCGCGCCACTTGCGCAGGATCTCGCGGTGCCAGTCCTCGGCGAACCACTGCTTGACCGAGGCGGCGATGGTCGGCCCGACGCCGTCGGCGGCGGCCAGCTCCTCCTCGGTCGCCTCGTCGATGCGGTCGACGGACCGGAACTGACGGGCCAGCTCCTGGGCGGCGACCGGCCCCACGTGCCGGATGGAGAGCCCGGTGAGGATCCGGGCGAGGGGGGCCTCCTTGGCGGCGGCGATGCCCTCCAGCATGGCCACGGCGTTCTTCTTCGGCTCGCCCTGCTGGTTGGCGAAGACCGTCGCGATCTTCTCCTCGCCGGTCTTCGGGTCGCGCTTGGGCAGCCCGCTGTCCTGGTCCAGGACGTACGCCCGGATCGGCAGCAGCTGGTCGATGGTGAGGGAGAAGAGGTCGCTCTCGTCTCGCAGGACGGGCTCGGCGGGCTCCAGCGGCCGGGTCAGGGCGGCGGCCGCCACATAGCCGAAGTGGTCGATGTCCAGGCTCTTGCGACCGGCGAGATAGAAGACCCGCTCGCGCAACTGGGCGGGGCAGGTGCGGGCGTTGGGGCAGCGGAGGTCGATGTCGCCCTCCTTCATCGGGCGCAGCTCCGTCCCGCACTCGGGGCAGTGGGTCGGCATCTCGAAGGCCTTCTCGGTGCCGTCGCGCAGATCGACGACGGGGCCGAGGATCTCCGGGATGACCTCGCCCGCCTTGCGGATGACGACGGTGTCGCCGATGAGGACGCCCTTGGCCTTCACCACGTTCTGGTTGTGCAGGGTGGCGAACTCGACTTCGGATCCGGCCACTTCGACCGGCTCGACCTGGGCGTACGGGGTGACGCGGCCGGTGCGGCCGACGCCGACGCGGATGTTGACCAGCTTGGTGTTGACCTCTTCGGGGGCGTACTTCCAGGCGATGGCCCAGCGGGGGGCGCGCGAGGTGGAGCCCAAACGGCCCTGGAGCGGGATCTCGTCGAGCTTGACGACGACGCCGTCGATCTCGTGCTCCACGGAGTGCCGGTTTTCGCCGTAGTACGCGATGAACTCCCTTACGCCGGCGAGGGAGTCGACGACCTTGTTGTGCTGGGCGGTGGGCAGGCCCCAGGCGTGCAGGAGGTCGTAGGCCTCGGAGAGGCGGTCGATACTCAGGCCCTCGTGGGCGCCGATGCCGTGCACCACCATGTGCAGCGGGCGGGTGGCGGTGACCTTGGGGTCCTTCTGGCGCAGGGATCCGGCCGCCGCGTTGCGCGGGTTGGCGAAGGGCTTGTCGTCGGCGGCGACCAGCCGGGCGTTCAGCTCCTCGAAGCCCTCCATGGGGAAGAAGACCTCGCCGCGGATCTCGACGAGCGCCGGGATCCCGTCGCCCTTGAGGCGGTGCGGGATCTCGGCGATCGTCCGGACGTTGGGGGTGATGTCCTCGCCGGTACGGCCGTCGCCGCGGGTCGCCGCCCGGGTGAGGCGGCCGTGCTCGTAGGTGAGGTTGACGGCGAGGCCGTCGACCTTCAGCTCGCACAGGAAGTGGTGGTCGGGAGTGCCGACGTCCTTGGCGACCCGGTCCGCCCAGGCGGCCAGCTCCTCGTCGTCGAAGGCGTTGTCCAGGGAGAGCATGCGCTCGCGGTGCTCCACGGAGGTGAACTCCGTGCGGTAGGGCCCGGCGACCTTCTGGGTCGGCGAGTCCGGGGTGCGCAGCGCCGGGTGCTCCTCCTCCAGAGCCTCCAGGGAACGCATCAGCCGGTCGAACTCGCCGTCGCTGACGACCGGCTGGTCCTTCACGTAGTAGCGGAAGCGGTGCTCCTCGACCTGCTCGGCCAGCAGCGCGTGCTTCTCCCGCACGTCCGCCGGAACCGAGCTCTCCTGCTCCACCCGCTGTTCGCCCGCCATCGTTCCGTCCTCCCGTTGGCCCGTCATTCCCGTCACTCAGGGTTGTCCGCGAGCGACCGCGCCGCCCTGGCGCTGTGGGCGAGCGCGCTGCGGGCGTAGGCGGGCGACGCACCCGCGAGACCGCACGACGGAGTGATCGCGACGGACTCGGCGAGAGTCCCCGGATTCAGCCCCAGCCTGCTCCACAACGTCCTGACCCCCATGACGCTACCGCCCGGGTCTGACAATGCCTCCGAGGCCGCGTCGGTGGACGGCACCACGCCAAGGAAGAGGTGGGTGCCGCCCTCGACGGCTTCCCCGATCGCCTCTTCCTCACGCTCGGTGAGCAACGAGAAGTCGAACGAGATCCCGTCGGCCCCGGCCCGGCGCAGCAGCGCGAAGGGCACTTCGGGGGCGCAGGAGTGGACGAGCGTCGTGCCGTCCTCGCCCGCCGCCGCGAGGACGTCGCGCAGGGTGCCCTCGACGACCTGGCGGTCGACGGCACGGTAGGTGCGGTAGCCGCTGGCGGAGCGGACCCGGCCCAGCAGGACGGCGGTCAGGGAGGGTTCGTCGAGCTGGAGGACGACCTTCGCCCCGGGCATCCGGCGGCGGACCTCCGCGAGATGGGCGCGGAGTCCCTCGGCCAGGGACCCGGCCAGGTCCCGGCAGGCGCCGGGGTCGGCCAGCATGGCTTCGCCGCCGCGCAGTTCGAGGGCGGCGGCAAGGGTCCAGGGGCCGACGGCCTGGACCTTGAGCGGGCCCTCGTACCCCTGGGTGAACTCCTCCAGGGCGTCCAGGTCCTCCCCCAGCCAGGAGCGGGCACGCCGGGTGTCGCGGCCGGGCCGGTCGCTGATCCGCCAGCCGCTCGGCTCGACGTGCCCGTACATCTCGACGAGCATGCCGATGGTCCGGCCGATCATGTCGGCGCCGGGCCCGCGCGCGGGCAGTTCCGCCAGGTGCGGCATGCCCTGGCCGTCGGCGAAGGAGCCGGCGACGGTCTTCGCCGCCTCCCTCGCGTCTCCCCCGGGCATCGACCCGATGCCGGTCGCCGGACACCCGCTGAACTTGCTCTTCTCGCTCACGCGGGAAGCCTACGGTCCTCCGCGCACCCCCCGCGTACGCGCACCCCCGATGTACGCGGGGCGTCAGCGGCCGGGGCGGACCGTGAGGTCGTTGACCTCGGCGTCGCGCGGCAGGTCGATCGCCATCAGGATCGTGGTGGCCACCGACTCGGGGTCGATCCAGCGGTCCGCGTCGTACTCCTTGCCCTCCTGCTGGTGCACCTTGACCTGCATGGGGCTGGCGGTGCGGCCCGGGTAGACGGAGGTGACGCGGACGCCGTTGCCGTGCTCCTCGTGGCGCAGCGAGTCGGCGAGCGCCTTGAGACCGTGCTTGCTCGCGGCGTACGCGCTCCACCCGGCGTGGGCGTTGAGCCCGGCCCCGGAGTTCACGAACAGGACGTGGCCCTGGGCGACGCGAAGCTGCGGGAGCAGGAGGCGGGTGATCTCGGCGGGGGCGATCAGGTTGGCGTTGAGCTGGAAGTGCCAGGCCTTGGGGGTGAGCTCCCCGACCTCGCCGAGCTCGACGACGCCCGCGATGTGCAGCAGGGTGTCGATCCGCTCGGGCATGGCTTGCTGGCCGAACGCCCAGGACAGCCGGTCGGGGTTGGCGAGGTCGCCGACGAGCGTGCGCGCGCCCGGGTGGCGGTCGGCGAACTCCTTGGCGCGGCCGGCGTCGCGGGCGAGCAGGACGAGGTCGTCGCCGCGCTCCTGGAGCCGGCGGGCGACAGCGGCGCCGATACCGGAGCCGGCGCCGGTGATGAGGTGGGTAGCCATGGGGCGATCCTAGATCCGGGCTCCTTACTGGAGACCGGCGGACTCCTCCAGGTAGGCCAGCGCGCCGACGCCGTCCTTGGCGAAGAAGACGAGGTCGGTCAGGGGCAGGGGCAGGAACCCCTCGTCCTCCATGCGCTGGAACTGCTGGCGCAGCCCGTCGTAGAAGCCCGCCGTGTTCAGCAGGACGACCGGCTTGGTGTGCTTGCCGTGCTTCTTCAGCTCCAGGATCTCGGTGGCCTCGTCGAGCGTCCCCGTCCCGCCGACCATGATCACGACGGCGTCGGCCTTCTCCAGGAGGAGCGCCTTGCGCTCGGCGAGGTCGCGGGCGATGACCATCTCGTCGGCGTCGGTCCGGGCCTTGGCGGCGAGGAAGTCGACCGAGACCCCCACCAGCCGCCCGCCCGCCGACTGGACGCCGTCCGCGACCACCTTCATCAGCCCGCTCTCCGACCCGCCCCAGACCAGGGTGTGGCCGCCCCTGCCCAGCAGCTCCGCGAACTCGCGGGCGGGCACGGTGTAGCGGTCGTCGAGGTCGGCGGCGGAGAGGAAGACGCAGATGTTCATGCGGCAACCGTACGACCCGCCCCGGGGCACGTCTTCGCACACCCGTCGCGGGCGAGGCCCCGGACGCTTCCTCGCGCACCCGTTGTGGCGAAGATCCGGCGTACGGGGAAGAAGACGGCCCCGTACGCCGCTGAACCGGGCATGACTGCCACCCGAGGACACCGCATCACCGTCGAGCAGGGCGCCGAGCACGTGCGGGCCGTGCACGAAGGCCAGGTGCTGGCCGAGAGCCGCCGCCCGCTCGTGCTCCGCGAGACCGGCTGTCCGGTCCGCTACTACCTGCCGCCCGAGGACGTCCGCACCGAACTGCTCGCCCCGTCGGACACCACCACCCACTGCCCGTTCAAGGGGGACGCCTCCTACTGGTCGCTGCCCGGGGCCGCCGATCTCGTCTGGGCCTACCCGGACCCGAAGCCCGAAGTCGCCGCGATCAAGGACCACTTCTGCTTCTACGCCACGGAGGCGGTGGCCGACTGACGCGCGATGCGCCCGCCCGGGAAGTTTTTCCGGGCGGAGCGATGAGTTTCCCCGGCCGCCCCGGTCTGATCTCCCATGGACAGGATTCTCTCCGCCGACGGCACGCCGATCGCCTACCGCCGCCAGGGCGAGGGGCCACCGCTGGTGCTGGTCGGCGGGGCGCTGAGCACCGCCGTGGCCGAGGCGCCGCTGGCCGCCCTGCTCGCGCCGCGTTTCACGGTGCTCACCTACGACCGGCGGGGCCGGGGCGCCAGCGGTGACACCGGGCGCTGCGACGTGGCGCGGGAGGTCGAGGACCTGACCGCCGTCGTCGGTGCGGCCGGGCCGGGAGCATCGGTCTTCGGGATGTCGTCCGGCGGGGCGCTGGCCCTGGAGGCGGCGGCCGCCGGGCTCCCGGTGGAGCTGCTCGCCGTGTACGAGCCGCCCTACACGCCGGGGGCGTCCGGCCTGCTGTTCAAGGCCCGCTGCACGACCCGGCTGCACCGGCTGCTGGCCGCCGGGGACCGGGGCGGGGCGGTGGACCTGTTCCTGTCCATGACGGGTGTCGCCGAGGAGACGGCCGCCCGGATGCGGCGCGCCCCGGTGTGGGCGGAGCTGGAGGCGATGGCGCACACGCTGGCGTACGACGACGCGCTGCTGGGCGACGGGGCGATCCCCGCCGAGCGGTTCTCGGCGATCGCCGCCCGGACCCTGGTGATCTGCGGCGGCTTCAGCAGCGCCCCGGCGCGCGCGGCGACCCGGACCCTGGCCGAGGCCCTGCCGCGCGGCCGGCACCGCACACTGACGGGCCAGATGCGCGAGGTGGCGCCCCAGGTGCTCGCCCCGGTGCTGACGGACTTCTTCGCCAAGGACGTGTACGCGTACCGCCAGGCGTCGTAGGCGGCACGGGGCCCGGTGTCGGGCCTCATGCCGCCGGTTGCTCAGCCGCCCGCCGGCACCCGCTCGCGGCGGACCGTCGTGGCGATGGTGGCCGAGCCGACCACGCGCGTGCCGTCGTAGAGGACGACCGCCTGGCCGGGGGCGACGCCCCGGACCGGCTCGGTGAAGGTGACGTTCAGCTCGGAGCCGTCCACCAGCTCGGCGGTGACCTCGCACTCGCCGCCGTGGGCGCGGAGCTGGGCGGTGTACGTCCCCGGGCCGGACGGAGGCGTTCCGCACCAGCGGGGCTTGATCGCGGTCAGCGAGGTCACGTCGAGGGCCTCGACAGGGCCGACGGTGACGGTGTTGTTCACCGGCGAGATGTCCAGCACGTAGCGCGGCTTGCCGTCGGGGGCCGGGTGGCCGATCTTCAGACCCTTGCGCTGGCCGATGGTGAAGCCGAACGCACCCTCGTGGGTGCCCAGCTTCGTACCGGACTCGTCGAGGATGTCGCCCTCGGCCGGGCCGCCGAGGCGGTTTGCCAGGAAGCCCTGGGTGTCGCCGTCGGCGATGAAGCAGATGTCGTGGCTGTCGGGCTTCTTGGCGACGGCCAGGCCGCGGCGCTCGGCCTCGGCGCGGATCTCGTCCTTGGTGGTGAGGGTGTCGCCGAGCGGGAACATGGCGTGGGCGAGCTGCTTCTCGTCCAGGACGCCGAGGACGTAACTCTGGTCCTTGGCCATGTCGGAGGCGCGGTGCAGTTCACGGCTGCCGTCCTCGGCGAGGACCACCGTGGCGTAGTGGCCGGTGCACACGGCGTCGAAGCCGAGGGCGAGCGCCTTGTCGAGCAGCGCGGCGAACTTGATCTTCTCGTTGCAGCGCAGGCAGGGGTTGGGCGTGCGCCCGGCCTCGTACTCCGCGACGAAGTCCTCGACGACGTCCTCGCGGAAGCGTTCCGCCAGGTCCCAGACGTAGAACGGGATACCGATGACGTCGGCCGCGCGGCGGGCGTCCCGGGAGTCCTCGATGGTGCAACAGCCGCGCGCCCCGGTCCGGAAGGACTGGGGGTTCGCGGACAGGGCGAGGTGGACACCGGTCACGTCGTGGCCCGCCTCGACGGCGCGTGCGGCGGCGACGGCGGAGTCCACGCCGCCCGACATCGCGGCGAGGACACGCAGGGGGCGCTGGGAAGTCTGAGTCATAGCCCCTCCAGGGTACGGGTCGCCGGGAACCGAACGCTCGCGGATAAGCGTTGACGATCACATGGGGAACAACGGGAGCACCCGGGCTGCGCGAAAGCCTTCGGGAAAGCCTTCGCGGAAGAAGCCGGCGGACGGCGTCAGCCGCCGCGCACTGCTGATCGGCGGCGGCGCGGTGGCGGCCGCCGGCACCGCCGCCGTGCTCGCGCGCGACCAGGTGAAGCGGCTGTGGTGGCAGGTCCCCGGCGTCGAGAAGCCACGGAAGCCGGGCGAGCTGGACTACGCCGGGGCGACCTGGGTGGCGGCCTCGGAGGCGAACTGGCGACGTGCGGACCGGCCCGACGACTTCCCCATCGACCGGGTGATCATCCACGTCACCCAGGGCAGCTTCGACAGCGCGGTGAAGGTGTTCCAGAACCCCGCCCACCAGGCCGCGACGCACTACATCGTGGGACAGGACGGGCGAGTGGTGCAGATGATCCGCGAGCTGGACGTGGCGTACCAGGCGGGCAACCGCGCCTACAACGAACGTGCAGTCGGCATCGAGCACGAGGGGTTCGTGGACCGGCCGAAGGACCTCACCAAGGCGATGTACGCGTCCTCGGCGCGGCTCACGGCGTCGATCTGCGCGCGCCACGGCATACCCATCGACCGGGAGCACATCATCGGGCATGTGGAGGTGCCGGGCACCGACCACACCGACCCGGGCCCGCACTGGGACTGGGACCGGTACCTGGAGCTGGTGCGGCGGGCCGCGGCGGCGCCGCCCACCCCTTCGGTCACACCGTCCGCTTCCGCTTCCGCGAAGGCCTCGGCGTGACGGCTCTCAGCTGAGCCCGGCCGTCCTCGCCCGCTCGACCGCCGGGCCGATCGCCTCGGCGAGCGCCTTCACGTCCTCCGCGGTCGACGTGTGGCCGAGCGAGAAGCGCAGGGTGCCCCGGGCCAGGTCCGGGCAGGTCCCCGTCGCCAGGAGTACGTGGCTGGGCTGGGCGATCCCGGCGGTGCAGGCGGAGCCGGTGGAGCATTCGATGCCCTGGGCGTCCAGCAGCAGCAGGAGGGAGTCGCCCTCGCAGCCGGGGAAGCTGAAGTGGGCGTTGGCGGGGAGGCGTCCGGCCGGGTCGGGGTCGCCGCCGAGCACGGCGTCCGGCACGGCCAGGCGCACGGCGGCCACGAGGTCGTCGCGCAGGGATCCCACGCGCCGGGCGAACTGCTCGCGCCGCTCGGCCGCCAGCCGCCCGGCGACCGCGAAGGAGGCGACGGCGGGCACGTCCAGGGTGCCGGAGCGTACGTGCCGCTCCTGGCCGCCGCCGTGCAGGACGGGTACGGGGGTGTGGTCGCGGCCCAGCAGCAGTGCGCCGATGCCGAACGGGCCGCCGATCTTGTGCCCGCTGACCGTCATCGCGGCCAGTCCGGAGCGGGCGAAGTCGACCTCCAGCTGGCCGAAGGCCTGGACCGCGTCGGCGTGCATGGGAATCCCGAACTCCGCCGCCACCGAGGACAGTTCGCGTACCGGCATGATGGTGCCGATCTCGTTGTTGGCCCACATCACGGTGATCATCGCGACGTCGTCGGGGTCCCGGAGGATCGCCTCACGCAGATCTTCGGGGTGGACCCGGCCGTGGCGGTCGACGGGGAGATAGTCGACGTTCGCACCCTCGTGCTCGGCGAGCCAGTCGACGGCGTCGAGGACGGCGTGGTGCTCGACGGGGCCGGCGAGGACCCGGGTGCGGCGGGGGTCGGCGTCGCGGCGGGACCAGTAGAGGCCCTTGACAGCGAGGTTGTCGGCCTCCGTCCCGCCGGAGGTGAACACGACCTCGCTGGGGCGTGCACCGAGGGAGTCGGCGAGGGCTTCTCTGGACTCCTCGACGGTGCGGCGGGCCCGGCGTCCGGCGGCGTGCAGCGAGGACGCGTTGCCGGTGACGGAGAGCTGGGCGGTCATCGCCCCGATCGCTTCGGGAAGCATCGGGGTGGTCGCGGCGTGGTCGAGGTAAGCCATGGTGGGGCCGATTCTACGAGCCCGGGGTGGGGCGCACGCCGGGCGCGTCACGGCCCGGCCCCCGCGCACGCCCCGCACGGGGTGCGACGGACCGGTTCGGAGACCGGCGACAGGCCCCGGTCCGAAGCCCGATCCGGAACGGGGAGAGCGGCTCGCGGGCCCGCGTGGGGGCGCGTGTCAGCCGCCGATGCTCCAGCCGACGGTGCCGTTGACGGTGACCAGGAAACCGAGCACGGCGAGGTCGGCGACGCCCAGGGCGAGGCCGAGGCAGGCACGTCCCCGGCGGCGGGTGCGGCGGGCCAGGGCCAGCAGCGCCATCACGATCGCCATGGGTCCGAGCACGAGATTGAAGACCAGCAGCCCGACGAGGCCGAGGACGAAGGAGGCGACGGCGAGACCGTCCGCCTCGCGGCCCACGGCACGGGCGACGGGGGTCTGCGTGCGCGCATCCGCATCCGTGTCCGGACCCCCATGCGCATCCGCGACGGGGGCGAGGTCGGCGACCTCGGCGTCCCCGTGGGCCTCGGCAGGAGTGTCGGTCGTGCGGCGGGTGCGATCGGTGAGGGTCATGAGGGTCATGGTGCGAGCTCCTTCGGATCGGTCCGGGAAACGACAGGCTCGGCGGGTGCGGGTGCGGCGGGTCAGTGGGTGCGGCGCGACGTGCGCTCGCGCACGGCGAAGATCAGCAGCCAGCAGCCGATCACGGCCGCGGCGGCCAGGGTCAGCGGCAGCGGGAGGTGGGCGACCGCCCCGAGGAGGATGCCCAGCAGAAGCAGTGCGGCGACGAGGACGAGCACGGCGGAACCTCTCTGTGGGACGACGAAGGCCGTTCGGAGTACGAGTGTTCACTGACTCAGGAGTCTAAACCCCCAACCCTTCCCTGGACTCGGAGAACGGTTGTTTACTGAATGGCATGAGTCACACCGTCGGAATCCGTCAGACCCAGAAGCTCAGGACCCGCCAGACCCTCCTGGACGCGGCGCTCGTCCTCCTGGAGCACCAGAGTCTGAGCAGCCTGGGACTGCGGGAGGTCACCCGGGCCGCCGGAGTCACCCCGACGGCCTTCTACCGGCACTTCGAGGACACCGCCGCGCTCGGCGTCGCGCTGGTCGAGGAGACCCTGGGCAGCCTGCACGGGCTGATCGCCGCGGTGCTCGCGGAGACGGGCGACAGCGAGGAGCGCGTGGACCGCAGCGTGGAGGTGATAGCGCGCCATGTCGGCGCGCAGCCGGCCCACTTCCGGTTCATCGCCCGCGAGCAGCACGGCGGGGTCGGCCCGGTGCGCGAGGCGATCGCGGCCCAACTGCGGGGGTTCGCGGAGGAGGTGGCGTGCGCGCTCGGCCAGGAGGCGGGGTCCGCCGGCTGGAGCGAGGACGATCTGTTGATGCTCGGCGGTCTCTATGTGGACCACATGGTGATCACCACGTCGACCCTGCTGGAGGCCGGGCCGGCGGGTGAGGCGGAGGTCGTCCGGGTGGCCCGGCGGCGGCTGCGGCTGGTCACCATCGGCCGGGCGCACTGGCTGGACGACGCGTGACGTACGCACGGGCAGGCCGGGAGGCGGGGGACGCCACCGCCGCGCTTGACCCTCCCGCAACAGGAGGCCCTACGGTCCCCGGGTATGAAGATCGTCGTCCATGACACCGCCTCCGGCCTGCTCGGCCTCCTGCACCGCCCCGTGGCCCAACGACCGCACGCCCTGCGGGAGATGCTCGCCCCGTTGCAGGAGGTGATGTCCCGGGCGGGGGTCGGGGACCTGGTCGAGACGCACCGCGCGGGCAGCGGTTTCCCGCTGGACCGGGACGACCCGCGCCACCTGGAGGCCCTGGAGCGGATGCGGGAGGCCCGGGTGTGGCAGCGGATCGAGGACTCCCTCGCCGCCGCCCGGCAACGGTTGAGCGCGGCGGCGCCGGGGGCGCGGACCGCCGACACCGTGCACATGGTCCTGGTGCTCGGCGACCCGGACGACCCGCTGATGGGCCTGAACCAGGGCTACTTCGGCCTCGGCGGCATCCCGGGAGCGATCCTGCTGATGATGTGGCCGACCGCGACCAGCCTGGCGAAGATCGGGCACGCCGCCGCCCACGAGCTGCACCACAACGTCCGTTACGCCAACGTGGCCTGGGACCCGGCGACGGTCACGGTCGGCGAGCAGGTCGTGGCCGAAGGGCTGGCCGAGGCCTTCGTACGGGAGCTGGCGGGCGAGGACGCCCTGGGCCCCTGGGCCACGTCGCTGTCCGGCGGGGAGCTGGACGAGGCCTGCGCGAAGGTGGCGGCCGGGATCGATGTGGCGGGCATGCAGAACCTGTCCCCGTACGTGTTCGGCGACCGCACCGCCCTCCGACTGGGGCAGGAGCCGGTCGGGTTGCCGGACTTCGCCGGGTACGCGGCCGGGCTGCGTTTCGCCGACGCCCACCTCGCGGCCTCCGGGCTGACCGCCGCCGCGAGCGTCGCCCTGCCCGCCCGGGAGATCCTCGCGAACGCGGGCGTGGCCACCACCGCGTGACCGGCCGGCCCACGGCCGCCGTGTCCCGGCTGCGGGAGACTGGGCCGATGAGGAGCGAGGACCACCGTCCGCAGGAGCCGCCCGCCGACGGGCTGACCGTCGGGCGGACCGCCGCGCTCGTCGGGGTCAGCGTGAAGACCCTGCACCACTGGGACACGATCGGCCTGGTGCGGCCGGGCGGGCGCACCCGGGCCGGGTACCGGGTGTACGGGGAGGACGACGTCGCCCGGCTCCACCGGGTCCTCGTCTACCGGGAGATCGGCATCCCGCTCGCCGCGATCGGGCGGCTCCTGGACGATCCGGAGGTCGACGCGCGGGAGCATCTGCGCCGGCAGCGGGGGCAGCTCGTGGACCGGATCTCGCGGCTGGAGCGGATGGTCGGGTCGGTCGACCGGATGCTGCTGGAGTCGAAGCCCGGGATCCGGCTGACGCCCGAGGAGCAGGTGGAGATCTTCGGGGCCGACTGGCAGCCCGCCTGGGCCGAGGAGGCCGAGGAGCGCTGGGGCGGGACGGACCAGTGGGCGCAGTACGCGGAGCGGGCGGCCGCGATGAACGCCGACGGCTGGCGGGAGGTCGCGGCGGCAACCGAGGCCCTGACCGCCGACCTCGCCGCCGCGTACCGTTCCGGCGTCGCCCCCGGCTCGGACCGGGCGAACGCCCTCGCGGAGCGGCACCGGGCGCAGATCTCGACGTACTTCGACTGCACGTACGCCATGCAGGTCTGCATCGGCCGGACGTATGTCACCGACCCCGGGTACGCCGCGTACCACGACGCGATCGCCCCCGGGCTCACCAGCTGGCTGTGCGCGGTGATCGCCGCGAACGCCCGGGCCCACGGCGTCGATCCGGAGTCCGCCGGCTGGGAGTGACGGCGGCGGGGCCGGGGTCAGCCCTCCACCGCGTACCTCTCGACGACCTCGGCGGCCACCTCGGCCAGCAGGGCGCGGGCCTCGGGCGGGTCGAGGATCTCCACCGTCGGCCCGAACGCGAGGAGGGACCTGGCCCGGGCGACCTCCGACACGGCCGGCTCCGCCAGCAGCCACTGCCCCGGCTCCTCTCCCGGCCGGGCTCGTCCGGCCGGGGCTCCCCGGTCAGCGCTCCCGCGTTCAGGCACCGGAACAGCTCCAGGCGCGGGCGGGCGGTGCACCCGGACCCGTAGCCGTACCGCCGAGGGGCGCTGCTCCGCCCCGGCGCGGAGCGTCTCCCACACCCCCGCCAACTCCGCCCCGGCGCGCCGCCGTACGGAGTCCTCGGCGGGTTCGGCCGTGTGGATCCGGTCGGCGCGGAAGAGGCGGGGGTCGCCGTCGCGGTCCGCGACCAGGTGCCGGACGCCGGCCTTCACGACGAGGCCGTAGGGGGTCGCCGGTGGAGTCGCGCGGCGTGTCCTCGCCGCTGTGCCGGTAGCGCAGGCGCAGCCGGACGTCGGCGAGGACGGCCTCGTGGAGTTCGGCGACGTCGACGGCCGCCCTGGGGCCGCTCATCCAGCGGGCCGGGTCGACGAGGATGTGGCGGCTGGTCTGCTCGGCGGCCGGGCGGTGCGGGGCGGGCAGGGCGGCCATGACCTTGCGCAGGGCTGAGCCGAGGGCGGCGTCCAGGCCGAGGGCGGCGTGCGCGTCGTCGGCGGTGAACACGCACAGGGCGCGCGCCTCGTCGGCGGTGAGGCCGGTGACGTCGGTGCGGAAGCCGGGGAGCAGGGCGATGCCGCCGTACCGGACACCCCTAGCGGGGACTCCGGCGGCGGAGAGCGCCTCGACGTCACGGTAGAGGGTGCGTACGGAGACGTCGAGGCGCTCGGCCGGCTCGGTGGCGGGGGCCGTGGCCCGGGTCTGGAGCAGCTGGAGGACGGAGAGCAGCCGGACGGATTTCACCGGTCCATGATCAACGGGCGCACTCTACCGCTGTGCGGGCCTCGGACCCGTACGCCTGCTTGCCGCGCAGGCTACTGCTCCGACCCGTACGCCTACTTGCTGCGCGGGGCCTTGGCCAGCTGGCGGGACTGGGCGACCAGGCGGTCGGCGCTGTCCCAGACCTCGGCGTCCTCCTCCAGGAAGCCGCCCGCGAGGTTGCGGGTGGTGATGGCGACGCGCAGCGGGCCCGGGGCAGGGCGGCAGCGGATGTGGGTGGTCAGCTCGACGGTGGGGGTCCAGCCGGTCAGGCCCAGCTCGAACGAGGTCGGCGGCAGGGCGTCGACGGTGAGCAGCAACGACAGCGGGTCAGCGTCACGGCCGTCGGCCAGGCCGAACCAGCCGCGCATCTCGCCCTTGCCGGACGGGGCGCCGATCGCCCAGCCGACGGTCGCGGGGTCGAGCTTGATGTCGAGGCGGTCGGTGATGGCGGAGCTGCCGGGGATCCTGGGCGCGCCGTCGCTCGGGCCGAGGCAGTGGTCCCGGTCGGGCATGGCGGGCGGCAGGGCCGTGGTGCGGACGTCGTCGGGGAGCGTGTCGAGGTCGCCGTAGGTGGCCAGGACCCGGATGCGCTCGACCTCGGTGCCGTCCTCGGCGTACTGGAAGAGGGATGCCTGGCCGGTGGAGAGGGTGCGGCCGGTCCGGATGACCTCGGTGCGGATCACGGCGGGGCCGGGCACGGAGGCGGCGAGGTAGTGCGCCGATACGGAGAACGGGTCGGGATGCGGCAGGGCCTCGCCCAGGGCACGGCCGAGCAGGGCCAGCAGATAGCCGCCGTTGACGGCGTGGATGATGGTCCAGCCCGCGGAGAGCTCGGCGTCGTAGACGCCCTCCTCGCGCAGGGTGACCGCGGTGTCCCGGTCGAACTCGCTGTCGCCGATGGTCGCCCGCGCGGTCCGCGCCGCGCCGGTCACTGCCTCAGTCGCTGCCTGTGCCATGGCATGCACGGTACATCGATTGCATTACTGAGCGGTAGCTTTTTCGTTGCCGAATCATGGCGGGCGCATCACGCTGCCGGACCCGCCTCAGGTCGCCGCCGAGCCCTCCTCGGCCCGGGCGGAGGACCGGTTGTACGCACGCGGCGCCCGCCAGTGGAAGCGCAGCGCCAGCAGTCGCAGGACGAACGCGGCGATCACAGCCATCCCGCTGGTCAGCGCGTTGAGCGTGTCGAAGCGGATACACAGGACCACCATGGTCGCGCCGACGATCGCCGGCACCGCGTACAGGTCGCGGTCCCAGCGCAGCAGCGAGGGCACCTCGTTGGCGAGCACGTCGCGCAGCACACCGCCGCCGACCGCCGTGGCCAGACCCAGCGCCGCCGACGCGGTGAGCCCGAGGCCGTACTCGTACGCCTTGACCGTGCCGGTCACGCAGAACAGCCCGAGCCCCGCCGCGTCGAAGACGTTGACCCCGGCCTGGATGCGCTCCACGTGCGGGTGGAGGAAGAAGACAAGGACGGCGGCGAACAGCGGGGTGATGAAGTAGCCGAGGTCGGTGAAGGCCGCGGGCGGGATCGCACCGATCATGACGTCGCGGAACAGCCCTCCGCCCAGCGCTGTCACCTCCGCGAGAACCGCGATGCCGAAGACATCGAAGTTCTTGCGGACGGCGAGCAGGGCGCCCGAGATCGCGAAGACGAAGATCCCGACGAGATCGAGCGCATGCTGGACGGAGGGCGTGAACAGTTCGGTGAGCACCGGGCAATTGTGCCGGTCCTAGGCCTTGGGGCTGCCCTCCGACCGGTCGGCCTTCCCCGCGTCGGACTGAGCCTGAGCCGGTACGGTCGCGGGCTCCTCCTTCTCCGGAGCCTCTTCCTTCCCCGGAGACTCCCCCTTCTCCGGAGCGACGTCCGCCGGCTCGGCGGTGGTCTCGCCCTCCGAGACCTCCACCGCTTCGGCCGCCACCGTTTCCGTGCCGGTAACCGCCTCGATCCCGGTCGCCAGGGTCTGCTTCACCGTCCCGGCCTCGATCTCGGCCGTGAAGTGGCAGGCCACCTTGTGGCCGTCGCCGGTGTCCAGCAGCGGCGGGCGCTCCGTGGCGCACTTGGTCTCCTGCACCCACGGGCAGCGGGTGTGGAAGCGGCAGCCGGCAGGCGGGTTCGCCGGGGAGGGCAGGTCGCCGTGGAGCAGGATGCGCTCGCGGCGGTCCTCGACCTCGGGGTCCGGCACCGGGACTGCCGACATCAGCGCCTTGGTGTACGGGTGCCGGGGCCCCGCGTACAGCGCGTCGCTCGGGGCCTCCTCGACGAGCCCGCCCAGGTACATCACCCCGATGACGTCCGAGATGTGCCGGACGACTGCGAGGTCGTGCGCGATGACCAGGTAGGTCAGTCCGAGGGACTCCTGGAGCTCCTCCAGGAGGTTGATCACCTGCGCCTGGACGGAGACGTCGAGCGCGGACACCGGCTCGTCGCAGATGATCACGTCCGGCTCCAGGACCAGGGCGCGGGCGATGCCGATGCGCTGGCGCTGGCCGCCGGAGAACTCGTGCGGGTAGCGGGACATCGCGTTGGACGGCAGGCCGACCTTGGCGAGGATGTCCTTGATCTTCTCCCGGCGCTCCGCCTGGTCCTTGCCGATGCCGTGGGCGGCCATGCCCTCGGACAGGATCGACTCGATGTTCTGCCGGGGGTTGAGGCTGCCCAGAGGGTCCTGGAAGACCATCTGGAGGCGGCGGCGGAAGGCCCGCATCTCCTCCGAAGGCAGCTTCGCCAGGTCGGTGCCGTCGAAGACGACCCCGCCGTCGGTGATGTCGTTCAGCCGCAGGACCGCGCGGCCGAGGGTCGTCTTGCCGCAGCCCGACTCGCCGACCAGACCGTACGTCTGGCCGGCCTCGATGGACAGCGAGACGCCGTCGACCGCGTAGACGTGGCCCACCGTACGGTCGAAGAAGAGGCCCTTCTTGACCGGGAAGTGGACTTTGACGCCGTCCAGTTCGAGCAGGCTCATGCCGGGACCTCCGCCTTGGGCAGGACCGGGTTGACGCAGCGCACCTGGTGTCCGGCCGTGCGTGGTTCGGTCAGTTCGGGGGTGCCGGTGAGGCACTCCATCGTGTAGTGGTCGCACCGGGGGGCGAACGCGCAGCCGTCCGCCCAGGCGATCTTGTCGTTGATGGACCCGCGGATCGGGTGCAGCGGCTCGCCGCGCGGTGCGTCCAGGCGCGGGATGGAGCCGAGCAGTCCGTGCGCGTACGGGTGGCTCGGGTGGGCGAACAGCTCGCGGCGGCCCGCCGATTCCACCGCCCGGCCGGCGTAGAGGACGTTGACCTCGTCGCAGAGGCCGGCGACGACGCCGAGGTCGTGCGTGATCATCAGCAGGGCGGTGCCCTCCTGGTCGACCAGCTCCTTCAGGAGCTCCAGGATCTGCGCCTGGATGGTCACGTCCAGGGCGGTCGTCGGCTCGTCGGCGATCAGCAGCCGGGGGGCGCAGGCGACCGCCATGGCGATCAGCGCCCGCTGGCGCATACCGCCGGAGAGCTGGTGCGGGTACTCCTTCAGCCGCCGGTCCGGGTCGGGGATGCCGACCCGGTCGAGCAGCGAGGCCGCTTCCTTGCGGGCCTTCTCACCCTTCAGCCCGCGGTGGCGCTGGAGGATCTCGGTGACCTGGATCCCGATGGGGACGACCGGGTTCAGCGAGGAGAGCGGGTCCTGGAAGATCATGGCGAGCTGGCTGCCGCGCAGATCGCGGAGCTTGCGCTCGTTCATGGTCAGCAGGTTCTGGCCGTCGAACTCGGCACGGCCGCCGATCCTCGCGCCCTTGCGGGGCAGCAGGCCCATCAGGGCGAGCGAGGTGACGGACTTGCCGCAGCCCGACTCGCCGACCAGGCCCACGACCTGGCCCTGGTCGACCTCGAAGGAGACGCCGTCCACGGCCGTGGCGTCCTTGCGGCCGCGGGCGGTGAAGGTGACGCTGAGTTCCTCAACGGAGAGCAGTGACATGGGACTTCAGCCTCGCAACTTCGGGTCGAGGGCTTCGCGCATGGCCTCGCCGAGCAGGGTGAAGCCGAGGGCGGTGATGATGATCCCGATGGCCGGGTAGGCGGCCATCATCGGCTCGTTGTCGAAGAAGCGCTGTGCCTGGGAGAGCATCACGCCCCACTCGGGAACGGCCGGGTCGGGGTTGCCGAGGCCCAGGTAGGACAGGGCCGCGGCCTCGATGATCGCCGTGGCCAGGCTCAGCGTGGCCTGGACGATGACGGGGCTCAGCGAGTTCGGCAGGATCTGCGTGAGCACGATCCGCTTGCGCCGGATGCCGACCGCCTTCGCGGCGAGCACGTAGTCCGCGCCGCCCTGCACCAGCATCGAACCGCGCAGCAGGCGGGCGAAGATGGGGATCTGGACGACACCCACGGCGATCATCACGGTGGTCAGCGACTGGCCGAGCACCGCGGCGATGGAGACGGCCAGCAGCAGCGAGGGCAGCGACAGCATGATGTCGGTGAAGCGCATGATCACGGTGTCGACGCGCTGCCCGGCCTTGCCGCCGAGCGTCGCGGCGGCTCCGGAGAGCACACCGACCAGCGCGCCGACGATCAGGCCGATGAGCATGGAGACCACACCGACGAGCAGCGTCTGCCGGGCTCCGACGAGCCAGCGGGAGAACATGTCGCGGCCCAGGTGGTCCAGGCCGAACCAGTTCTCCCCGCGCATGCCGACGAACTTGCCCTGGTTGGGGAAGACCTCGCTGCGCCAGTTCTGCGCGGTGGCGCCGTGCGGGGCCACCATCGGCCCGACGATGGCGATGAGGACGAACGCGCCGATGATGACCGCGCCGATGATCGCCATCTTGCTGGAGCGCATCCTGCGGAACGCCTCGCGCCACAGGCTGGTGCCGGTGACGGTCTCGGAGCTCTGGGTCAGCTCGGCGAGACGGTCGATCTTGTCTGCTTTGTTGGTCAGGATCGTCACGTCAGTGCACCCGCACTCTCGGGTCGATGATGCTGTACGCGAGGTCGACCAGCAGGTTGATCAGCACGTACACCATCGCGATGAAGAGAATGAACCCGACGAGGACCGGGTAGTCGCGGCCGTCGATCGCGGTACGGATGAAGGAGCCGAGGCCGCCGAAGTCGAAGACGGACTCGGTGAGCACCGCGCCGGAGAGCAGGCTGCCGGTCAGCAGGCCGACCGCGGTGATCACGGGCAGCAGCGCGTTGCGCAGCACGTGGCGTCCCCGCACGGTCTTCTTGTCGAGGCCCTTGGACTCGGCGGTGCGGATGTAGTCCTCGCCGAGCACTTCCAGGACGCTGGCGCGGGTCATCCGGACGATGACGGCGAGCGGGATCGAGGCCAGCGCGACGGCGGGCAGGATCAAGTGCATGATCGCGTTCCAGCTCGCATCGAACTCGCCGGTCAACAGGCCGTCCAGGACGGCGAATCCGGTGACGTCGGTGGCGTTGATGCCGGAGTCGAGCCGCCCCTGGCTCGGGAACCACTGCAGCTGTACGGAGAAGATCCCGCGCAGCAGTACGGCCAGGAAGAAGACCGGGATGCAGATGCCGAGCAGCGATCCGGAGACGGAGGCGACGTCCAGCCAGCCGCCGCGGTGCTTGGCCGCGAGGTAGCCCATCGGGATGCCGACGACGACGGCGATCAGGATCGCCGCGAGACTCAGCTCCACGGTGGCGGGGAAGGCGCGGGTGAATTCGTCCCACACCGGCTGTCCGGTCTGGGTGGAGGTTCCGAGGTCGAGCTCGAAGATGCGCTTGAGGAACCGCCAGTACTGGACGTGCACCGGCTCGTCGAGCCCGAGTGCGCGGTTGATTCTCGCTACTTCGGCTTCGGTGGCCCGCTCGCCCAGGATCGCTGTGGCGGGTCCGCCGGGCAGTCGGTTCAGCCAGAGGAACAGCAGGACCGACAGGCCGAGCAGGGTGGGAATGAGCTGGAGAAGTCTTCTTACGACGAGTCGCAGCACCCCGCATGCCCCTTTCTCACGTGCGTCGATGCGGGTCCGCCCGGCCACCTGGTTGCTGTGGCCGGGCGGACCCGCTGGTGTGCGATTACTTGAAGGAGACCTCGGCGAAGTTCTCCTGCGTCAGCGGGGAGACCTTCGGCGGGTTGACGTTCTTGGCGAACGCGATGGCCGGCGGCGACGACGAGATCGGCACGCCCGGGGCGTACTCCGCGATCGCCTCGTTGGCCTTCTTGTAGGCCTCGATGCGACCGGCCGGGTCCGTGATCTCGGAAGCGGCGTTCACGGCGTCGAAGACCTTCTCGTCCTTGAAGCCCCACTGCTTGTCCGGTCCGGCGAACCAGGTGCCGATGAAGTTGTAGCCGTCGTTGAAGTCACCGGTCCAGCCGAGCATGTGCAGGGCGCAGGAGCCCGCCTCGGTGGCGTCCAGGTAGTCCGGGGCCCACTTCATGGCCTTCGGCTTGATGGTGATGCCGGCCTTCTCCAGGTCGGCCTTCATCAGCTCGAACATGTCCTGCGGGGCAGGCATGTACGGGCGGGTGACCTCGGTCGGGTAGCAGAAGTCGATGCTCAGCTTCTCCTCGCCGGCCTGCTTGAGGAGGTCCTTCGCCTTGGCGGTGTCGAACGGGTACGTCTTCACCTTGTCCGAGTAGCCGGCGACCGTGTCGGGCATGAACTGGGTCGCGACCTTGCCGCCCTCGGGCAGCTGGGTGTTGACGAGGTTCTCGCGGTCGATGGCGTGCGTGATCGCCTGACGGACCTCGGGCTTCTTCAGCGCCGGGTTCGCCGACTGGCTCATGCCGACGTAGAAGATGTTGAAGACGTCACGGGTCGGGACCTCGTAACCCTCCTTCTCCAGCGTCGTCACATCGGCCGGCGCGACCAGGTCGTAACCGTCGATGTCACCCGCCTGGAGCGCCTGGCGGCGGGTCTCCTCGGTGGAGATGGTGCGGAAGACCAGGTTCTTCACCTTGGCCTTGGCGCCCCAGTAGTCGTCGAAGCGCTGCAAGGAGACTTCCTTGTTGCCCTTGTTCCACTTCGTGATCTTGTACGGGCCGGTGCCGGCGACCGTACCGGCCTCCTGGCTGTACTTCGGGTACGTGATCGCGTCGCCCTTGGCGCTCGCGTCCTGCTTCGCGTACTCCTTGAGAGCCTTCGGCGAGTGGATCGCCAGGGCCTGGAGCGAGAAGCCGCCCGGGAGGTTCGCGGAGGGCTCGTTGACCTCGATGACAGCCGTCTTGTCGTCCTTGGCGGTGCAGGACTTGTAGTTCGGCTTGGGCGTCTCGGGGTCCTCGTTCTTGGCGAACCCGCCCATGATGGTCTGCCAGTAGTAGGAGACCGCGCTGGACTGGTACGTGCCCTTCCAGTTGAACCAGTAGTCGTAGTTCGCGCAGACCGCGGCGGCGTCGAACGCCTCGCCGTCGTGGAACTTCACGTTCTGGCGCAGGTTGAACGTCCAGACCTTGCCGGCCTCGTCGCTCGACCACTTCTCGGCGAGACCGCCGACGAGCTTGCTGCCTCCGGGCTCGTGCTCCAGGAGCGCCTCGAAGGCCTGCCGGGTGACGCGGAACGTCTCGCCGTCGCTCGCGAGGGCCGGGTCGAGGGAACCGGGGTCACCGGCTCCGGCGAAGACGAAGGTGTCCTTGTCGCCCCCCTTGGAGCCGCCCTCGTCCCGCTCGCTGGAACAGCCCGTGGCGATCAGACCGACAGCGACCGCTGTCGTGATCGCCCGGACAGCCCGGGACTTGAATATTCGCATGGGTCCACCCCTGGTTCGCCATGTGGTGAGGTTTGATGGCCGCACACTACAGACGGTGCCTGCCGCAAGAGAACAGTCCGGATAGCGGTGAGACCTAGTCGAGACCCGGACAGTTAACAAACCGTCCAGTTCCGGGACATCCTCACGGGGGAAGTTAACAAGCCGGACATCGAGGGGTGTTCGACGGAGGGTGACCACGAGCGGAGAACCGCGCCCGACCGCGCCGCCCCGGTTCGTAGGGGATGGTCCGCCTGCGCCGGCCTGCCCCGCATGCTTCCCCTCACCAGTTCACAGGCGCAGGCGTACGACAGGGAGTTCCGCCGGAGCGGAGTACGCGAGCAGGGTCGGGGCCGGGGGCTGGTGGCCGTGGCCGTCCTCATCCGGCTCTGGCCGGCCTGCCAGCTCTTCTTCTCGTTCACGTCCGCGCTGCGCACCGTCGGTCACGCCGCGGAGGTCACGCGCCTGAACGCCGTCAGGGAGCCCTGAGCGGGGCCGACCGGAGTCGCCCGGCCGGCCCTTCCGGGCTCAGCGGGCCCCCTTCGGGCTCAGCGGGGCAGAGGCGGGTATCCGTAGCCGGGGGCCGGTGGCGGGCCTGCGGGGGCGTGCGCCTCACGGTCGTAGAACGGACGGGCGTTCGCGCGCAGCCACATGCCGACCGGGTCGTACTCGTCGGACAGGGCGACGGTGGAGACGGGCAGCCCCTCGGGGACCGCGCCGACCGACTGCCGCATCATCTCGCGCACCGATTCGACGGAGGCGCGGCCGGTGTCGTAGAGGTCGAGGCCGATCGCGAGATACGGGACGCCGACCGCGGGGTGCACCCAGGCGCGGCGCAGCGAGCGGATCGCGGGGGTGCGGTGGGCGTTCTGGGTGAGCAGGGCGTAGAACTGGGGCAGTTCGATGGCGGGCTCGGACAGGCGGAGCGGTCCGGCGGGCAGCCGGTCCAGGCCGGTGGCGATGCGGCGCAGGTCGAGCCAGGGGATGCCGACGCCGCCACCGGGGGCGTGCGGGTTGAGCCAGATGCCCCAGCGGTCGGGGAACAGGGCGCGGGCGATGTCCCGTCCGGTGACCAGCTCGTGGGCCCGGTTCCAGCCGCTGGCGGAGAGTTCCTGGGCGGAGGTGACACAGGGGGCGTAGCCCAGTCCGTCGATCTCCATGTTTCCGTACTGGGCGTCCGGTGAGCCGGCCGTGCCGTGCCAGAGCAGCATCCAGATCCGGCCCTCGGCGACCGCGGCGAGCAGCGCCTCGTAGGCGTCGTAACGGCCGGGGGTCACCTGGCGCAGCAGGTGCTCGACCTTTCCGGCCGCCGCAGTGCCTGACGCACTCACCCTGGGTTCCGCCCCTCGTCGATCCGTCGCATTCACGCCATCGCTCCCGGGCACACGGGAGCGACCACGCCATCAAACCAGCTTATGCGCCACTTCTGACACCGACTTGACGCCATGGTCCGACGGCGCCCGGTCCCGGCCGGTCCCGGGACCTTCGCGCCGGTGGATCAGTAGCCCTCGTACCGGTGGCTCAGTAGCCCTCACGCCGGTAGAACGGGCGTACCTTCTCCCGCATCCAGTCGCCGACGAGGTCCTGGGCCACGTCGAGCAGGACCAGGTTGACCGGCCAGGGCACCTGGACCCGGCCGAGCGCCCGGCCGATGGCGTCCATGGGGGCGCTCTGTCCCGCTCCGTCCCAGGTGGCGAACTCGACGCCGACGAAGAGGACCGGGTCGCCGCCCTCGATGCTGGCCAGCGCCCGGCGGGCGGTGCTCACCACCCCGGTGGCCTCGAACTCCTCGGACACCGCGGTGAGGAAGTCGACCGGGTCGTGCTGCCAGTCCGGCTCGAACAGCCGGACCCGGCCGCCGGTGGCGGGCCCGTCCAGGGCGGTGCGGCCGGCCCGGCAGAGCTCGGCGACGGCGGGCGGCGGCAGCGGCATGCCGACCGCGCCGCCGGGATTCACGGCGATGCCGACCTGCGGGGGCAGGCCCCGGGCGAAGTCGCGGGCGGGCGCGACGGCGAAGGACATGTGGCTGCCGACGCAGCTGAGGAACTGGGCCTCGGAGCTGAAGACGGGGACGAAGGCCGCGCCGTCGATCTCCATCATCGGCAGATCGAGGTCCGCGCTCGCGGGGGTGCCGCCGTTCGGCAGCGGCACCCAGACGGAGCTGCGGCCCAGCACCTCGACGAGGCGGCCGCCCGCGTCCGGGACGCCGAGCGAGGCCGTCAGCACCTCTTCGAGCTCGTTGGCGGGCCACCCCTGCTGGGGATGCGCCGGTGCGGGTGCCGGAATGTCCACTGCTTCTGTGCCCTCTCTCCACCGCCTCGGCCGCGCGCGGCGGCCCTCGGCTCCGGCCAGCACCTTAACCGGGAGCGGCCGCCCGGGGCTCAGGCGACCGTGAAGGAGATCCGGCCGAGCGCCCCCGCGCCCTCGCGGTCGAGCAGCACCGCCGAGGTGCAGCCGGCAGGCAGCAGGCCCTGTTCGGTGTCGCGGAGCAGCCGGGCCACCGCGTGCCGGTGACGGGCGAAGGCGTAGCCGGAGACGCCGCGACCGCGCTCGCGCTGCCCCTGCCGGGCCACCTCGGGCGTCACGTCGAGCAGGATCAGATGGAGGATGCGGCCCCGGCTCACGGCGTGCCGGGCGAGCCAGCGGCGTACCCAGGTCTGGGTGCCGCAGTCGTGCACGACGACGGATTCGCCGGAGCGCAGGGCGTTCCAGAGTCCGCGGTAGTGCGCGGCGCGCACCAGGGGGCGGTAGAGGGCGTAGGGGAGTAAACGGGGCAGGGCGGCGGACCAGCTGTCGCGGGTGTTCTGAGAGTCGATGGCTCGGGCCTGCACGGCCCGGCGGATGAGGGTGGACTTCCCGCTGCCGGGGAGTCCGGAGACCACGACGATGTCACCGGCGGTGAAATCGAGGCTGTGCGGGCCGTGGCCCGTGCGCCCGCGCAGGTCGCGCACCACCGGCGCACGGGTCCCCAGCAGCTCCCGCACGGGTGCGCCGGGCTGTGCGGGCATCGCGCCGTGCGCGACCCCCGCGGTCGGTACCGACCGCTGCACCGTCATCGCCCATCCCCCTGCCGTCGGGTCACCCGCACCTGCCCCTGAAGTGTAAAGAAAAGGCAATGCGGCACAACCGACCTCGCCGTCTTCACCTGCGTGGAGACCTGACCCCCCACTCTCCCCCAATGCGTGCGATGATGACCCCGCCAACTGCATACCGGCCGTTCGAATCCGCGCGGGAGAGTTCCGGCCACAGTGTGAGCCGGGCGCCGAAGGAGCAAGATCCTCCCTTGAATCTCTCAGGCCCCGTACCGCGTGGATGAGGCAGATCTGAAAAGCGAGCCGCCCTGCGGCTCCACCCAAGGTGCAAGCCGAGCCCTGTGAACAGGGGCGCCCTCCCGGGGCATACCCCGTCAGGGGCTATCGGCGAACCTCTCAGGTTCCGATGACAGATGGGGAGGATTCGTCCTGACGTCGTCATGCCCTGGAGCCGTATCCATGAGCACTGCCCCCCGTCTCACCGCCCTCGACGCACTGCACCGCTCGCTCGGCGCCACCATGACCGACTTCGCGGGCTGGGACATGCCCCTGCGGTACGCCAGTGAGCGCGACGAGCACAACGCCGTACGCACCCGGGCCGGCCTCTTCGACCTGTCGCACATGGGCGAGATCACCGTCACCGGGCCCGGGGCGGCCGCCTTCCTGAGCTACGCGCTGGTGGGCAACATCGCCACCGTCGGCAACGGCCGCGCCCGCTACACGATGATCGTCCAGGAGGACGGCGGGATCGTGGACGACCTGATCGTCTACCGGCTGGGCGAGACGGAATACATGGTGGTCGCCAACGCGGGCAACGCGCAGATCGTGCTGGACGCGCTGACCGCCCGCGTCGGGGGCTTCGACGCCGAGGTGCGCGACGACCGCGACGCGTACGCGCTGCTCGCGGTCCAGGGCCCCGAGTCGCCCGCCATCATGAAGGCCGTCACCGACGCCGACCTGGACGGGCTGAAGTACTACGCGGGTCTGCCGGGCACGGTCGCCGGGGTTCCGGCGCTCATCGCCCGGACCGGCTACACCGGCGAGGACGGCTTCGAACTCTTCGTCGCACCCGAGCACGCCGAGCAGCTGTGGCGGGCGCTGACCGAGGCCGGCGCTCCGCACGGCCTGATCCCGTGCGGGCTCTCCTGCCGGGACACGCTGCGCCTGGAGGCGGGCATGCCGCTGTACGGGCACGAGCTGACGACCGCGCTCACCCCGTTCGACGCGGGCCTGGGCCGGGTCGTGAAGTTCGAGAAGGAGGGCGACTTCGTCGGCCGCGAGGCGCTGCAGACGGCCGCCGAGCGCGCCGAGAGCGCCCCGCCGCGCAAGCTGGTCGGCCTGATCGCCGAGGGCCGCCGGGTCCCGCGCGCGGGCTTCCCGGTGGTCGCCGAGGGCCAGGTGATCGGCGAGGTCACCTCCGGCGCCCCGTCCCCGACCCTGGGCAAGCCGATCGCCATGGCGTACGTGGACGCGGCCTTCGCCGCCCCGGGCACCGAGGGCGTGGGCGTGGACATCCGGGGCACGCACGAGCCGTACGAGGTCGTCGCGCTGCCGTTCTACAAGCGCCAGAAGTGATATCCCGGGACGAGCCGGGCTCTTCGGGCGTCACTGACGTCACGCCGTCGCGTCTCACACCGTAAGACCACCGTTCATCAGCACTCCCCCGCGTACAGGAGAATTCAGGTCATGAGCAACCCCCAGCAGCTGCGGTACAGCAAGGAGCACGAGTGGCTGTCGGCCCTCGAGGACGGCGTGGCCACCATCGGCATCACGGAGTACGCGGCCAACGCGCTCGGTGACGTCGTCTACGCCCAGCTCCCGGAGGTCGGCGACACGGTGACCGCGGGCGAGACCTGCGGCGAACTGGAGTCGACCAAGTCCGTCAGCGATCTGTACTCGCCGGTGACCGGTGAGGTGACGGCGGCCAACCAGGACGTCGTGGACGACCCCTCGCTGGTGAACTCCGCTCCCTTCGAGGGCGGCTGGCTGTTCAAGGTGCGCGTCGCGGAGGAGCCGGCCGATCTGCTCTCCGCCGACGAGTACACCGCGTTCTCCGGCAACTGAGACCTAAGGGACCCCCTGATGTCGCTTCTGAACTCCTCCCTCCACGAGCTGGACCCGGACGTCGCCGCCGCCGTCGACGCCGAGCTCCACCGTCAGCAGTCCACCCTCGAAATGATCGCCTCGGAGAACTTCGCTCCGGTCGCGGTCATGGAGGCGCAGGGCTCCGTCCTCACCAACAAATACGCCGAGGGCTACCCCGGCCGCCGCTACTACGGCGGCTGTGAGCACGTCGACGTCGTCGAGCAGATCGCGATCGACCGGATCAAGGCCCTGTTCGGCGCCGAGGCCGCGAACGTGCAGCCGCACTCCGGCGCCCAGGCGAACGCGGCCGCGATGTTCGCGCTGCTGAAGCCGGGCGACACGATCATGGGCCTGAACCTGGCCCACGGCGGTCACCTGACCCACGGCATGAAGATCAACTTCTCCGGCAAGCTCTACAACGTGGTCCCGTACCACGTCGACGAGAGCGGCACCGTGGACATGGAGGAGGTCGAGCGCCTCGCCAAGGAGTCCCGGCCGAAGCTGATCGTGGCCGGCTGGTCCGCCTACCCGCGCCAGCTGGACTTCGCCGCCTTCCGCCGGATCGCGGACGAGGTCGGCGCGTACCTGATGGTCGACATGGCGCACTTCGCCGGCCTGGTCGCGGCCGGTCTGCACCCCAACCCGGTGCCGCACGCCCACGTCGTCACCACCACCACGCACAAGACCCTCGGCGGTCCGCGCGGCGGCGTGATCCTCTCCACCCAGGAACTCGCCAAGAAGATCAACTCGGCGGTCTTCCCGGGTCAGCAGGGCGGCCCGCTGGAGCACGTGATCGCTGCCAAGGCGGTCTCGTTCAAGATCGCGGCGGGCGAGGAGTTCAAGGAGCGCCAGCAGCGCACCCTGGACGGCGCGCGGATCCTGGCCGAGCGCCTGGTCCAGCCCGACGTCACCGAGGTCGGCGTCTCCGTCCTCTCCGGCGGCACCGACGTGCACCTGGTCCTGGTCGACCTGCGCAACTCCGCGCTGGACGGCCAGCAGGCCGAGGACCGGCTCCACGAGCTGGGCATCACGGTCAACCGGAACGCCATCCCGAACGACCCGCGTCCCCCGATGGTCACCTCGGGCCTGCGGATCGGCACCCCGGCGCTCGCCACCCGCGGCTTCGGCGCCGAGGACTTCACCGAGGTCGCGGAGATCATCGCCGCCGCCCTGAAGCCGTCCTACGACGCGGACGACCTCAAGGCCCGCGTGGTCGCGCTGGCCGAGAAGTTCCCGCTGTACCCCGGCCTGAAGTAGCACCTGGCCCGCGGTTCTGCGCAAAAGGGCGGGGCACCGCGCACACTGAACAAGGTGAGCGTGGTGCCCCGTCCCATGTCCCCCGCTCCACCCTTTGCCCCACTTGCCCCACCTGTCCCGCGGGCCTCACCCCGGCCCGTACCGCACCACCGGCCCGTTTCCCGCACCACCCAGGCAGACAACGGCGTCTTCCAACCCCCCCAAGGAGTCCTCCCGTGGCCATCTCGGTCTTCGACCTCTTCTCGGTCGGCATCGGCCCGTCCAGCTCCCACACGGTGGGCCCGATGCGCGCCGCCCGGATGTTCGCGCGCCGCCTGAAGAACGAGGGCCTGCTCGCGCACACCGCCTCGATACGGGCCGAGCTGTACGGCTCCCTCGGCGCGACCGGCCACGGGCACGGCACGCCCAAGGCGGTCCTGCTCGGCCTGGAGGGCGAGTCGCCCCAGACCGTGGACGTGGAGTCCGCCGACGGCCGGGTCGAGGAGATCCGCTCCACCGGCCGGATCAATCTGCTCGGCATGCACGAGATCCCGTTCGCCTTCGACGACGACCTGGTCCTGCACCGCCGCAAGGCGCTCCCGTACCACGCCAACGGCATGACGATCTTCGCGTACGACACCGAAGGCGCCCCGCTCCTGGAGAAGACGTACTACTCGGTCGGCGGCGGCTTCGTCGTCGACGAGGACGCGGTGGCCGGGGAGAATCCGATCGTCCCGGACGACACGGCCCTCAAACACCCCTTCCGGACCGGCGACGAACTGCTGCGGCTCTCCCGCGAGACCGGCCTGTCCATCTCCTCGATGATGCTGGAGAACGAGCTGGCCTGGCGCACCGAGGCGGAGATCCGCTCCGGGCTGCTGGACATCTGGCGCGTCATGCAGGCCTGCGTCTCGCGCGGCATGTCCCGCGAGGGCATCCTCCCCGGCGGTCTCAAGGTCCGCCGCCGCGCCGCGAACTCGGCCCGCCAGCTGCGCGCCGAGGGCGACCCGCAGGCCCACGCGATGGAGTGGATCACCCTCTACGCGATGGCGGTCAACGAGGAGAACGCGGCGGGCGGCCGCGTCGTCACCGCCCCCACCAACGGGGCCGCGGGCATCATCCCGGCCGTCCTGCACTACTACATCAACTTCGCGGCGGGCGGCTGCACCGAGGCCGAGAAGGAGGACAGCGTCGTGCGCTTCCTCCTCGCGGCCGGCGCGATCGGCCTGCTCTTCAAGGAGAACGCCTCCATCTCCGGCGCCGAGGTCGGCTGCCAGGGCGAGGTGGGATCGGCCTGCTCGATGGCGGCCGGAGCCCTGGCCGAGGTGCTCGGCGGCTCCCCCGAGCAGGTGGAGAACGCCGCCGAGATCGGCATGGAACACAACCTGGGCCTGACCTGCGACCCGGTCGGCGGCCTCGTCCAGATCCCGTGCATCGAGCGCAACGGCATGGCGGCGGTGAAGGCCGTCACCGCGGCGCGGATGGCGCTGCGGGGCGACGGCAGCCACAAGGTCTCCCTCGACAAGGTCATCAAGACCATGAAGGAGACCGGGGCCGACATGAGCGTGAAGTACAAGGAGACGGCGCGGGGCGGGCTCGCGGTGAACATCATCGAGTGCTGATCAGGTAGGCCCTGACCAGCGCGTCCGTATCTTTCGGCGCGGTCAGGGCCGCGACGGCGGCGGTCGGCCGACGAAGGTGTGGGCGCAGGCCCCGGACCGGCCGGACGTACGTCGGGGGCGCGGGTCCTGGCCGCGCCGGATGCCGCGAAGCAATTGATCAGGTATCCGTGCATCCGCCTCCCCGGATGTATCGGGAGCGCGGGGGTGGCATAGCTTCGGGCCGCGGTGACCGGGCTTGCGGAAGGAACCTGCGCGCGTCGCCCTTCGGGGTCCCAGCCGGAAGGGCACTGCGCCCTGCTGCTCAGCAGTCGGCCGGGCGTGCTCCGCTGCGCGCCGTTTCGCCGAAGGGCCTTCCGTACGCCCGGGCACTCGCATGTTCCGGTGTGCGCGGAAAGCAGCCGCGGGCGACCGTCCGTGAAGAGGTGCGGTCCGTCCTCGTTCACCGAGAATGCCTGGGAGCGGGTTCGGCCGGGCAGCGCGCGTCGCGCCGGGTGCGGGCGGCCCGGCGAGGCATCACTGTGGTGGGTCCGGGCCCCGGGACGACGGAGAGCGAGAGTGGCGACGTGATCGCGACGTGTGGTTCTGCCCTGCGGTTTCTCGCCCGCGCTTGCGCCGACCGGGATGCCGAGCCGGTGCTGCTGTACGTCGAAGGCTCCGCCGGGCTGGGAAAGAGCCATCTGCTGCGAGAACTGGCCGGCCTGCCCGGGACGCCGGATGTGGCCCGCATGTGGTGGCGGTGCGGAGCCGACGGCGGACAGCCGGAGGAGGACGGGTTCTGGCGGGAGCCGACCCTGCTGCTGGTGGACGACGTCCACCGGGCGGGCGAGGACGAGCTGCGGCGCCTCCGACGGCTGCTGGCGGGGCTGGAGCCGGGGTCGGCGGCCGCGGTGACCTATCGTCCCGAGGAACTCCCCGTACCCGGGCTGCCGTTGGGCGGTTCGGCCATGACGTATCCGGACCGGCTGACGGTGCTCGGTCATCGGCTGGCGCCCTGGGACGAGGAACACGTCCGCCGGACGGCCGCGGAGGCGCTGGGCGAGAGCGCCTTCACGGCCGAGGCCGTGGAGGCGCTGCGCGAGCGGACGGGTGGAGTGCCCCGGGCCGTCGTCGATCTGCTGGCCATGCTGCGGGAACAGCGGCCGGCCTTCACCGGCACGGCCGCCGAGGTGGCTGCGGCCGGTGTGCCGGTCCGGCCGGCGGAGCTGGCGCTGAGCCGTACGTACGCCCTGTCCTCGGCGCACCGGCCGCTGGTCTGGGCGGCTGCGGTCCTGGATGGGCCCGCCGCCCGTGACGAGCTGATCGCGGTGTCGGGGCTCGGAGCCGTACCGGGAGGCGGTGCACTGCTGCGGGCCCTGGAGAGCGCGGCGCTGACCGAGCTGGGTGAGGGCCGCTACGGCTTCGCCGTCCCCCTGGTCGCGTCGGCCGTACGCACCACCGTGCCCGGTCCCGTACGGCAGGATCTGCACCGGCGGGCGGCGGCCGTGCTCAGCCGCAGGCAGCCCGTGGCCTGGGCCGCCGTGGGCGAACACCTCCGGGCGGCCGGCGAGTACCGCAGATGGCTCAGGGCGGTGGAGAAGGCGGCCGAGTCGGCGGCGGCGTCCGGCCGGCACCAGGAGGCGATCACCCTCCTGGAGCGGACGCTCGCCACCCCCGGCATCTCGCCGCAGGACCGGGCCCGGCTGGCGCCGCTGCTGGCCCGTAACGCGGTGACCGGGCTGCGCTCGGACCAGACCGTGGAGGTGCTCGCGCAGATCGTGCAGGACGCGGCCCTGCCCCCGGCCGTACGCGGGGAGTTGCGGCTCGACCTGGGGCTGATGCTGTGCAACCAGATGGGCCGGTACACCGAGGGCTGGCAGGTCCTGCAGATCGCCGCGGCCGAACTGCGCGAGGTGCGGTCCGTGCTGGCCGCGCGCGCCATGGCGGCGCTGGTCACCCCCTACTGGCCGGGCGCTTCCCTCGACGTCCACCGAGGGTGGCTGATCAAGGCCGTGGCCGCCGCCGACGACAGCGGGGACGAGGCCATGCGTACGGCGGTCCTCGCCAACCACGTGGGACTCGCCATGAGTTGGGCCGACCCCGAGGCGTGGGACCTGGTGCGGCGGCTGCCCGTGCGCAGCACGGACCCCGCGTGCGCCCGGCAGGCGGCACGCGGTCTGTGCAACGCCGCGGACTCCGCGGTCTGGCTCGGCTTCTACGGGCGCGTGGACGGCCTGCTGGCCGAGGGGCGCAAGCTGGCCATGCGCACCGGCGCCCCGTACACGGAGCACAGCGCGTCGGGAACACGGCTGCTCCAGGAGTGGTGGACCGGCCAGTGGCTGGGCCTGGCCAAGCGGTGCGAGGACTTCATCGCCGACACCGCGGACATGCCGTTCCTCGCCTCCGACGCCTACGTCGTGCGCGGCCTGCTCGGCGTCGCCCAGGGGGACTGGGCAGAGGCCAGGTCCTGGCTGTCCCAGCGAGGGACGTTCGGGACGGAGAACCTGCCGGTGCCCCTGGGGGCGACGGCGGCCGGCGCCGTGATCCGTCTGACGCTGGCCCGCCAGGAGGTGCCGGCCGCGGCGGAGCAGGCGCGTGCGGCCTGGGCGGTAGTGGCCGAGAAGGGCGTGTGGCCGTGGGCCGCGGAACTCGCGCCGTGGGCCGTGGAGGCGCTGGCGCGCGCGGGCGACACGGACACGGCGCACGCCATGGTCCGGGATTTCGCCCGGGGCCTCGGAGAGGGGGACGCGCCCGCCGCAAGAGCCGCGCTGGTCTGGAGCCGGGCCGTGCTCGCCGAGAGCGAAGCGCTGGCCCAGGGGCGGCCGAGTGGTCTGCTGACGGCTGCGGAGTCGTACCGGCAGGCGTCGGCGGCTTACGCGGAGCTTCCCCGCCCTTACTCCCGGGCACTGACCACCGAGGGCGCCGGGCGCTGCGTGCTCGCGGCGGACACCGCGGGTGAGTCCGGGGCGGGTGAGTCCGGGGCGGGTGAGTCCGGGGCGGGTGAGTCCGGGGCGGGCTTGGCGGGCGGGGACACCGCCGCCTCGACGGTTCCGGTGCCCGACCATGCCGCCACCGCGTCGGCGATCGCCGAACTGGAGTCCTGCGCGCAGCACTTCACCGACCTGGGCGCCGTCTGGGACGCGACGCGGGCCAGGGCCCTGCTGCGCACCCGGCAGCCGGCCAAGAAGGGCCGCCCTCCCGGACGCCCGTCGCACTCCGACCAGTTGTCCCCCCGGGAGGCGGAGGTCGCACAGCTCGCGTCGTCCGGCCTGACCAACCGGGAGATCGCCGCGACCCTGCACCTCTCCCCGCGGACCGTGGAGCAGCACATCGCCGGCGCGATGCGGAAGACCGGCGCGCTCTCCCGCCGCGACCTCGCCCACCGGCTCCGACGGACGCCATGAGAGCGGCTGGGGCGCTACGAACCGTTCGGCAGCCGTCTGCTCCCGGGGCCCCTGCCCCTCAGGGGCAACGGAGACCTGCCGACCCAGAAGCTCCGGTCGTGCTCCCAGACGGCCACGGTCGCGGCCGCCCAGTCGAACACCCAACCGGAACGCACCCCGCGCGCTCCCCAGCCGTCCGGCCGCCGGCGCGGAAGGGCGCATCCCGCCTTCTGTGCGGCGACCGCCGCGTCGCACGCCTCACGCGCGATGCGCAGGGCATCCGACTCTGTCTCGGCGGACCCGGTGAAGACGTGCAGGCCGCACCGCTCGGGCTGCACGGAGTTCCGGGTCGGGACATTGACCTGGAAGTAGAGCTCGGCCATGACGCCATCTCCTCGGTGTCGCGGTTTCCTGCCCTACCGGCGCGGGCTGCGGCGGATGCGCGCCGGCAGGGCTGCGTTTCCTCGCGCCGGATCCACCGCTGACAGGTTCTCCCACGGTACGAGGCGCACCCGGCCCTCAATATCCGGAATGACCCGATCACCTATACGTATCCCGTACGTATCCCCGTGTTCCACGGGCGGCTCGGCCACGCCCGCCGCACATCCCGGCGGCCGGGCGCGGTGACGGCGGGCGGACGCCGTGTCCACCGGCTCCGGCCCCACGCAGCCCCTGCCGGGGCGAGCCGGGCGGTGCGCACGACGCCGTATCCGTGATTCATGCCCACGGACAAAAAATGCGCACGCTCTGTCAAGCTGTACTCGCTCGTCCCGCAAGGCGTCGTCGGGCACAGCACGGCGTTCTTCGACCGCTACCCGGAGGCGGATCCCGCGCATGCGGCGCAGCGCCTGCGGTCCGCCGGCGTCACGACCCCGGTGCGCGTCCGGCTCGGCCACCAGACCGGTGTCGCCGCCGTCGAGGCGGGCGTACTGGAGGAGCAGCTGGAGAAAGACGGCCTGTTCCGGGTCGATCCGGTCGAGGAGCGTGACTTCACCACGTACCAGAAGCGGTGCCTCAAGGGTGAGTTCGACGTCCACCTCTACCAGTGGGTGCCTGACTTCCCCGACGCGGACACCTTCGTCCAGCCGCTGGTGGGGACCGGCAACGTCCTGGGCAACGGCTACACATCGGCCGAGGTCGACCACGCCATCAAGGACACCCAGCGGTTCACCGATCGCCACAAGGCCATGGAGCGGTTCCGCGCGGTCCAGGACACGATCGCGAAGGACGCTCCCCTGATCCCCGTCCGGCACAGACAGCGCCAAGTGGTGACGCGCTCCACCGTTCCGGGCGGACATCGCCTCGCCGAGGACGCCGTCTGGCAGCTGTGGGAACTGCGTCGCCTCTGAAGCCCTGAGGGCCCTCGCATTATCTGCGTATCCGTGAATGCGTCGGTCCGGTATCACGGTGACCGCGGGGCCTCGATAGTTCGGGCCACGGCGAGTGGCGAACTCGCCGTCAGGCAGGAACCACCCATGTCCGGGGCGCTGTTGGCGCATTCCGGCATTCCACCCCCCATTTCAGGTTTCTGGCTGTCATCCGGAAGGAATCAGCGTGCGCAACCCTCGTAAGTTCTGTCTTGCCGCCGCAGGCGTCGTGCTCTCGGCCTCCACGGTCCTGGGAACGCAGACCATGGCCCAGGCGCAGGACGCGGCGCCCACCCCCCGCTACCAGCCCGAGATGATCCGGGCGTTGGCCGCGTCGCTCGGTGTGAGCGAGAAGGCGGCCGTGGACCGGCTGGCCCGGCAGGACGCCCAGCAGGCCACCCTCACCGGCCTGCAGAAGCGCGGCATATCCGGCGACGGGGCGTTCTTCGACGCCTCCGGCAAGCTGACCGTCAACGCGGGCGGCCGGGCCGAGGCGGCCAGGATCGAGAAAGCCGGCCTCGACGCCCGGGTGCCCGCCAGAGGCCAGGCCGAGCTCGACCGGATCAAGGCGGAGCTGGACCGGTCCGCCGCCGACAAGGCCCCCTCCGGGGTGGTCGCCTGGGCTGTGGACCTGCCCTCCGACACGGTGACGGTCAAGGTCAACAACGTCCGGGGCGCCGCCGCCAGGGCGTTCATCGCCAAGGCCGCCGCGCACGGCTCCGCGGTCCGGATCGAGCGGGGCCAGGAGAAGCTGGAGGCCAAGGCCGCGATCTACCCCGGCAGCAAGATGACGTTCAACAACACCACCCAGTGGTGCTCCGTCGGCTACGGCGCCCGTGACAGCTCCGGCCGGCAGTACCTGGTGACCGCCGGGCACTGCGTCACGAACACCCTGCGCTACGACGGGGCGGCCTTCGCCCAGGGCTACAAGACCCGCTACGCGCTCGGCACCCGCAGCGTCGACATGGGCATCCTCACCATCAACTCCGGTCACTCGATCACCACCAGCGTCGGCACCTGGGGGAACAGCAACCCCGTCGCCGTCCGGGGCGGCAGCCGCGCCTCGTCCGGCGCCTCGGTCTGCAAGTCCGGCGCCACCACCGGCTGGACCTGCGGCACGATCGGCTCCTACAACAACACCGTCACCTACGTCGACCTCAACGGCGGCCCGGACACGGTCGTCAGCGGCCTGGCCACCTCCAGCGTCTGCGTCGAGGGCGGCGACAGCGGCGGCGCGTACATCTCCGGAAACCAGGCCCAGGGCATGACCTCCGGCGGCCCGACGAACCAGCAGTGCACCGGCGGGGTCAACTCGCGCGGCTCCTCCTACTTCCAGCCGCTCGACGACGCCCTGCGCTACTACGGGCTGACGCTCAACACCAACTAGGCACACCCGTACCAGGGTCGGCCGGGGGACGCTCGCGAGACCGGGCGGGCGCCCCGGCCGCGTACTCGTCCCCGGCCGCGCGCTCGTCCCCCGCAGAAACCGACGCGGCCGCCGAAGCCCCCTGACACCGTCCCCACGACAGAGGAGTCTCTCGCCTCCCATTCCAGGACAAAACGCCCGATAAATTGCTAGCTTTCCCTGGTTGGCCGATGACCGTATCGACGAGGGAAACCATGAGCCATGCCGAGGCCCCGCCGCGACCGGCCGCCAAACTGACGCTCCTGACCCTGACCGCGATGGTGGTCGGCTCGATGGTCGGGGCCGGAGTCTTCTCGCTGCCGCGGCGGTTCGCGCAGGAGACCGGGGTCGCGGGGGCCCTGATCTCCTGGGCGGTCGCCGGGACGGGCATGCTGATGCTCGCCTTCGTCTTCCAGGCGCTCGCCGTCCGCCGGCCGGACCTGGACGCCGGGGTCTACGCGTACGCGAAGGCGGGCTTCGGCGAATACCTCGGCTTCTTCTCCGCCTTCGGCTACTGGGCCAGCGCCTGCGTCGGAAACGTCACCTACTGGGTGCTCATCATGTCGACGGTCGGCGCGGTGGCGCCCGTGCTCGGCGACGGCGACACCGTGACGGCGGTGGTCGTCTCCTCCGTGGGACTGTGGGGGTTCTTCCTGCTGATCCGGCGGGGTGTGAAGGAAGCGGCGGCGATCAACCGGATCGTCACCGTGGCGAAGATCGTGCCCATCCTCTTCTTCGTCGTGCTGGCGCTGTTCTACTTCGAACCGTCCGTCTTCGCCGACAACTTCAGCGGGACCGACGAGGCCGGCACCCTCTTCGACCAGGTCCGGGGCACCATGCTCGCCACCGTCTTCGTCTTCCTCGGCGTCGAGGGGGCCAGCGTCTACTCGCGGCACGCCAAGCGCCGCGAGGACGTCGGCCGGGCCACGATCCTGGGCTTCCTGAGCGTGTTCGCCGTCTTCGCCTCCGTCACGATCGTCAGCTACGGGCTGCTGCCGATGGCCGAGATCGCCGAGCTCAGGCAGCCGTCGATGGCCGAGGTGCTGGAGTCGGCCGTCGGGACGTGGGGGAAGGTCTTCATCAGCGTCGGCCTGATCGTCTCCGTGCTCGGCGCCTACCTCGCCTGGACGCTGATGGCCGCCGAGGTCCTCTTCGTCGCCGCCCGGGACAAGGACATGCCGCGCTTCCTGGGGCGGTCGACGGCGGCGGACGTGCCCGAGAACGCGCTGCTCCTGACCACCTGTCTGAGCCAGGTCGTGCTCGTCGTGACGCTCTTCTCCGACGACGCGTTCTCCTTCGCCCTCGATCTGACCAGCGCGCTGAGCCTGATCCCGTTCCTGCTGGCCGCCGGCTTCGCGGTGAAGGTCGCGGCCCGGCCGGAGCGCTGGGGCGCGGTGGGGCGCTCCACCCGGCGCGAGCTGGTGATCGCCGTGGTGGCGACGCTGTACACCGCGTTCCTGCTGTACGCGGCCGGGCCGAAGTTCGTCCTCGTCTCCCTCATCCTCTACGCCCCGGCGACCTTCCTCTTCGTCAAGTCCCGAAGGGAGCAGGGGCGCAGGCTGTTCTCCCTGGGCGAGGCGGCCATCTGCGCGGTGTCGGTCGTCGGTGCGGCGGTCGGGATCGCGGCCCTCGCCGCCGGCTGGATCGAACTCTGAGCGCCCGCACCCCGTCGCCCCGTCGCCCTCACCGAGTGAAAGGCCCATCGTGACACGTACCGCCCCCGATTCCGCCCTCGGCGTCCACTCCGAAGTGGGGCGGCTGCGCAAGGTCCTGGTGTGCGCCCCCGGGATGGCCCACCGCCGGCTGACCCCGACCAACTCCGGCGATCTGCTGTTCGACGACGTGATGTGGGTGGAGAACGCCCAGCGGGACCACGCCGACTTCGTCGCCCAGCTCACCGACCGGGGCGTGGAGGTCGTCGAGCTGCACGCGGTGCTCGCCGCCACCATGGAGATCCCCGAGGCCAGGTCCTGGCTGCTCGACCGGAAGATCGACGCGAACGAGGTGGGCCTCGGCCTGGTCGACGACACCCGTGCCTTCCTCGACACCCTGACGCCGCGCCGGCTGGCCGACCATCTGATCGGCGGACTGGCCATCGCCGACCTGCCGGAGGAGTTCCGTTCGGCGTACGTGGGCCTGGCGCGGGAGGGCACCGGTGGGCGGGAGTACCTGATGCCGCCGCTCCCCAACACCCTCTACACCCGGGACACCACCTGCTGGCTCTACAGCGGGGTGACGTTGAACCCGCTCTACTGGCCCGCCCGGCACGACGAGACCCTGCTGATGAAGGCGGTCTACACCTTCCACCCCGACTTCCGGGGCTCCACGATCTGGTGGGGCGACCCGGAGAAGGACTGGGGCCGGGCCACGTTCGAGGGCGGGGACATCATGCCGGTCGGCGACGGCGTCGTCCTCATGGGCATGAGCGAGCGGACCTCCCGCCAGGCGATCACCCAGGTCGCGGCGGCGCTGTTCGCGCAGGGGGCGGCCGAGCACGTCATCGTCGCCGGGATGCCCAAGCTGCGCTCGGCCATGCACCTCGACACGGTGTTCACCTTCGCGGACCGGGACATCGTCACGCTGTACCCGCGCATCATGGACGGTGTCCACACGTTCTCGCTGCGGCCCTCGGACCGGGCGCCCGGGATCGAGATCACCGACGAGGGATCGACGCCGTTCACCGAGGTCGTGGCCCGCGCCCTGGGCCTGCCCCAGCTGCGGGTGATCGAGACGGGCGGCGACGTCTACGCCTCGGAGCGCCAGCAGTGGGACAGCGGCAACAACGCGGTGGCCCTGGAGCCCGGTGTGGTCTTCACCTACGACCGCAACACCCAGACCAACGCCCTGCTGCGGCGGGCGGGGGTGGAGGTGATCACGATCGTCGGCGCGGAGCTGGGCCGGGGCCGGGGTGGCGGGCACTGCATGACCTGCCCGCTGATCCGCGACGCGGTGGAGTTCTGACGGCGTACGGGCACGGGGGCGGATTCCCGTACGGGTCCGGGCCGGGCGGTGACGCGCTTCGCCCCCGCGCGGGTCACCGTCCGGCGCGCGCCCGCTCCTTCGCCAGCCAGGGCCCGAACTCGCTCTCCAGCACCAGCCGCCCCAGCTTCCGGTACTCCTGCAGCACCGCCGAGACGAGCTGGTCCATCGTCAGCGGGCTGCCGGATTCGGCCGCGAGGTAGGCGGCGGTCACCGCGCAGGCCCGGATCGAGCCGCCGGCCAGCTCGAAGCGGTCCGCGCAGAACTCCAGGTCGAGCGCGGCGTCGCGCGGGATCGCCGGTCCCAGGCAGCGGTCCCACAGGGCCAGGCGCTGGCGGACGTCGGGCATCGGGAACTCGGCGATCACGTCGATGCGGCGGGTGAAGGCCTCATCCAGGTTGGCCCGGAGGTTGGTGGTGAGCACGGCGATGCCGTCGAAGGACTCCATGCGCTGCAGGAGGTAGGCCGACTCCATGTTGGCGTGCTTGTCGTGGGAGTCCTGGACCTGGGAGCGCTTGCCGAAGATCGCGTCGGCCTCGTCGAACAGCAGGATGCCGTTGACGTCGGACGCCTCGACGAAGATCCGCTCCAGGTTCTTCTCGGTCTCCCCGATGTACTTGTCGACCACCGTGGACAGGTCCACCACGTAGAGCTCCATGCCCAGTTCGGCGGCGATCACCTCGGCGGACATGGTCTTGCCGGTGCCGGACTCCCCGGCGAACAGGGCGATGACACCCCTCCCCCGGCCGCCGCCCGGCCGCATCCGCCACTGGCCGAGGACCGTCTCGCGGTGGCGGGCGCGCAGGGCGAGTTCGGAGAGCTGCGTACGGGTGGCCGGGGGCAGCACCAGGTCGTCCCAGCCGACGCCGGGCTCGATGCGGCGGGCGAGCCGCTCCAGGCCCGCGCCGTTCTGCGCGCGGACCGCCGCCCGCAGGTCCTTCGGGGTCACCGGCCGGGGCCCGAGGACGGCCAGCCGGGACGCGACGGTCGCGGCCCGGCGCAGCTGTCCGGAGTCGAGCCGGTAGGCGGCGGCCGCCTCGACGAGCGCGTCGTCGGCGGTGGCGTGCGCGGCGGACAGGCCGACCGACCGGCCCGCGTCGGCGAG
>NTHE01000119.1 GCA_002551355.1 Streptomyces sp. man185 | reverse complement strand
ACGCTTCCTTCGGTCCCGTATCACCGGGGCCCTCCGGGCGCTTCCCTTCGTTTTTCTTTGTCTTGCTGTCTTGCGTTTCCGACTCTATCAGACGCTTTCTAGTGTCTGACTCCCGGTCGAAGCGGGCCGTGCAGTTTCGCTTTCCAGGTCCTTCGCTTTCGCGTTTTTCCCTTCCGGCGGTTCCAACTTTACCAGACTCTTTTTCGTTCCGTTTCCGGTTCGAATTCGATTTCCAGTGGCCTGTGGAGTGGCCTTGCCTTTCGGCGAATCCGACTTTATCAGAGGATCACGGGTCAAACGAACAACCTGAGTGAGTTTGATAAAGAGGAATCATGTGGCTCGGCGGAGTAAATCAAGAACTCCTGCACAAGCGGAATAGATAATACGCGCTCAACTCGAACTTGTCCAGTCCGAGGCAACCGTTCAAATCTACCTCCCCACATCTGCCGTGTCAACGGGTTTTGTGGGCGAGGAGGACACTAGCAGGTCAGCGGAGGTGAAAGCACATCGGTGGTCAGGCAGCGGTGGGAAGTTCGGCGCTGCGTTCGACCGCTGTGAGGTCGCCCCTGTCGCCGGCGCGGGCCGCTCGGCCGCCCAGGATGTAGACGTAACCGAGAAACGCCAGCTCAGCGGCTATGCCGATGGTGATCCGGGCCCAGGTCGGGAGGCCGGACGGGGTCACGAAACCCTCGATGAGTCCGGAGACGAACAGGACCAGCGCCAGGCCGATGGCCATGCCCAGTGCTGCGCGGCCCTGCTGGGCCAGGGCGGTCCGGCGGGACAGGGGGCCCGGGTCGATCACGGTCCAGCCGAGGCGTAGCCCCGTGCCGGCGGCGACGAACACCGCGGTCAGTTCGAGCAGGCCGTGGGGAAGCACCAGGCCGAGGAAGACGTCGAGACGGCCCGCGGAGGACATGAGGCCTATGCCGACGCCGAGGTTGAGCATGTTGAGGAAGAGGATCCAGATTACCGGGATGCAGAGGAATGCCCCCAGGACCAGGCACAGGGCCGCGGCCTGCGCGTTGTTCGTCCATACCTGTGCCGCGAACGACGCCGCCGGGTGGCTGGAGTAGTAGGTCTCGTACTCCCCTCCGGGCCGGGTCATCGCCCGGAGGTCGTCCGGCGCCCCGATCGCGGCCTGCACCTCGGGGTGGGCGCCTATCCACCAGCCCAGCAATGCCGCCAGCGCGGTCGAGAGCACGGCGGTGGGGACCCACCAATGGCGGGAGCGGTAGACCGCCGCCGGAAACCCGGTGGTGAGGAAGCGGGCCGCGTCGCGCCAGGAGGCCTTGCGGGTGCCGGTGACCGTGGACCGGGCGCGGGCCACGAGCTGCGTGAGGCGTCCGGTGAGGAGCGGGTCCGGGCTGCTCGACTGGATCAGCGAGAGGTGCGTCGCCGTGCGTTGGTAGAGGACGACCAGTTCGTCCGCTTCCGCGCCAGTGAGGCGGCGCCCCCGGCGCAGAAGATGTTCGAGGCGGTCCCACTCCGTGCGGTGGGCGGTGACGAAGACGTCGAGGTCCATGGGCGTCTGTTGCTCCAGGCAAGGGGGCGTACGGGTCCGTACTGCTGCGGCGCGCTGGCGGTCAGCTTGGCAGACTGGGCTCGGCTGGGGCAGAGAAGGTCGGCGGAGGGTGGGGCCCGATGAGTGAGCTGGTGACCGGTGACGCGGTCGTTCTGGGGTTGAGGCCCGCGCGGCTGCCCAGCCGGGCGCTGGCCTCGGCTATCGATCTGGCGGTGACGTTCGCCGTCTTCATCCTGGTCTCGGTGCTGCTGGGCATCGCTTCCGTTTCCTTGGACGAGGCCGCTGTCGCGGCGATCGGGGTCGCCTCGTTCCTGCTGGTCCTGATCGGTGGTCCGGTCGCGGTGGAGACGCTGAGCCATGGCCGCTCACTGGGGAAACTGGCCTGCGGGCTGCGGGTGGTACGGGACGACGGGGGGCCGATCCGGTTCCGGCACGCGCTCGTACGAGGAGCCATGGGGCTCGTCGAGATCCTCCTGACCTTCGGCGCCCTGGCCTCCATCGCGTCCCTGGTGTCGGCGCGGGGGCGCCGGATCGGTGACGTGTTCGCCGGGACTCTGGTGATCCGGGAACGCGTCGCGGTGACGGGCCGGTCCGTCGCCGTGCCGCCTCCCCCGCCCTGGCTGGTCGGCCGGTTCGCACAGCTGGATCTGTCGGCCGTACCGGACGAACTCTGGTCCGCGATACGGCAGTACCTGACACGGATGCAGCAGCTGGATCCCGGCGTGGGGCGTTCGATCGCGGAACGGCTGGCCGGTGAACTGGTCGCACGGACGGGGGCCGCCGCGCCGCAGGGCGTTCCCGCGGCGGCGTTCCTGGCCGCGGTGGTGCATGAACGGCAGTCACGGGATGCGCGGCGGGTGTTCGCCGGGCCCCGGGGCGAGGAGCCCGTGCCGGCCCCGTCTGCCGGGCCGGGTGGAATTGCAGTGCCGGCCGGGCCGGGCGGAGTCGCGGTGCCGGTCGGGCCCGGGCGGCCGGGCGAGCGCTTCGGGGGGCCGACGGCTGCCGGGGCCGGGGAGCACGGCGGGGCTTCTGTGCAGCGGCGCGGGAGTGCTTCCTCGGCCGGGTTCGCTCCGCCCGGCTAGGCGGTGTCCGGCCCGACGCCGGGTGACGGGTCCTGGTCGTACGGGGTTCCGGAGGCGCGGGGGGACGGACGCGTCTCCAGGTGTTCGAGCTCGATGCCGGGTGCCGCGAGGACCACGTCACCGGCGACATGGACGATGTGCTGTTCCCCCGTGTCCAGGGCGCTGACCTGGTATTCGTCCACGACCAGGGGGCCGTTGTCAGTGGGGTGCGCTTCACTGTTCACCAGGGCCCAGGACTGGTCGACGGTCCTGGGTGCGAGGACCGGGTCCGTGAAGGTGACCACGCGGACGCGCGTCGTGGGGGAAGCGGGGGTGAGGCGCAGGAGACGGGTCATGGCGATGAGGAATGCGGGAGATGTGCCGGCGAAGGAGTGGGCACGGACGTTGCCTTCGGTGGCGTGGCTGCCGGTCGGGTCGGTCCGGACCCAGGTGACCCCTTCCAGGGCTGCTCCTCGCACCTGCCAGCTCGCGGCATGGAGTTCGAGGCGGATGGGCCGGCCCAGCTCGTCCAGGGCGAGGTCGACGGAGCCGAGGTGGTCTCCGGAGGGGGAAGTGGTCTGGGAGACGTAGCGCCAGCCGGAGGGCCCCGGGGCGCAGTGGAAGTGTTCTTCGCCGAGGGGGGTGTGATCGTGAAGGTCGTGAAGCGAATACCTGCCGCGGGGCATGGGGTCCTTCGAGTTCCTCGGGCTGTGCGGGGGCGGTAACGGGAGCAGGCCCCCGGCACGGGGGTGCGGGGGCCTGCTCTCGAATCTGCTGCGATCCTCTGACGCCGCTCGGTGTCCGGGAGGCCGGCCTCCCGGACACCGAGGATGGACCAGCGGCCGCGCAGGGATCAGTAGCGGTAGTGGTCGGGCTTGTACGGGCCCTCTACCTCGACACCGATGTACGCCGCCTGCTCGGGACGCAGCGTCGTGAGCTTGACGCCCAGGGCGTCGAGGTGGAGACGGGCGACCTTCTCGTCCAGGTGCTTGGGCAGCACGTACACGTCGGTCGGGTACTCCTGGGGCTTCGTGAACAGCTCGATCTGCGCGAGCGTCTGGTCCGCGAAGCTGTTGGACATCACGAAGGACGGGTGTCCGGTCGCGTTGCCCAGGTTGAGGAGGCGGCCCTCGGACAGAACGATGAGGACCTTGCCGTCGGCGAACGTCCAGGTGTGGACCTGAGGCTTGACCTCGTCCTTGACGATGCCGTCGATCTGCGCGAGGCCGGCCATGTCGATCTCGTTGTCGAAGTGGCCGATGTTCCCGACGATCGCCTGGTGCTTCATCCGGGCCATGTCCTTGGCCATGATGATGTCCTTGTTGCCCGTCGTGGTGATGAAGATGTCCGCCTGCTCCACGACGTCGTCCAGGGTGGCGACCTGGTAGCCGTCCATCGCCGCCTGGAGCGCGCAGATCGGGTCGATCTCCGTGATGATCACCCGGGCGCCCTGGCCGCGCAGGGACTCCGCGCAGCCCTTGCCCACGTCGCCGTAGCCGAAGACGACGGCGGTCTTGCCGCCGATCAGGACGTCGGTGGCGCGGTTGATGCCGTCGATGAGGGAGTGGCGGCAGCCGTACTTGTTGTCGAACTTCGACTTGGTCACCGCGTCGTTCACGTTGATCGCGGGGAACAGGAGGGAACCGTCACGGTGCATCTCGTACAGGCGGTGCACACCCGTCGTCGTCTCCTCGGTGACACCGCGGATCTCGGACGCGAGCTGGGTCCACTTCTGCGGGGCCTCGCCGAGGGTGCGGTTCAGCAGGGTGAGGATGTGGGCGTACTCCTCGCTGTCCGCGGTCGACGGGTCCGGGGCGGCGCCGGCCTTCTCGAACTCGACGCCCTTGTGGACGAGGAGGGTGGCGTCGCCACCGTCGTCGAGGATCATGTTCGGGCCGCCGGTGGGGGTGTTCGGCCAGGTCAGCGCCTGCTCCGTGCACCACCAGTACTCCTCCAGCGTCTCGCCCTTCCAGGCGAAGACGGGGACGCCCGCGGGGGCTTCCGGAGTGCCGTTCGGGCCGACCGCGATGGCGGCGGCGGCGTGGTCCTGGGTGGAGAAGATGTTGCAGGAGGCCCAGCGGACCTCGGCGCCCAGGGCGACGAGGGTCTCGATGAGCACGGCGGTCTGCACGGTCATGTGCAGCGAGCCGGTGATCCGGGCGCCGGCCAGCGGCTGGGCGGCGGCGAACTCCTTGCGGATCGACATCAGGCCGGGCATCTCGTGCTCGGCCAGGGTGATCTCCTTGCGCCCGAAAGCGGCGAGGGAGAGGTCGGCGACCTTGAAGTCCTGGCGGTTGGTGGCCGTCGTCATAACGGGCTGCTCCTCGTGATGGGTCGAGGGTGGGCTGTCGGGGCTGACTCTGCGGCGCGACGGGCACAGGAATGCCCGGGCGTTCACAGTGCAGTCCGTCGGAGGCCCTCTGTCCCTCGCCCGGCTCGCTCCCGCCAGCCGGTCGACCGCCATCAGCAGCGACGTCTGTTATCCGTATCCGAATCTACACCGAACGGCCCAGTGAGCCCCAGCCCGTACGTGGAGAGGGGCGTGTGTGAGGGGTCACCGGGCCGATCGGGGCTGGTGTGCGGTGGGTCAGTGGCCGGAATCGCTCGGGGCGTCGGGCGGGCTGCCGAGGGTCTTGCCCGGGTTGGCTCCGGTCGCGGCGGCGTCCGCGTCGAAGATGTCCGGCTCCAGGTAGATGACCCGGGCGATCGGGCACGCCGCACGGATGCGGGTCTCGGCGGCGTTGATGGCCTCGGCGACCTCGGCGGCGGTCTCGTCGTGCCGGACCGCGATCTTGGCGGCGACCAGCAGTTCCTCGGGGCCGAGGTGCAGGGTGCGCATGTGGATGATGCGGGTGACGGTGTCGCCGTCCACCACGGCCGCCTTGATCTTCTCGACGTCCTCGATGCCGGCGGACTCGCCGAGCAGGAGGGACTTCGTCTCGACGGCCAGGACGATCGCGATGACGATCAGCAGGATGCCGATGCAGAGGGTGCCGATGCCGTCCCAGACTCCGTTGCCGGTGCCGAGGGCGAGGCCCACGCCCGCGAGCGCCAGGATCAGGCCGACGAGCGCGCCGAGGTCCTCCAGCAGGACGACCGGCAGTTCGGGCGCCTTGGACCGGCGGACGAACTCGGTCCAGGAGCGGTCGCCGCGCGTCTGATTGGACTCGACGATCGCCGTACGGAAGGAGAAGATCTCGGCGATGATCGCGAAGACCAGCACCCCGACCGGCCAGTACCAGGCCTCGATCTCGTGCGGGTGCTTGATCTTCTCGTAGCCCTCGTAGACCGCGAACATGCCACCGACCGAGAAGAGGACGATGGAGACGAGGAACGCGTAGATGTAGCGCTCGCGCCCGTAGCCGAAGGGGTGCTGGGGAGTGGCCTCGCGCTTCGCCTTCTTGCCGCCGAGCAGCAGGAGTCCCTGGTTGCCCGAGTCGGCGAGCGAGTGGACGCTCTCGGCGAGCATCGACGAGGAACCACTGAAGAGGAACGCTACGAATTTGGCCACGGCGATCGAGAGGTTGGCGACGAGTGCCGCCACGATCGCCTTGGTTCCGCCTGACGCGCTCATGAGTGCGTGGTGTCCCTTCGTCGGTGCGCGGCACGTGCCGCCGCGGTGAGGCGGCACATTGTTGCAGCCGTCGGGACGGTCCGTGGATCAGGCTGCCACAGTGGCCCGGAATACCGTGCCCGAGCCTGCCGCCTCGACCGCCTCCCCGGCCGGGACGTAGACGGACTCCCCCGGGGTCAGGGCGAGTTCGCCGATCGTGACCGTACCCGTCGTGCAGAGCAGGATCTGGGGGGTGGGGGCCGTCAGTTCGGTGGGGCCGGCCCCTGCCGCGAGGGTGTAGCGGGACAGGGCGAACTCGTCGACCGGGGTCTCGTAGAGCTCCTCGCCCGACGGGGCCGCCTCCGGACGCAGCACGCCGGGCTCGGTGGCCTCGAACCGGACGATCCGCAGGAGTTCGGGGACGTCGATGTGCTTGGGGGTCAGTCCGCAGCGCAGCACGTTGTCCGAGTTGGCCATGATCTCGACGCCGAGGCCGTCGAGATAGGCGTGCGGGACGCCTGCGCCGAGGAACAGGGCTTCCCCGGGCTGGAGTTGTACGTAGTTCAGCAGCATCGCTGCCAGTACCCCGGGGTCGCCGGGGAAGTGGTGGGCGATGCGGGCGTACGGGGCGTGGGCGCCGCCGAGGCGTTCCGCGGCGGCCGCGGCCTCGGCGACGGTCTCGGCCATCTCCGCCGGGTTGGCGCCGAGGATCGCCGTGAGCACCTCGCGGAGGGCGGCCTCCTCGGGGTGGGCGCGGAGGAGGTCCGCGTACGGCTTGAGGGAGTCGACTCCCAGCGCCTCCATCGCGTCCGCCGCCTCGGCGGGCCGGCGGAAGCCGCAGAGGCCGTCGAAGGGGGTGAGGGCGCAGATCAGTTCGGGCTTGTGGTTCGCATCCTTGTACGTGCGGTGCGGGGCGTCGATCGGGACTCCCCGGGCCTCCTCGTCGGCGTACCCCTCGCGGGCCTGGTCCAGGTTCGGGTGGACCTGGAGGGAGAGGGGGGCGCCGGCGGCGAGGAGCTTCAGGAGGAAGGGGAGGCGGGGGCCGAACCGGGCGACGGTCGGCCCGCCGAGCTCGCCTTCCGGGTCGGCGTCGATGGCCTCGGTGAGGGCCAGTTCCGTCTCACCGGCCGCGGTGGTACGGATGACACGTGAGGGCGCTCCGGGGTGGGCTCCCATCCACATCTCGGCCTGCGGTTCGCCGGTGGGGGCGATGCCGAGCAGGGCGGGAATGGCCGTGGTGGACCCCCAGGCGTAGGGGCGCACGGTGTTGGACAGCCGGTCCATGGAGTCGTCCTCGGGTGGGTCGGGCGCGGTGCTGTGCGGTGGTTCGACAGTGCGGTGGTTCGCGGCGCGGGCCGTGGGTCGGGGTGCCGTTTCGAACGGCGCTGTGCGGTGTGTTCACCAGGAATATCAGCGGCACGTGAGGGGCCGGCGTCGTGGGGGTGGCCGGGGAGTGTGGGCTTCCGTCAGGGCTGGGGGGCTGCGGCCAGCGAGAGGTAGACCGCCGCGAAGTCGGTGATCGCGAGGAGTTCCGCCACGGCTTCCAGCTCGCTGCCCTCCTCCGGCTCCAGCTCGCTCACGGGTGTGTCGTGGCCGAGCGCCAGTTCCCGGGCCGCCGGGTAGGCGCTGAGGCCTCCTGTCGGGCGGTCCCGGAGCAGGACCACCCGGGCCCGCAGCGTCTCTCCCTCGTCGACCCGGTCGCGGAAGAAGTCGTCGGGGTCCGCGCCGGCCGCGAAGTCCCCGGCCAGAAGCCCGCCGTGCGAGGGCAGCGCCTCCGGCAGTTCCGCGGCCAGGGCGGGGCGGCCGGCCAGCTCGGACAGTACGGCGGCGAAGCGGCGCCCCACCGGGCCCGCGGCGTCCCCCTCCGTCCACAGCAGCGGCAGGCTGTCGGCGAGCTCGGCGGCGAGCGTCTTGGCCGGGTTGCTGTACGTGGCGATGGCCGGGCCGCAGCGTTCCGCGGTGCGGTCCAGGCGGTCCGCCACCTTCTGCAGGTCCTCCGGGGGCGCGGTCACCAGGCCGACCCGGTCCAGGAGCGCCAGCAGGGGTGTGAGCAGCGCCCACAGGGTGCCGGGGCCGGCGGCCGAGGTCTCCGCGTCGTACTCGCCGTGCGGGGCGGCCGCCATCGGGACGACCAGGCCGTGCACCCCGTCGACCGCCTCGCGCAGCGGTGAGCGGGTGGGGGCGACCGCGACGACGGTGCAGCCGCGGCGGTAGGCCTGCTCGGCCAGCAGGGCGAGGCCCGGCTCGGAACCGTCGGCGGTCGCGATGAGGAGCAGGTCCACGGATCCGGCCCAGCCGGGCAGGGCCCAGCGGAGGGCGCCGGGGGCGGGGGCGACGCCCGTGGGGTTGATGCGTACGACGGGGGCGGCCGCGCCTGCCAGGGCGCCGATCAGGTCGGCGACCCCGCAGGCCGCGGTGCCGGGGCCCGCGACGAGGACGGCCCTCGGCCGGCCCTCCGGTTTCAGGCCGCCGATACCGGCCTCGGCCGCGTGCCGGGCGGCGGTACGTACCCGGGCGCCGGCCTCGGCGGCACCGCGCAGCAGATCGCGGCGGTCGGCTCGGGCCAGGGCTTCCGGGGCGTCGAGCAAGGACTCGTCGAGCATGGCGGTGGGCCTCCGATCACCGGGTGGGGTGCGGGCTGCGGGTACGGGGGCGGTACGGGGGCCGATGGCGTGGCCGCCCGGCCTGGCGGCCGTGGCCGAAACGGTGGCCCCGCGCCTGCGGTCTGCCCCGCTGCGGTCGGTCGGGCCCGGCCGCTGTGCGCTGCCGGGCGCCGTCCTGCCCGTACGTGGGTCGCTCGCGGTCAGGCGGGGCGGCGGGCCTCGTCGACGAGGAGGACCGGGATGCCGTCCCGGACCGGGTAGGCCAGGCCGCAGTCGTCGCCCGTGCAGACCAGCTCGGGGCTGTCGGCCGCCGAACGGTCGTCGAGCGGGGAGTGGCAGGCCGGGCAGGCCAGGATCTCCAGGAGGCCGGCTTCGAGCGCCATGGGGTGAGTCCCTTCGAGCATGCGAGTTCCGATCCGCGTGGATCAGGCGTCGTCAGCCTACCGCTGGGGTGGAGGGGGCGCGGCCTGGCCGGGGGGATGAAACGGGGGATGGTGTGGGGGCCGTGGGGGCTGGGGTTGGAGCTGGGGGCTGGGTGGGGTGCAGGGG
>NTHE01000118.1 GCA_002551355.1 Streptomyces sp. man185 | reverse complement strand
CGGTCGAAGCGCCCGCGTCGCCCGCCGAGGCGACCGAGACGCCCGGCACCAGCGGCTCGGCGAGCGCGCCGTCCCGGTCGTGGGCCCCGCCCTGCTCCTTGAGGGTCGTCCGCACCTTGACGCCGACCGGCAGCCCCAGGTCGGCGGCGGGCAGGTCCACCACCGTGAGGCGGATGTAGTAGCTCCCGGGCAGCGGGTCGTTCGCCCACGGCTCGGACCAGGACCGCACAGGCCGCAGGACGCAGGACAGCTCGACGGTGGCCGCTTCGGCCGCCGCCTTCCGGGTCTGGTGCCCGTACATGCAGGCCTGGCGGCGGCGCAGCCCGTCGTACACGTCGACCTGCCAGGTGGACGTACCGCGCCGCGCGGCGCTCTCGGGCAGCTTCACCGTCGCCTCGACGGCGGGGCGCTGGCCGGCGTCGGCGGGGAACACCCAGTACAGGTAGTCGCCAGCCGAGGCCTGGGCGATGCCCGCCTGGCCCTGCTTCAGCGCGGTCGCCGTACGGAACGTGGTGCCGGCCTCGGTGGGGCCTGCCCCGTCCTCGGCGGGGCTCGCGCTCGGCGACGGGTCGTCCGCCACCGCCGGGGCGGCCGTGGTGAGGAGGGTCAGCCCGGCGAGCAGCGCTCCGGTGAGCGCGCGTCGCATGCCGTGGGCACGGCGGCGGAAGGGGGTACGCATCAGTTGGTCCTCCAGACGGCGACGCGCCAGCGCGAGATCCAGCCGGTCAGCAGGCCCGCGACCAGTCCGGTCAGGACGAGCACGCCGAGCAGCCACCAGCCGCGGCCGAGCCCGAAGGCCGCCACGTCCGAGGCGTTGTCCGGGCCGTCCACCAGGTCGACGGTCAGTTCGACCGGCAGGCCGGGGGACCGCTTCACCGATGCGGGGGCGGAGAAGGAGTGGGCGAGCTGGAGGCAGACGGTCTCGGCGGCGGGCTTGCCGTCGCCGTCGTCGCCGTCCGCCGCCTCGGGCTTCGGATAGCGCAGCCCGGAGGAGATCACATCGGTGCGGCCGGTCCCGGCCTCGGAACCCCGGACGATCTCACGTCCGTGCACCGTCACGGCGCGCAGCAGTACCCCGTAGTCGTTGTCCACGGCACGGTCGGCGGCGACGCTCGCGGAGGCGCGCAGCTCCTGACCGGGCAGCACATCGACGCGGTACCAACGGTGCCGGCCGATCTCCTCGCGGTCCGTGTAGAGACCGGGCTCCAGCTCGGGCGCGGCGGAACAGCTTCCGGCCCCCTCGGTCGCCACCGGGGTGACGGCGGGCTCGGCGGCGCGCTCCACCAACTGCTTGACGCGGCCGGAGAGTTCTTCCTTGTGCTGGACGGCGGTGTACGTGCCGCCGGTGGCCTCCGCGATACAGGTCAGCTGTTGGCGGATCTTGGCGTTGGGCACCAGGCCCAGCGTGTCCACGACCAGGTGGGTGCCGCGCGCGGCGATCTCCCGGGCCACCTCGCACGGGTCGAGCGGCCCGCAGGTGTCCTCGCCGTCCGTGATGAGCACGATCCGCCGCGAACCGTCCCCGCCCTCCAGGTCGTCGGCCGCGCCGAGCAGGGCCGGCCCGATCGGCGTGAAGCCGGTGGGAGCGAGGGTGGCGACCGCGGTCTTGGCCTCCGTACGGTCCAGCGGGCCGACCGGGTAGAGCTGCCGGGTGTCCTTGCACCCGACCTTGCGGTCCTCACCCGGATAGTCCGCACCGAGCGTCCGGATACCGAGCCGCACCTGCTCGGGCACCGCGTCCAGAACGTCGTTGAACGCCTGCTTGGCGGCGGCCATCCGGGACTGCCCGTCGATGTCCCGGGTGCGCATGGAACCGCTGACGTCGAGCACCAGCTCGACCTTGGGGGAGGGGGCGGCGGGGGCTTCGTCGGCGGCGGCGGGGATCGCGGTGCCGAGCCCGGCGGCCAGGGTGGCGAGCGCTATGCCCACCCCGGTCGTCAGCCGTTTTCTAGTGATCATCGCCGGATCTTATGGAAAATCAGTTCGTATTCCCAACCGGGGTCTTCGGGGCCCGCGGACGGTGCTCGGAGACTCCGGTCGAGGCATGCGGATCTTGCCTATGCTGCGGCCATGGGGATGGATCTCACGGTGTTCATGGTGGACTGGGGGTGGCTCGGCGCCGTCCCAGTCGAGAGCCGGATCGGGTTGTTGGAAGACGCGGCTTGGCCGTCGGAGGCCGATGTCCCGAGCGAGATCGGGCACCGGCGAGATGACGGCTGGCGCCGGCCCCCGGGCCCGGGGGCGGAGTGGTGCGCCGTGTACGGCTTCTCCACCACCACCGGCGCCTATGCGCCGCACGTCCGCGCGGGCGCAGCGTGGGCCGACACGCGGTTGCTCGTCGATGCTTCCGTGCGTGAGTCGATGGACACCTTTCTCGACGGTCTGGTCCGGGAGGCGGATCCGGCCTCGACCGGTGACAGGGGATTCCTCTCGCCTGCCACCGCCGACTGCCTGCACCGGCACGTCCTGCTGGCCTGCCCGCCGGAGGCGCTCCCGGGCAAGGTGCGGGCCTGGGAGTGGATGGAGCCGCGGCTGGAGGAGTTGAGAGCGCCGTTCGCCGCCGAGTGCGAGGGCTGGGCCGGTCGCCCGGACACCTTCGAGGACTTCGTCGCGCTTCTACGGGAATGGGGAGACGTGACCACGACGGCCGCCCGCCGAGGCTGGGGCCTGGTGGGCCTGCCCTAGGCGGATCCCGTGGGTCCGGCGGCTTTGTCGGGGCCCGGTGGTTCAGCCGCCCAGCAGCGGCCCCGAGGCGCGCTCAAGGACCGACGTGACCCGCTCCCAGGTCTCCATGTCCCGTTCCAGCGGCGGCAGCTGACCGTCCGTCCCGGACGCCCGCCAGCCGGTCGCCAGCGCCACCGGGTCACCCCCGCCCGCGGCCGAGGCGGCGAGTGCCGCCGCGCCGAGGGCGACCAGTTCCCCGCTGCCCGGGATGACGAGCGGGCGGCCGGAGAGGCGGCGTACCGTCTCCACCCACATCCGCCCCTGCGCCCCACCGCCGATCAGGCGCAGCGGCCGGCCGGCCACCTCGGGCGCGTCCGGGTCGAGGCCGCAGGCCGCCAGCAGCTCGTCCATGGCCCGCAGTACGGTGACGGCCGCGCCCTCGTAGGCGGCGCCCAGCAGTTGCCGCCCGGTCGTGTCGTGCCGCAGTCCGGTCAGCAGGCCGGAGGCGGTCGGCAGGTCGGGGGTCCGTTCGCCGTCCAGGTACGGGAGGAGAACCGCCTCGCCGCCGGGCGCCGCGTCCTCGCGGTCCAGGCCCAGCAGGGCGGCCACCTTGTCCACGGCGAGCGTGCAGTTGAGGGTGCAGGCCAGCGGGAGGTACGTACCGTCGGCGGCGGCGAACCCGTTCAGCGCGACGGAGGCGGGCCGGGTGCGGGACGCGGCGAACACCGTGCCGGAGGTGCCGAGACTCAGGACCGGGTGGTCCAGCAGCCCCTCGCCGCCCAGCCCGAGGCCCACGGCTGCGCTCATGTTGTCGCCGGTGCCGGCCGCCACCGCGATCCCCGCGGGCAGCCCGAGCGCCTGCGCCGCCGCTTCGGTGAGCGAGCCGATCCGGGCCGCCCCGGTGGGCGCGACCTCCGGCAGCAGGGCCGCGTCGAGGCCGAGGAGCTCCAGCAGTTCGGGGTCGTAGCCGCCGGTCGCCGTCGAGAACCACCCGCTGCCCGAGGCGTCCCCCGGGTCGGTGGCGGCGACGCCCGCGAGGCGCTCGGTCAGGAAGTCGTGAGGGAGCCGGACCGCAGCCGCGTTCGCGGCGCTCGCGGGGTCGTTCTCGCGCAGCCACTGCCACTTGGAGGCGGTGATGGACGCCACCGGTACGGATCCGGTCCGCTCCGTCCAGGCCCCGGGCCCGCCGAGCGCCTCGGTGAGGGCGGCGGCCTGCGGCGCGGAGCGGGTGTCGTTCCACAGCAGCGCGGGGCGCAGCGGCCGGCCCGCCCGGTCGAGCACGACGAGTCCGTGCTGCTGCCCGGCCACCGCGATGCCGGTGACCGAGCGGGCGGGGAGGCCGGACTCCTTCAGCCCGGCTGCCACCGCCTCGCACAGGGCCCGCCACCAGATCTCCGGATCGCTCATCCGGGCCCCGGCCTCGCCGGTGACCACGTGCGGGGCGCGCCCCACGGCGAGCTGCTCGCCGGTCCCGGCGTCGATGAAGGCGGCCTTGGTGGACTGGGTCGAACTGTCCACGCCGATGACGACGGCGGGTGACGGCATGGGGAGCCTCTTTCGCGCTGCGGGTGCGGTCAACGGATCCGGGTCGACGGGTGCTGATCATTGGGCTGCGGCACGAACAAATTACGGGATGCGTGGTCCTCTGCACAGGGGTCCGATAGCGCTCCGTGCGGCAAGGGGGTTCCGCGCCCGGGGTGCCCTGTGCTTGATTAGTCATGACACTGAACAAATAGGGGTGCCAGGCTCGCCGCCGGGCGTCCCGACGGCAGGCGAAGGCGGTCGGACCATGACGGAACGCTTCACCCCCACCCCGGAGGACAAGTTCAGTTTCGGTCTGTGGACCGTGGGCTGGCAGGGCCGGGACCCCTTCGGCGACGCGACCCGCGCGGCCATCGACCCCGTCGAGTCGGTGCGGCGGCTCGCGGAGCTGGGCGCCTGGGGCGTGACCTTCCACGACGACGACCTGATCCCCTTCGGCGCGCCGGAGACCGAGCGCGAGAGGATCGTCAAGCGCTTCCGGAAGGCGGTCGACAGCAGTGGACTCGTCGTGCCCATGGTGACGACGAACCTCTTCACCCACCCCGTCTTCAAGGACGGCGGGTTCACCGCCAACGACCGGGACGTACGCCGCTACGCACTCCGCAAGACCCTGCGCAACATCGACCTCGCCGTCGAGCTGGGCGCCACCACCTTCGTGGCGTGGGGCGGCCGTGAGGGCGCGGAATCCGGCGGGGCCAAGGACGTACGCCTCGCCCTCCACCGGATGAAGGAGGCCTTCGACCTGCTCGGCGAGTACGTCACCGAGCAGGGCTACGACCTCCGCTTCGCCATCGAGCCCAAGCCCAACGAGCCGCGCGGCGACATCCTGCTGCCCACCATCGGCCATGCCCTGGCCTTCATCGAGCGCCTGGAGCGCCCCGAGCTGGTCGGCGTCAACCCGGAGACCGGGCACGAGCAGATGGCCGGGCTCAACTTCCCGCACGGCATCGCCCAGGCCATGTGGGCGGACAAGCTCTTCCACATCGACCTCAACGGCCAGTCCGGTATCAAGTACGACCAGGACCTGCGCTTCGGCGCGGGCGACCTGCGCCAGGCGTTCTGGCTCGTCGACCTGCTGGAGAGCGGCTACGAAGGCCCGCGCCACTTCGACTTCAAGCCCCCGCGCACCGAGGACTACGACGGTGTCTGGGCCTCGGCGGCGGGCTGTATGCGCAACTACCTGATCCTCAAGGAGCGGGCCGCCGCCTTCCGCGCCGACCCCGAGGTGCGGGCGGCCCTGCGCGCGTCCCGCCTGGACGAACTGGCGCGCCCCACCGCCGGCGAGGGCCTGGCGAGCCTGCTCGCCGACCGCACCGCGTACGAGGACTTCGACGTGGACGCCGCCGCGGCACGCGGAATGGCCTTCGAGGCGCTGGACCAGCTCGCCATGGACCACCTCCTTGCCGTCCGCTGATGCGAGGGTGAGCCGGGGCGCCCGCGCCCCGGCTCACCCGCCCGACGGCTCCGCGTACGCCACCGGATCGTCCAGCACGTCCTGCACCACGAGCGCCGCCGCGCCCCGCGCCGCGTCGCCCGCCACCGACGACGCCCGGAGCCGGCCGCTGCCCGGCGACCAGAGCCCCGACACCACCCGGCCCGTCAGCTCCTCGTCGGCGGGCGGCGCCAGCCACGGCATCAGGCCCCGGTAGATCCCGCCGAGCACCACCGCGTCCGGGTCGATGAGATTCACCGCCCCCGACAGCACCCGGCCCAGCATCCGCCCCGCCTCACCGATCGCGGCCACCGCACGCGGGTCCCCGGCCTCGGCACGCCGCTCCAGCTCCAGCACCCCCGAGGCGCCGCCGAGGGCGTCGATTCCGGCCGCCCGCAGCAGCGCCGCCTGTCCGGCGTACTGCTCCAGGCACCCCCGTGACCCGCACCGGCACTCCGGCCCCGCCGGGTCCACCACCACATGGCCGATCTCCCCGGCGAAACCGTGGGCGCCGCGCAGTAGTTCGCCGCCCAGGACGAGTGCGCCGCCGACCCCGATCTCCCCGGTCAGATAGAGGAAGCTGCGCACGTCCTCGAGACCGCCGAACCACAGCTCGGCCAGCGCCGCGAGATTGGCCTCGTTCTCCGAGGCGACCGGCAGCGCCGGGTGGCCGGGGCTCAGGGCGGCCAGGGCGTCGGCGAACAGCTCCTGCGCCGGGACCTCGTTCCAGCCGAGGTTGGGCGCCTGCCGCACCGAACCGCCGGAGACCAGACCCGGCAGCGCCAGCGCCGCGCCCACCGGACGCAACTCCTGCTCGTACGCCGACTCCAGGGTCCGCGCGGCGATCCTGGCAGCCCGGGCCAGGACCTGCTCGGCGGGTGCGCCCCGGTTGTCGAGGTGCTCGGTCCGGCGGACCCGGCCGGTGCCCGCCAGGTCAACCACACAGACCGAGACGTAATCGATGTTGATCTCCACACCGAGCCCGGCCGGACCGGTGCGGGCCACCTTGAGCGCGGTGCCGGGGCGGCCGGCCTGACCGCTGAACGTCTTGCCCGACTCGGTGAGGAACCCGCTGTCCATCAGCTGCTCGACGAGCGAGGACACCGCGGCCCGGGTCAGCCCGACCCGGGCGGCCACCCCGGCCCGGGTCGCGTCGCCGCGCTCGCCCTCGTCCCGCACGGCGCGCAGTACCAGGCTCAGATTGTGCCGTCGCACGGTGTCCTTGTCGGCCTTGGGCCCCAGCGGAGTGAGGATGCTCTTCATATCGTCGCCGAGCCTATGCGATGGGCGGTCACGGCAGGGGGCGGCCGCGACCTTCCGGCCGCGACCGCCCCGCCGTGTTCGCCGTGCTCAGGGCTCCGTGCTCAGGACCCCGCGCCCCGGTTTTTCAGCATGTCCGCCATCAGGCCGATCTCCGACTCCTGCCCGCGGACCATGCCCGCCGCCAGGTTCCGGATGGCGTCCGTCTTCGCCGCACCGGCCGCGGCACGCGCCATGTCGGCGCCCGCGCGGTGGTGCACGGTCATCAGCCGCAGGAACAGCACCTCGGCCTTCTCGCCCTTCGCGGCCGTGAGCGCCGCCAGTTCCGCGTCGGTGGCCATGCCCGGCATCAGCGAACCGTCGCCGGTCGGCGTGAGGGTGTGCCCCATCCACTCCATCGGCGGCCCGGCCGCGCTCTTCGGCAGGCCCCACATCTCCAGCCAGCCCAGCATCATGCCGCGCTGGTTGGCCTGCGTGTTGATGATGTCGTACGCGAGCCGCCGCACGTCCTCGTCGTCGGTGCGGTCCCGCACGATGAACGACATCTCGACCGCCTGCTGGTGGTGGATCGCCATGTCCCGGGCGAAGCCCGCGTCCACGGAGTCCTCCGCCGGAGCGGACTGCGCCGCCGATGACGTCCCGGACGGGGAGGCCGCGGAGGGGCGGACGACCATCAGCGCCACCAGCCCCAGGGCGAGGAGCAGCACGCAGGCTCCCGCGAGGACCATCCGACGGGTGGAGCGGGAGGGTGCGAGGGCGGTCACTTGTCCAGCCCGCCGGTGCATGCGGCCCCCGGCTCAGGGGTCTGCGGGCCCTGCACGTACTTGGTGAAGAACTGCGCGACGCGGTCGTCCGACGCGCTCTTGACCGTGACCTGCTTGCCCCAGGCACTGAGCATCAGCGGGTCCTTCTGGTCCTTGACCGGGCTCATCAGCGAGTACGGAGTCGACTTGACCTTCTTGGTGAGCGCCTCGATGTCCGCGTCCGAGGCCTTGTCGTTGTACGTGACCCAGACCGCGCCGTGCTCCAGCGAGTGCACGGCGTTCTCCTTCGGTATCTCGTCGGTGTAGACGTCCGCGTTGCAGTTCATCCAGACCTGGTTGTGGTCGCCGCCGACGGGCGGGTTCATCGGGTAGTCGACCTTGTTCGCCACGTGCTCCTGCGTCAGCTTGTCCCAGCTGCGCTCGCCGGTGACGGGCGAGGTCTTGGCCTGCTCCTCCTTCTCGTCCTTCTCGTTGGCCTGCGCCATCAGGTAGCCGCCTCCGGCGACCAGGGCGCCGACCACGGCCACCGACGCGCCGATGGTGATGATGCGGACGCGGCGCTCGCGGGAGCGCTCCTTGCGGCGGGCCTCTTCGAGCTTGGCGCGACGTGCTGCGGCCGCGTTGTTCTGGTTCTTGGCGGAAGCCATGGGAAGTCCTCGTCGTTCAACCGATGCATACGGGGCGATGCATGAGGGGCAGGGGATGCGGGGCATACGAAGAACCGCTCCCGTGAACCGGTGCCGGGGCACGGCGGGAGAGCGGAGCGGACCCGGCCTCTAGATCCTCTGGACCTGAAGGCGTAGTTGATCGACGGAACGCACACCGTCGTGCGCGGGACCCCTGATGGCCGCGGCCCCCGTGAGCGGGGCGGCGGGGACGAAGCCCACGGGCGAGGGAACGGCCACGGGGGCGGACGACACCGGAGGCACGACGGCCACCGTGTGCGTCGAGCCGCCGTGGCACGACGCGCCGAGACCGCGGTCCGCCGGAGAGGCCAGCACGACCGGTTCGAAGGCCGCGGCGGGTACCGGGGTGAACGCGCGGACGGCGGCCGCTTCGGCCGGGCCCGCCGCGACCGGCACGGCGGCGGACGAGGTGGCGGCCGAGCAGCAGAAGAGCATGGCCAGCAGGAAGAAGGACCAGCTCAGGGCGAGAGGCGTGCGGGAGCGGTACCGCTGCCGGTCCGTCCGCGTGCTCACCCTGGTCATCGCCCGTCATCGTAGTGGGTACATGAAGATTCAAAGAATGTGGGTCGCGCTGTTCGCGGGACAGTGTGCCCGAGTCGTCGCCGCACGAACAGAGTGCAGGTAATTTACGGGTGTAATACCTGTTAACGTATATGGGTGAGTGATGCACCTACCCGCGCCGGGCGGCGTTCCGGCCGCAAGCCCCCGTCGGCCGTCCACACCTTCCCATCGGCCGTCCGCAGCCTCCCGCTGGCCTCGGCCCTCCGGCTCTCGCGGCCGTCGGACACCTGGTTCAAGCCCGCCCTCAGCGTGGTCGTCGCCTCCGCCGTCCCCCATCTGACGCTTCTGGCCATCGGCCGGCTGGACCTCGTGATGTACACGATGGCCGGCGCGCTCTGCGCGCTCTACGGACACGGCCTGCCGTACGCCCGGCGGACGCGGGCCGTCGCGGGCGTGGTGCTCGGCATGGCCGCCGGACTCGCCGTCGCCCTGGTCACCGCGTCCCTCACCGGCTCGACCGCCGTGCTCATCGCGGTCGGTGCGCTGCTCGCCGCAGCCCAGAAAGTGCTGTGCGACGCCACCCGGATCGGGCCGCCCGGCCATGTGATCTTCACCTTCGTCAGCTCCGCCGCACTCTTCGCCCCGCAGCGCCCGGAGCAGATCCCCGGCCATCTCGCCCTGACCCTCGGCGCGGGCGCGTTCGCCTGGCTCGTCGCCGTCGCGCCCGCCCTGGTCCGCCGCGAGGGGCCCGAACGCCGCGCCGTCGCCCGTGCCCTGGAG
>NTHE01000117.1 GCA_002551355.1 Streptomyces sp. man185 | reverse complement strand
ACCCGGAAGCTAAGCCTTTCAGCGCCGATGGTACTGCAGGGGGGACCCTGTGGGAGAGTAGGACGCCGCCGAACAATTTTTCCGGGAAAGCCCCGCACCGTATGGTGCGGGGCTTTTCTGCGTTCTGAACGTCTAGGGTCGGACCATGCGCTACGAACTGGTCATCTTCGACAACGATGGTGTGCTCGTCGACAGTGAGCCGCTCGCCAACACCGTCCTCTCCGGCTACCTGACCGAACTCGGTCACCCCACCTCGTACGACGAGTCGCTCCGTGACTACATGGGGTCCGCCGTGCACCGGGTCCACGATCTCGTCGAGGAGAGGACCGGGCAGAAGCTGCCCGAGGACTTCGACTCGACGCTCAACGCCCGTACGTTCGCCGCATTCCAGCAGGAGCTGGTGGCGGTGGACGGGGTCGAGGAACTGCTGGGGAAGCTCGTCGCGGACGGGGTGGACTACTGCGTGGCCTCCTCCGGGAGCCACGAGCGGATCAGGGTCGGGCACCGCAGGACGGGTATCGACCAGTGGTTCGAGGAGGAGTGGATCTTCAGCTCGGAGGATGTCGGGCGGGGCAAGCCGGCGCCGGATCTGTTCCTGTACGCCGCCGAGCGCATGGGGGTCGCGCCGGAGAGGTGCGTCGTCATCGAGGACAGTCCGCTCGGGGTCGAAGCGGCACGGGCGGCCGGGATGAACGTCTACGGGTTCACGTCGATGATGCCCGCGGACCGGCTCGTCGGAGTGACCGGGCACTTCTCGGACATGTCCCAGCTGCCCGAGCTGCTGGCCTGAAACTGCTCGGCTGATCCATCTACCCATGGGTAGTGCCTGGCTCTACGCTCGCGGCCATGACTGATGCGGGCTTGCGGCACGGCAGGGCCTCCCTGGGGCTGAGTTTCGGCGTTCAAGGTGTGGCCTTCGCTCTTCTGGTGACGCGGATCCCCGCCGTTCAGGACCAGTACGGGATATCCGACGGGCTGCTGCCCGTCTTCCTCGCCGCCGTCCCGATCCTGGCGGGGGCCGGCAGCGTGGCCACCGAGAAGGTGGTCGCGCGGGTGCGGCCCGGCGTCGTCCTGCGGTGGTCGCAGCCCCTCGTTCTGCTCGCCCTGCTCGGGGTGGGCGCCGGGCGGGAGGTGTGGCACGTCGCCGTCGCGCTCGGGGTCTTCGGGCTGGCCGTCGGGGCGCTGGACGCTTCCATGAACATGCTGGGCGTCAGCCTCCAACGGGCGTACGGGCGCAGTATCATGACCGGCTTTCACGCCGCCTACAGTCTCGGCGGGATCGCGGGGGCGTCCCTGGCGTGGGTCGGGGCGCGGTGGGATCTTTCGCTGTTCGCGTCCTACCTGCCCGTCGTGGTGGTGCTGCTGCCCGCCGCGCTGGTCGGGAGCCGGTGGTACACGGAAGGGAAGCGCCCGGAGGAGGCCGGAGCCGGGTCCGGGGGCGCGGGCGGTGCGCTGTCGTTCAAGCTGTTGCTGCCGCTCTGCCTCGTCATGACCTTCGCCTACATCGGGGACTCGACCGTCTCCAACTGGAGTGCCAAGTACCTCCAGGACGTGCTGGGCAGCTCGGAGCAGCTCGCGACCGTTCCGTACAACGTCTACATGGTGACGACCCTGTTGGGGCGGGTGGTGGGGGACCTCGGGGTGCGGCGGTTCGGGGCGGTCGCCGTGGTGCGGGGCGGGAGTCTGCTGGCGGCCGGCGGGTTCGCGGTCGTGGCGCTGGCTCCCGGGGCCTGGGTGGGGATGCTCGGGTTCACGATGCTCGGGTTCGGGCTCTGCGTGATCGTGCCGCAGACCTTCGCAGCGGCCGGGCGGATGTTCCCCGGGAACAGCGATGCGGCCGTGGCCCGGTTGAATATCTTCAACTATGTGGGGTTCTTGGTCGGTTCGCCGCTCGTGGGCGCTCTGGGTGATGCGTGGAGTTATCGCGGGGCCATGCTCGTACCGATGGTCCTGGTGCTGGTGACGCTCGTGTACGCCCGCGCGTTCGGGTCGGAGCCCGCCCGATACGGTGGCGGGCATGAGCGGCCGCGCACAGCTGATGTGGGATGACGCAGTTACGGCATACGACTTCGGGGACACCCACCCCATGGACCCGGTCCGCCTCGCCCTGACGATGGGGCTGGTGCGGGCGTTCGGGCTGGACGGGGCGGTGGACCTGCGGTCGGCGAAGGCCGTGGGGGACTCCACCCTGCGGCTGGTGCACCGGCAGGACTACGTGGCGGCGGTGCGGGCCGCCTCCGCGAATCCGCGGGCCGCCGACCAGGACTACGGGCTCGGGACCGTGGACGATCCGGCGTTCGCCGGGATGCACGAGGCGTCCGCGCTGATCGCCGGGCTCTCCGTCGGAGCCGCCGAGGCCGTGTGGCGGGGGGAGACCGAGCATGCGGTGAACTTCACCGGGGGGCTGCATCACGCCATGCCGGGTTCTGCCGCCGGGTTCTGCGTCTACAACGACCCGGCCCTCGCCATCGCCCGGCTGCTGGAGCTGGGCGCCGAGCGGGTCGCGTACGTCGATGTGGACGTCCACCACGGCGACGGGGTGCAGGCCGCGTTCTGGGAGGACCCGCGCGTGCTGACGATCTCGCTGCACGAGCACCCCAGGACTCTGTTTCCGCAGACCGGCTGGCCGGAGGAGACCGGGGCCGGGGCGGGGGAGGGCTCGGCGGTGAACGTGGCGCTGCCCGCAGGGACCGGGGACGCGGGATGGCTGCGGGCCTTTCACGCGGTGGTGCCCGAGCTGCTGGCCGACTTCCGGCCCCAGGTACTCGTCACCCAGCACGGGGCCGACACCCACTTCGAGGACCCGCTCGCCCATCTCGCGGTGTCGCTGGACGCGCAGCGGGCGGTCATGGAGTCGTGTCACCGCTTGGCCCACGAGCACGCGGACGGGCGCTGGGTGGCGCTCGGCGGCGGTGGGTACGCGGTGGTGGACGTGGTGCCCCGGTCGTGGACGCACCTCGTGGGGATCGCGGCGCACGCTCCCGTCGACCCGGAGTCGGTGGTGCCGCCGTCGTGGCGGGATCTCGTCTACGCCCGTACGCGGCAGCTGGGGCCCGGCCGGATGACGGACGGGCGTACGCCGTCCTGGCAAGCGTGGGAGGACGGGTACGACCCGGCGGACCGGCTGGACCAGGCGGTGCTGGCGTCCCGGAAGGCCGTGTTCCCGCTGCGGGGGCTGCTGACCTGAGGGCGTTGCCCGGGGTGTGTGCGGGCATTGTGCCGTGCGTTACGCCAACGGTGGGGCGTACCGGAATTCCGGCTCGCCGGACTCCGTGATACGGCAGCATCCCAGGGGTGTTGAGCACCGGGGCGCTGCGCGCCCATCTGCTGGCGGCCCGGCTGGCCGGGTCCGTGGCCACGTCGCGCGAGACCAGTCTGCGCAGCTACCGGCTGTTCGCCGCCCGGGACCCGCGGGTGATGCTGGGGCTCGCGCCCGAGCGGGCCTGGGGCGAGGGCGAGCTGTTGCGGCTGATGGCGGACCGGTGCGGCGTCTCGGCCGATCCCGCGCATGTCAGCGGTCCCGACGCGATCGATCCGGAGCGGACGGTGGCCGCGCTGGACGCGTTCGCCGAGCGGTTGGCGCTGGTGGCCGAGCGGCGGGCTCCGGTGCTGCTGGGAACCGGGCATCCGCACCGGCTGCTCGGTTTCTACGCCGGGCTGGCAGACGCTCTGTCGGCGGCGGGCTGTCCTGTTCTCACCCCTGCGCAGGGGCGATGTGTCGACATAACGACCCGGTTTGGCGTACGCACGTACCACCTGGACTACGTACGGGGTGTTGCCCTGGTGCGCGAACCGGGGGGGCGGCCCACCGGGGGCGAGACCGGCGCGCACACGCATTCACCGCTTCCGGTGCGGCTCGCGCTCCAGGACGCGGCGGAGCGGCTCGGAGTGCTGCCCGAGCTGGTGATCGGGGATCACGGCTGGGTCTGCGGTGCAGGTCAGCTGGGGATCGAGGCGATCGGGCCGGCGGACACGGACGATCCGGCGCTGTTCGTGGGGGAGGCGGAGGGGCGGGTGTCCGTGGTCGTTCCGCTCGACGACGGCGTACGGGCGCCGTTCTACCGGCCGTTGACGCGCTATGTGCTCAATCGGGCCTGTCTGTCACAGTAAGCCGTCGATCGGCTCCCCTCTTCCCCACTCGCACCACCCGCCCCTAATCTGGGGAGTGAGCGCACAACGACGAAGAGTCACCGGAGGGGAAGCCGGTGCGCGTCCGGTGCGGAGGGACAGGTGGATCATGGCTGCTGGCAGCGAGAGGCCTCTCAACGAGGTCAAGTTTCTGACCGTGGCGGAAGTCGCCTCGGTCATGCGAGTGTCGAAGATGACCGTGTACCGCTTGGTGCACAGCGGTCATCTGCCGGCGATCCGGGTGGGCAGGTCCTTCCGGGTGCCGGAGCAAGCGGTTCACGCGTATCTCCGCGAGTCCTTCGTGGGGGTGGAATCCGCCTGAGGTCAGCCGGAGGTTGCCTGCGGATTACGTCCCTCGGACGGTGGCGGGTAGGCTAGGCCGACGTAGGTCGTGTGGGCCCAGACGCCCCGCACCAGTGAAGAAGAAGTGAGCGAGGGTAGTCGTGGGCTCTGTTATCAAGAAGCGGCGTAAGCGGATGGCCAAGAAGAAGCACCGCAAGCTGCTCAAGCGCACGCGCGTTCAGCGTCGCAACAAGAAGTAAGCGAACGCAGTTCGTGAGATCCGCAGCCCCTCCGCCGTTCCGGTGGAGGGGCTGCGGTGCGTTTCGGGGCATGGGGTCGTCACAGGGCGGCGTCCACCCGCTACGGTGACCGCCAGGGAAGTTACCGAGGGAAGCAGGGGAGCCGGGTCAGGCTTCCCGGGCCGACGGAAGGCGCTGGTCTTGGGGAAGGTCGTCCTCGTCACAGGAGTGGCCCGGCAGCTGGGGGGCCGCTTCGTCCGGCGTGTGCAGCGCGATCCCGGGGTGGACCGGGTGATCGCGGTCGACGCGGTCACGCCCGACCATGAGCTGGGCGACGCGGAGTTCGTCCGCGCCGACATCCGGCAGTCCGCCCTGGCGCGGATCCTGGCCGAGTACGCCGTCGACACGGTGGTCCACCTGGACGTCTCCGGCAAGGCGCTGGGCGCCGGCGGCCGGACGGCGATCAAGGAGACCAACGTCATCGGCACCATGCAGCTGCTCGGCGCCTGCCAGAAGTCGCCGACGGTGCAGCGGCTCGTGGTGAAGTCCAGTACGAGCGTGTACGGCTCGGCGCCCCGCGACCCGGCCGTGTTCACCGAGACGACCCCGCCCAAGTCGCTGCCGAGCGGCGGCTTCGCGAAGGACGCGGTGGAGGTCGAGGGGTACGTACGGGGCTTCGCCCGCCGCCGGCCGGACGTGGCGGTGTGCGTGCTGCGGTTCGCCAACATCCTGGGGCCGCACCCGGACTCGCCGCTCGCGGACTATCTGTCGCTGCCCGTCCTGCCGACCGTCTTCGGCTACGACCCGCGGCTCCAGTTCGTGCACGAGGACGATGTGATCGACGTCCTCGGGATCGCGGCGAGTGAGCCCCGGCGCGGGACGCTGAACAGCGGCACGTTCAACATCGCCGGCGACGGGGTGCTGCTGCTGTCGCAGTGCTCGCGGCGGCTGGGGAAGCCGACCGTGCCGGTGCTGCTGCCCGCCGTCACCTGGGTCGGCTCGGCGCTCCGTACGATCGGCATGACCGACTTCTCGCCGGAACAGATCCGGCTGCTCACCCACGGCCGGGTGGTCTCGACGGTGCAGATGCGCGAGACCCTCGGTTTCCGGCCGGAGTTCACCACGGCGGAGACCTTCGCGGAGTTCGCGCGGAGCCGGGGGCCCGGTCTGCTGCCGCCGGAGACGGTGGGCAGGGCGGTGGACCGGCTGGCGGCGTTGCCGCTCCCGGGAGGCGCCGGACCGCGGGAGCGCGGGGCCGGTGCGGTACAGACGACTCACGGCGCCAGGTAGAGGAGCGCACCGACGATGGCGGATGCCAAGGTCATTCCGTTCGACGACGACCGTTCGCGGCCCGGTGGCGGTTCGCGCCCGGCGCGGCGCCGGGCCGGGACGGGCGGGGGTGGCAGCGGTCGGAGCGACGGCTCCGCGGCGCCGGTGAGCGCCCTGCCGGGGGCGCAGGTCCCCGAGCAGCCCGAGCTGTCCCCGGAGTCCGGGGAGACGGACCGGGAGCCCGGGGAGCCCGGTCAGGACGCGGGCCGCCCCTCGGCCGACGGCTGGGAGCGGCGGATCGCGGGCGGGCTCGCGTTCCTGCGGCGGCGGGTCACCGGTGATTACGACGTCGACGAGTTCGGGTACGACGAGGAGCTCACCGACCAGGTCCTGATGTCGGCGCTTCGGCCGCTGGCGGACAAGTACTTCCGGGTCGAGGTGAAGGGCATCGAGAACATCCCGTCGGACGGCGGGGCGCTGATCGTGGCCAACCACTCCGGGACGCTGCCGCTGGACGGGCTGATGCTCCAGGTCGCGGTGCACGACAACCATCCGGCCGAGCGGCATCTGCGGCTGCTCGCCGCCGATCTGGTCTTCCACCTGCCGGTCGTCAACGAGCTGGCGCGCAAGGCCGGTCACACGCTGGCCTGCGCGGAGGACGCGCAGCGGCTGCTGGAGACGGGCGAGATCGTCGGGGTGATGCCGGAGGGGTTCAAGGGCATCGGCAAGCCGTTCGGCGAGCGCTACAAGCTGCAGCGCTTCGGGCGGGGCGGGTTCGTGTCGACGGCGCTGCGGGCGGGCACGCCGATCGTGCCGTGCTCGATCGTGGGGGCGGAGGAGATCTACCCGATGATCGGCAACGCGAAGACGCTGGCCCGGCTGCTGGGCTTCCCCTACTTCCCGATCACGCCGACGTTCCCGTGGCTGGGGCCGCTGGGTGCGCTGCCGCTGCCGACGAAGTGGACGATCCAGTTCGGTGAGCCGATCCCGACGGAGGGGTATCCGCCGGAGGCGGCGGAGGACCCGATGCTGATGTTCAACCTGACCGACCAGGTGCGTGAGCAGATCCAGCACACGCTGTACAAGCTGCTGGTGCAGCGGCGGTCCGTCTTCTTCTGACCCAGTGTCCTTCTCCTGAGTCGCTGTCTTCTGCTGACCCGCTGTGCGCGTGGAAGGGGCCGGTACGCGGTGCGTACCGGCCCCTTCCACGTGGCTGTGCCCGTCGTTCTAGGGCTTGAGGTTCTCGCCGTCGATGCCGAGGCCCGGGAGGAGCCCCGGGAGGAGCGGGGGCAGGGTGACGTCCGGGGCGGCGGGTGCGCTCGGGCGGTTCTCGGCAGGCGGCGGGGTGAGCTCGTCCGTGGGGAGCTCGTCCAGCAGGCCGTCCGAGCCGCCGAGCAGGCCGTCGTCCGGGGTGGCGTCGGAGGAGCCCGACGGGCCGGAGGGCTCGGGGGCGGTCCGGCCGTCGGTGCGGTCTCCGGGCTTCTCGGGGGAGGCCGGGGGCGCGGTGGCGTCGGTCCGGGGTGATCCGGTGTCCGGGGCGGTGGTGGCGCCGGAGCGTCCGGTGCCCTTGTCCTCGCCCGGGGGACGGGGGAGGAGGGACTGGAGCGGCGCGACTTCTTCGTCCATGGCGTCGAAGACCGAGCTGACCTTGTCGCGGACGTCGGTGAGCTGGACGGGCAGCCGGTCGCGGAGGCTGCTCCAGGTGTCGCGGTGCGAGCGGGAGAAGGTGTCCAGGGTCTGGATGGGGCCGATCGCTCCGTCGCGCTGGTAGGCGGAGTGGAGCAGGCGGTGGCCCTCGGAGGCGTCGTGGGACATGCCGTTGAGCGCGCGTCTGACGGCGCCGAGGGATTCGTGGTCCAGGGTGCCCGAGCGGCCGCGCTCCATGAGTCTGCGGGCCTCGCTGAGCCGGGTGGAGGCCTGGTCGAGATAGGCCTCGCCGCGGTCGGCGTCGCCCTTGGCCATGCCGAGGCTGATGTCCTCCATCCCGCGCTTCAGGCCGTACAGCGAATCACCGGGGAGGGCGTCGGAGCTGGCGGCGGCCACTCCGCCGAAGGCTCCCGCGGCGACGCCGACGGTGAGCCCGCCGGCGGTGAGCCCCTTCGCCCAGCGGGAGCGGGGGCGCAGTTTCCGCAGTGGTGAGGCCCGGTGGGCCCCCTTGCCCCGTTGCACGGGCACCGAAGGGCCCGTGGACGCGCCGCCCTCGGCGAACATGGCCTCCATGGCGGCGACGAGCTGGGCTCGCTGCACCACTTTGACCTCGGGGTCCAACTGCGGCTTCGGTAGCTCACCGAGGCCGTTCGCCAGGGCCAACAGCGGTCCGCGGTCGGCCTGGTCGGCCGGCTCCGCGGGCTGTACGGCCGCCGCACCCTGGGGGGTCTGCTCCTCCAGGGCCTGGGCGAAGGCGTTCGCCCGCCGGTGTGCCGAAACGTTTGCGATCACTGGCGGCACCTCCTCTCGTCATGACGGTCGACTCCCCTGGCGGTCCGGAAGGTTGCACACCTTGAGCGCTTCCACTCGATGGAGTGAGCGGAAGCGGACAGGGGTGACGACAGGGGGCCTGCAACCGGCACAACGACGTGCGCGGCACTTGGGTTACGCACGAAAGATGATCGCACCAGTGCGTGACGGGGCGGTCACGCAGAGGTCGATCAGCGGGCGTCGTCCGGCAGGAGTCGGGCGAGCGTCCGTACGGCTCGGTACTGGAGGGTCTTGATCGCACCCTCGTTCTTGCCCATCACCCGGGCGGTCTCGGCGACCGAGAGGCCTTGGAGGAACCGCAGGGTCACGCACTCCTGCTGCTGGGGGTTGAGTCGCCGCACGGCCTGGAGCAGCGCGGCGTTGGAGAGGGACTCCAGGACGGAGTCCTCGGGACTGCGCGCCACCTCGTTGGCGTCGAGCATTTCGCCGGTGGTCACTTCCAGTCGGAAACGACTGGATTTGAAGTGGTCGGCGACCAGGTTGCGAGCGATCGTGACCAGCCAGGCGCCGAAATCGCGGCCCTGCCAGGTGAACGTGGAGATACGGCGCAGCGCGCGGAGGAAGGTCTCGCTGGTGAGGTCCTCGGCGGTCGCCTTGCCGCCCACGCGGTAGTAGATGTACCGGTACACAGTGTCGCTGTACTGGTCGTACAGGCGGCCGAAGGCGTCCGCCTCACCGGCCTGTGCGCGCTCGACGAGATCCATCATGCGCGCGCTGTCGCTGTCGGCCGTGGGACGGCGGACGGTCGACGTGGTGGTCGAGGCGGCGCGGGTGCTGCGTCTTCCGACCGCCGCACCGCGTTCGGCCAGGGCGTAGCAAGGGCCGGCAGGTGCAGGGGTGGCAAATGCGGGGACGGCGTACGCGGTGGGGACGAAGCCGCGCAAGCGGTCAATGACCGATGCACGCAGCGTAGCCAGGCCCGAGGCGTCAACCCCGACGTGTGGGTACACGGGACTCCCAGAGGCAGAGCTTCCATCACGAGCAGTTCGAAAATCGTCACCCGTGGTAGCGAGTGGCGGCCTCCGTGATGCGTCTGAGGAGAATAACGCTTCGTGCAGGCAGCGCTACACCCAGTTGTCTAAATCACCGGTTCCGTCGCTTCTCTTATCGCTAAGTGACGGAACAAGTAGCACATGGTGACCGATTATTGATCGGATTACTTCGTGATCTGCCTATGGGGGCGACGGGTTGTGGCCGGGCGCCGACGATCCGACTGGCGGGAGGGGGTGTCGGTCGCGTTGACGAAACGGATCACGATCGGACGCCCGGCCCCGGGCGTGGCTGCGCCCCGTGACCGGACGGGGCGGGCGGGCACGGGGCGCGGTGGCGGGGAACAGGTGCCGGGGAGGGGCCGCGGTGGCGGGGGGCAGGCGCCGGGGAGGGTCAGCGGCGGCGGCGGTGCAGCGCCTGTCTCTTATACACATCT
>NTHE01000116.1 GCA_002551355.1 Streptomyces sp. man185 | reverse complement strand
GGTCGGGGCGGCGACGGGGGCGAGCCGGGCGTCGCGGGCACCCCGCTCGCGGGCCCGGTCCACCAGGTCGAATGAGGGGGCGAGGACCACGGCCGCCGCCCGTGCGGCACGCCTCTCCAGCAGGTGCAGGATCTGGCGGCGGGCGCCCTCCGCGTACCGCCGGGTGTGCCAGGTCATCACCAGGGGCACGGTGCGTCCGCTCAGCGCCAGGGCGGTGCGGGCGGCCGCGTGGAGCCCGTGGGCGTGAACGACGTCCGCACCCGCGCAGGCGGCCCGCAGGGCGGCGACGGCGACCGGGTCGCTGCGCCGGGGCACCGGCAGGAAACGGGCTCCGGTCGCCGTGAAGTCATGAGCGCGGTCCACCGCGGACGGGGCGCAGACGGTCACCTGCACCCCGCGCGCCACCAGCCCGGCGGCCAGCGAACCGACGTGCGCGCTGCTGCCCGCACTGCCGCCGCCCAGGACTTGGACCGTACGCAGTTGTGACACGTTGATTGGCTCCCCGGGGCTCCGGAGTCGGCGGTAAGTACAGCGCCAAGGATGCCAGTCCGTACGCACGTTCCGGCACCGCCGTAACGTTGCTGCCGCCCGCCCGGCGACAACCGACCACGTCGCACCACTCTCAAGGGTGAATATCGATGCACGAGGTTGCCGCCATCCGCCCGGCGGAAGCGCCTGCTGGAAGCACCCGCCGGGAGCGCGTACGGGCGGGGTATTCCCCGCCCGTACGCGCTCCACCCGGCACGTTCAGCCGCCGTCGGCGCTCACCCGTCGGCGCGTGCCGTGGCCAGCAGCTCCTCGGCGTGGGCGCGGGCCGTCTCGGAGTCCTCCTGGCCCGCCAGCATCCGGGACAGCTCCCGGACCCGGTCCTCGCCCTCCAGGACGGTGACCCCGCTTCGGGTCACCGAGCCGTCCACGGTCTTCTCGACCAGCAGCTGCCGGTCGGCGAAGGCCGCGACCTGCGGCAGGTGGGTCACGACGACCACCTGGGCGGACTTGGCGAGCTTGGCGAGGCGTCGGCCGACCTCGACCGCCGCCTTGCCGCCGACGCCCGCGTCGACCTCGTCGAAGAGATACGTCGGTACGGGGTCGGAGCCCGCGAAGACGACCTCGACCGCGAGCATCACCCGGGACAGCTCACCGCCCGACGCGCCCTTGGCGATCGGCCGGGGCTGGGCACCCGGGTGCGGGGCGAGCAGCAGCTCGACCTCGTCCGCGCCGGACGGGCCGTAGACGACGTTGCGCCCGCCGATGTCGATGCCGGACGCCTCGTCCGCCGCCTCGGTCTGCCGGATGGCGAAGGAGACCCGCGCGTGCGGCATGGCGAGCGAGGCCAGCTCCTCGGTCACCGCATCGGCGAACCGGGCGGCGGCCTCCGTACGGGCGTCGGTCAACGCCTGCCCGAGTACGGAGAGTTCGGCCCGCAGCCCGTCGCGCTCGGCGGTCAGTTCGCCGATCCGCTCGTCGTCGCCCTCCAGCTCGGTGAGCCGGCCCGCGCCTTCCTGGGCCCAGGCCAGCACGGCCGTGATGTCCTCCCCGTACTTACGGGTGAGGGTGGTCAGCGCGGCCCGGCGCTCCTCCACGGCGGCCAGCCGCAGCGGGTCGGCCTCCAGCTGGTCGGCGTACCCGGCCAGCTCGCCGGAGACGTCGGCGATCAGGATGGAGATCTCCCCGATCCGGTCCGCCAGCGCGGCCAGCGCCGGGTCATGGGCCCGGACCCCGTCCAGGGCCTGCCCGGCGGCGGCGACCACGGTGGTGGCGTCGACGCTCTCCGGGTCCTCGGGGTTCCCCGCCAGCGCGGTGTGGGCGAGGGAGGCGGCGGAGGCGAGGGCCTCGGCGTGCCCGAGCCGCTCCGCCTCGGCGGCCAGCTCGACGTCCTCCCCCGGCAACGGCTCGACGGCGGCGACCTCGTTCAGCCCGAAGCGCAGCAGATCCGCCTCCTGGGCCCGCTCCCGGGCCCGGGTGGTCAGCTCCTCCAGCTCGGCGGCGACGGCCCGCAGCCGCCGATAGGCCGCCGCGTACTTGGCGTGCGGGACCTCCACGCCGTCCCCGGCGTACCGGTCCAGGGCCCCCCGCTGCCGCGCGGGCTTGAGCAGTCCCTGCTGGTCGGTCTGGCCGTGCACGGCGACGAGTTCGTCCGCCAGCTCGGTGAGGACCCCCACCGGCACGGATCTGCCGCCGAGGTGGGCCCGTGAGCGTCCTTCGGCCGAAACGGTACGGCTGATGAGCAGCGCACCGTCGTCGAGCTCCGCACCGGCCTCCTCGGCCCGCAGCGCCGCCGCGTCGCCGTCGGACACCGTGATCCGGCCCTCGACGACCGCGGCCTTGGCCCCGACCCGCACGAGAGCGGGGTCCGCGCGCCCGCCGAGCAGCAGCCCGAGGCTCGTGACGACCATGGTCTTGCCCGCGCCGGTCTCACCCGTCACCGCGGTGAAACCGGGTGACAGCTCCACCACCGCGTCGTCGATGACTCCGAGCGACCGTATCCGCATCTCCTCCAACACGGACATGACCTTACGAGGTTCCGAGGCGGACGCGCGACGGCCCCCGCTCCCGGATTCACTCTCCCGAGGATTCCTGAGGGTTACGGGGGCCGTCGGGCGGCCTCGGTGAACGTCAGTGCGGCAGGCCCCGCCATCCCGACACGGGCAGCGCGAACTTCGCCACCAGCCGGTCGGTGAACGAGGCCTGGTGCAGCCGCGCCAGCCGTACGGGCACCGCGCCGCGCCGCACCTCGACCCGGGCGCCGGAGGGCAGCTCGACGGTCCGCCGGCCGTCGCACCACAGCACCCCGTGCGGGGTGTGCGGCTGGACCTCGACGGCGAGCACGGACGTGGGCGAGGTCACCAGCGGCTTGGCGAACAGGGCGTGGGCGCTGATCGGGACCATCAGCAGCGCCTCGACCTCGGGCCACACGACGGGCCCGCCCGCCGAGAAGGCGTACGCGGTCGAACCGGTCGGGGTCGCGCAGACGATCCCGTCGCAGCCGAACCCGGTGACCGGACGCCCGTCGATCTCCAGGACGACTTCGAGCATCCGCTCCGGCGACACCTTCTGCACGGCCGCCTCGTTGAGCGCCCAGTCGGTGTGCACGACCTCGCCGTTGCTGTGCACGAGGACGTCGATCGTCATGCGCTCCTCGACCTCGTAGTCGCGGGTGACGACCCGGGAGACCACCTTGTCGAGGTCGTCGCGCTCGGCCTCGGCGAGGAAGCCGACGCGTCCGAGGTTGACGCCGAGCATCGGCACCCCGGAGGCGCGGGAGAACTCCGCGCCGCGCAGCAGCGTTCCGTCACCGCCGAGGACGATCAGCAGCTCGCAGCCGTCCACGGCGGCCGGTGAGGTGTCGGTGACCGTCTCCACGGCGGCCGGGAGCGGCAGATCGGCCGCCTCGGTCGCGAGGACCCGAACGCCGAGCCCGTTGCGCAGCAGGCCCTGCACGACGAGTTCGGCGCTGCGGATCGCGGCCGGCCGGCCGGTGTGCGCCAGAAGGAAGACTGTTCGTGCCGTATCGGTCGTCACATTCGTCGTCAACGAGGCCCCTCCGCCACTGCACGGTCGACATCCGCGGGATCCAGCTCAGGTGCGCCGGCCCGCAGCCACAGAAAGTACTCGACGTTGCCCGATGGCCCGGGCAGCGGACTGGCCGTCACGGCGCGCACACCGAGCCCGAGCGCCCAGGCCCGCCGCGCCACTTCCCGTACCGCTTCGGCGCGCAGCTCCGGGCTCCGCACCACTCCGCCGCTGCCGAGCCGCTCCTTGCCCACCTCGAACTGCGGCTTGACCATGAGGACCAGGTCCGCGTCGGGCCCGGCGCACCGGGCGAGGGCGGGCAGCACGAGGCCCAGCGGGATGAAGGACAGATCCCCCACCACCAGGTCGACCGCCTCCCCGTCGATGTCCTCCAAGGTCAACTCCCGCACGTTGGTACGGTCCTTGACGACGACCCGTTCATCGGACTGCAGCGACCAGGCGAGCTGCCCGTAGCCCACGTCCACGGCGACGACCTGCCGGGCCCCGGCCCGCAGCAGCACATCGGTGAACCCGCCGGTGGAGGCCCCGGCGTCCAGCGCCCGCCGCCCCTCGACGGCAAGACCGAGCGGCACGAAGGCGGCGAGCGCCCCGGCCAGCTTGTGCCCGCCGCGCGAGACGTAGTCCGGGTCGTCGTCGTCCTGGGTGACGACGATCGCGGCGGCCGTCTCGACCTGGGTGGCGGGTTTGGTCGCGGTGGTGCGGCCGACGGTGACGCGCCCCGCGGCGATCAGCTGGCTCGCGTGCTCGCGCGAGCGGGCGAGCTTGCGGCGTACCAGCTCGGCGTCGAGGCGGCGACGTGCCACTCCTGCCACGTTCGGTTCAGCTCCTGTTGTCGTGACGCGTGTCGTGACGCGTGTCCTGCGTGCGGTGCGAAGGCGTGGGTACGGGACCGGGTGCGGCGGCCGGACGGGCGTCCAGCGAGGTCAGCTCGGACCGCAGCCCACGGTGTACATCCTCGTACACCTCGATGTGCCCGTCCGCCGGGAGGTGGTCCGCATCGGCCAGACGCTCCAGCCGAGCGTCCACCGCCGCGTGACCGGTCGGGGTGCGCACGACCCCGAGGGGCGCGGGCTCGGCGGGCCCGAAGGAGGTCGCCCCGGCGGCCGGCTCCTCGCCCACCGGCTCATCGGGCGTGCTCACGGGCGGTGTCCCCGCCTCCGGCGTCCAGTCGCTCATGTCGAAACGCTACATCGACGGGCCGGTGTACCGTCGAGCACGATGGCGACCATGGCGGAGTGCCGCAGCGCACTGAGAAGACTTTCCGACAATCTCGCAGCCGCCGAGGGCGATGTGCGCAGCACCGCTGCCCTCGACCGCTCGCTGAGCTGTCACATCAAGGACCTCGACGTCACGTTCACCGGCCGGCTGGCCGATGGCCGGATCCAGGTGCGGGACACGGTCGAGGGGCCGCCCCGGGAGAAGGCCGAGATCAGGCTCGCGATGACGGGCGACGACCTGGTGGCGCTGGTGGACGGCGACCTGAACTTCGCGAAGGCGTGGGCCTCGGGCCGCGTACGCCTGGAGGCGGGCTTCCGGGACCTGCTGAAACTGAGATCCCTGCTGTAGTGGTCAAGGCCGTACGGGCGGCGCCATCCAGAAGGTACGGGCGGAGAAATCAAGCCCGTCCGGCCGCACATCAAGGACGTACGGGTATCACATCAAGCCCGTCCGACGACTGAGGACAAAGCACCCACCGGGGCGCACCCCGGCACCGCACGCACGGGCCCTCAGGCGGCGACCTTCCGCGCCTTACGGGCCGCCGGCACGACCAGCGGCGTACCGGTCTCCGGATCGTCGATCACCTGGCACCGCATCCCGAACACCCGCTCCACCAGCTCCGCGTCGACGACGTCCGAAGGCGCCCCCTCCGCGACGATCGCCCCGTCCCGCATCGCGATGAGATGTGTGGCGTACCGCGCGGCGTGGTTCAGGTCGTGGAGCACGGCGACCAGCGTGCGGCCCTGCGTCTCGTGCAGCTCCGCGCACAGGTCGAGGACGTCGATCTGGTGCTGGATGTCGAGGTACGTCGTCGGCTCGTCGAGCAGCAGCAGCGGCGTCTGCTGGGCCAGCGCCATGGCGATCCAGACCCGCTGACGCTGACCGCCGGACAGTTCGTCGACATAGCGATCGGCCAGCTCGGCGACACCGGTGGACTCCATCGACTCGTCGACCACCCGCTCGTCCTGCGGCGACCACTGCCGCAGCAGCCCCTGGTGGGGGTACCGGCCGCGGGCGACGAGGTCGGCGACGGTGATCCCGTCGGGGGCTATGGAGGACTGCGGCAGCAGCCCCAGCGTCCGGGCGACCTTCTTCGCGGGCAGCTGGTGGATGGTCTGGCCGTCCAGCAGCACCTGGCCCCGGCTCGGCTTCAGCATCCGGGCGAGGGCCCGCAGCAGGGTCGACTTGCCGCAGGCGTTGGGCCCGACGATCACGGTGAAGGAGTTGTCGGGAATCTCCACCGAGAGGTTCTCGGTGATGACCCGCTGGTCGTAGCCGAGGGTCACCGATTCTGCGGTGAGGCGCTGCATGGTCGTACTCCCGGAGTCGGTGAGGTGGAGCGGTACGGCGCGGGGCGCGGGCAGACCACCGAGCAGCACCAAGTTAGGGTAACCTATCTTCCTCTTCACGCCACTGGTCCCGGCAGCCGCCCCACACCCTCAACACCTTCGCGGGCAAGGGGTGTCGGGCGACGCCGGGGACCCGTTCAGAGCTGGAGCCCCGCGAGGGCCTTCCCCGTCTCCAGCTCGCACACACCGGCACCGGCGAAGGTCCAGGCCGCCGCGCAGAGCGCCCGCAGCCCGTCGAGCGCGTCGTCCTCGCCCTCCAGGGCCAGCGCGTCTCCGCGCACGGCGGCCGTCCAGCCCCCGCACCGGTACGCCTCACCGGCCGGCGTCACCTCCGGCTGCCCGGTCAGCAGCCCCCGCAGGTCCCGGTCGACATAGGTCGGCCGGTGCTCCGGCGGGGCGGTGAGGAGCTGCGCCGCGTCGGTCACCCCGGTCAGCACCAGCAGCGAGTCCACGCCCCCGTTGAACGCCCCCTCGATGTCCGTGTCCAGCCGGTCCCCGACGACGATCGGCCGCTTCGCCCCGGTCCGCAGCACGGTCTCGCGGTGCATCGGCGGCAACGGCTTACCCGCCACCTGCGGCTCGGCCCCGGTGGCGATCCGTACGACCTCGACCGCGGCCCCGTTGCCGGGTGCGATGCCCCGGGCGCTCGGGATGGTCAGGTCGGTGTTGGACGCGAACCACGGGAGCCCGCGCCGGATGGCGTAACTCGCCTCGGCGAACCGCCCCCACGCCATGTCCGGCCCGCCGTACCCCTGGACCACCGCCGCCGGGTCGTCGTCCGCCGACTCCACCGGCTCCAGCCCGCGCTCGCGCAGCGCGACCCGCAGCCCTTCGCCGCCGATCGCCAGCACCCGCGCTCCTGGCGGCAGTTGACCCGCCGCGAGCCGGGCGACAGCCTGGGCTGAGGTGATCACATCGGCCGGTTCGGCGGGCACTCCGAGCTCCGTCAGGTGCTCCGCCACCGCGTCCGGCGTCCGCAGGGCGTTGTTGGTGACGTACGCGAGGTGCATGCCCCCGGCCCGCGCGGCGGCCAGCGAGTCCACGGCGTGGACGATGGCCTCCCCGCCCGCGTACACCACACCGTCGAGGTCGAGGAGAGCCGTGTCGTACGCCTCGCTCAGCGCCGTGCTGCTCCCCGAGGGCCGGACCCTGTCCTGCTGGTGGCTCATATGAGTCGCTCCTCTTTGCTCTGCGTCTGCCCCGATCATCGCGTATGCCCCCTGCGCACATACGATGCCCTGATGAACACTTCAGGTCCCGTCGACCAGGGGCTGCGGCTGATCCCGTTCCGCGGACTGCGTTACGTCCCCGAGCGTGTCGGGAGCCTTGCCGCCGTGACCTCGCCCCCGTACGACGTGGTCGTCCGGCCCGACGGGCTGCACCACCTGGAGTCCGCCGATCCGCACAACATCGTGCGCCTCATCCTCCCCCAGGCCGACACCGCCAGGGACCGGCACCGGCAGGCGGCCGCCACGCTGGATCGCTGGCTGGCCGAGGAGGTCATCGCTCCCGACCCGGACCCGGTGCTGTACGTCTACGAGCAGCGGAACGACGAGATCCTCCAGCGGGGCCTGATCGGCGCCCTGGCCCTCTCCCCCGCCGCCGAGGGCATCGTGCTGCCTCATGAGGACGTCATGGACGACGTCGTCGCGGACCGCGCGGAGCTGATGCGTACGACGGGGGCGCATCTGGAACCGCTGCTGCTGACCTACCGGGGCGACGAGGGCGCGCCGGCCGGGGCGGCGGCGGTGATCGAGCGCACGGTTCTGCGGGAGCCGCTGCTCGCGACCACGACGGAGGACGGCTTCCGGCACCGGCTCTGGGCCGTGACGGACCCGTCGGACCGGCGCGAGATCGAGACAGACCTCGCCCGCCACCAGGCGCTCATCGCGGACGGCCACCACCGCTGGGCCACCTACCTCCGGCTCCAGCGGGAACAGGCCGCGCCGGGACCGTGGGACTACGGCCTGGTCCTCCTCGTGGACACGGCCCGTCACCCGCTCCAGGTACGCGCCATCCACCGGCTCCTGCGCGGCCTGCCGGTCTCCCGGGCCCTGGAGACGCTGACCGGTCTCTTCCGCGTGCAGCGGGTCGAAGGGCCGCTGCCCCGGGCTCTCGACGCGCTGGCCGCAGCGGCGGCCGCCGGCAACGCGTTCCTCCTCGCCGGGGACGGGGACTTCCACCTGGTGGACCGCCCCGACCCGGCCCTGCTGGCCCGCACCGTCCGGGCGGACCGCCCCGACGCCTGGCGCACCCTGGACGCCACGGTCCTGCACTCCGCGCTGCTCGACGACGTGTGGCGGATCCCCGACGCGCCCGAGCACATCGGCTACATCCACGACACCGCGGCAGCCGTCGAACAGGCGGAACGCCTCGGCGGAACGGCGGTCCTGATGCATCCCGTACGCGAGGAGGTCGTCCGGGACCTGGCCAGGCAGGGCGTCACGATGCCCCGCAAGTCGACGTCGTTCGGCCCGAAGCCGGCCACGGGCCTGGTCATGCGGAGCCTCGCCCTCGACTGATCCGCCCTCCGGCACGGAACACGGCAGGGAAAGCGACAGAGGGGCGGCACTCCGGTCGGAGTGCCGCCCCTCTGTCGTCAGCGGTCAGGCCTTGGCGGAACCGTCCGCGGGCCCGTCCTGGTCGTCGCGACCTTCGGGGGCCTCCTCGGCGAGAGGCGCCTCGTCCGTCTCGTCGTCCCCGAGAACGTCGACGAACTCCACACCGTCCAGCGCGGCGAGCCGGTCCGACGCGTCGGTGGAGCCGTCCTTGTCGGCCTCCAGCGCCTTCCCGAACCACTCCCGGGCCTCGTCCTCGCGCCCGGCCTCCAGCAGGGCGTCCGCGTACGCGTACCGCAGACGCGGGGTCCACGGCTGCACGGAGTTGGACGCCAGCTCGGGGCTCTGGAGCGTCACGATGGCAGCGTCGATCTGGCCCATGTCACGGCGGGCCCCGGCGGCCACCAGCCGCATCTCGACCTGTCCGGCCTTGTCCAGCTTCTGCACCTCGGGGTCGCCGGCCATGGCCATCGCCCGCTCGGGCCGCCCGAGCCCGCGCTCGCAGTCCGCCATGACGGGCCACAGGTCCACGGACCCGGTCATCCGCCGTGCCGCCCGGAACTCGGCCAGAGCCTCGGCGTATTTCTGCGTCGCGTACGCCGCGAACCCGGCCGCCTCGCGCACAGCGGCCACACGGGAGGCGAGCCGGAGGGCGATACGGGAGTACGCGTACGCCTCCTCCGGGTCCTCGTCGATCAGCCGGGCGACCATGACGAGGTTGCGCGCGACATCCTCGGCAAGGGTCTTCGGCAGGCTCATGAGCTCCTGGCGCACGTCCTTGTCGATCTCGTCGCCCGTGACGTCGTCCGGAATCGGCAGCCGCTTGATCGGCTCGCGGTCACGGTCCCGCTCATCGCGCCCCCGGTAACCGCCACGGTCCCGGTCGTCGCGCTGACCGCCGCGGTCGTCACGGCGGAAGCCACCACCGGAGCTACCGCCGCGGTTGTCGTCACGGCGGAAGCCACCACCGGAGCCGCCGCCGCGGTTGTCGTCACGACGGAACCCACCACCGGAGCCGCCGCCGCGGTTGTCGTCACGGCGGAAGCCACCACCGGAGGGCCGGTCGTCGTCACGGCGGGGGCCACGGGGGCGGTCGTCACGGCGGTCAAAGCCGCCGCTGGGACGGCCGCCACGGTCGTCACGCTGCTGACCACCGCGGTACCCACCACGGTCGTCATCACGACGAGGCCCACGATCACGGTCCCGG
>NTHE01000115.1 GCA_002551355.1 Streptomyces sp. man185 | reverse complement strand
CCGCTGCACGCCGTCCCAGGGAGTCCCGCCGGGCCGGGGCGCACCCGCCATGGCGGGCAGGGGCAGTCGCGCGCCGACCTCCGGGCGCGACCCGGCGGCCGGGGGAGCGGTGAGCAGGATCAGCTCGTCACCGTCCGGGTGTATCCGGGTGTACGTGATGTGGCGGGCGGTCACCGCGAGCCGGAAGACCAGCCCGGGGCCCAGCTCCAGCCTGCCCGTCTCGCCGGTGTCCAGGTGATGCCACCAGGCGTCGTTGGTCCAGTCCGGCCACTGCCCCGGGTCGCCCGGTCCGCCGCGCACGCACGACCAGAGCATCCGCCGTACGGGATCCAGCCGCAGGTAGTAGCCCCGCCCGCCGGAGCGCCCGTCGGCCGACCAGGGCAAGGGGGCCTCGGGCGTGAGGTCGTCCCCCTTCCGCCGTGCGCTACCAGGGCCTTTCGTTTGGATCAGGCGAAAGGCCCTGACCCCCGAGCCCGTGGCGGCGAACACCCGGCCGGTGAGCGGGTCGTGGGCGTCGCCGTGCCCGTCGTCGTCCGGCAGGGCGATCCGCCGGACCGGGGTCGCCGGTGGGCAGGCGGGGGCCGAACGCATCAGCTCGCGGTGCCGGTGCACCAGCAGTTCGCCCGGCTCCCGGTGGCGCAGCACCACGAGCGGGGACGGCCCGCCGAGGACCGTGACCCCCGGCTCGCCGGTCCGCCCCCGTACGCGTACGGCGACGGCGCCGTCCGGTGCGTCGAGGTCGACTGCCGTCAACAGCCCGGTCCAGGCCTCCTCGTTGCGGCCGAGGCCGGTGGTCACCGCGAGGTGCCGCCCTCCCGGGTCCGCCGCCAGATGCTCGGCGGGGACCGCGACCGGTATCCGCCGCCGCACCAGCGGCCGGCCCGCGTCCGGGCCGTACGGATCGAGGACCAGCAGCTCGCCCGCCCGGTCGTCCACGCACGCGGTGAGGTCGCCCGGCAGGGCGAGGAAGCCCGCGTGCTCGGCGAGGTGCCGGTGGTTCAGCGCCGCCCGCTCCGTGCCGTCCGGGAGGTCCAACAGGGTGATCCGCCCCGCGACGTGGTCGGAGACCAGCAGGCGCGGTGGCGCGTGGGGGGCTGGGGGTGAGGTGTGCGACATGGCGAACTCCCGGGGTCGGCAGGGCTGGTGAGGACGGCGGGGGCGGTGGGGTGTCGGAGGCCGGTGGAATCCGGCGGAAACCTCGCCCTCTTTATTGGAAATGATAATCATGTGTAAGGTTTCGGCTTGTGGCGGGGATCGCTCCCGGGCTCCGCCGCCTGTTCTGCCGCATCCCCGGGACCGCACAGGAACGTTGAGGGACCCGTCGATGCCACGAACCGCGCTGAGAGTCCGCCGCTGGGCCGCGATCGCCGTACTGGGAGGCCTGCTGGCCGGCTGCGGCACCGAGAACGCCGACACCGGGGAACCGGCCGCGGCGGTCGGCGCCGGAGGCCGTACGAGCACCGAGGTGCGTCCCATCGAGGCCGCCACCCGGATCACCGACGCCAAGGGCGTCACGGTCTCCCTGCCGAAGCCTCCGGAGAAGATCGTCTGCCTGGTCGCCCTCTGCGACGACATCCTCGTCGAGCTGGGCATGACCCCCACCGCCACCAACTCCCAGGTGCTGGCGCACCCGAAGTTCCTGGGCAAGGAGAAGGCGGCGAAGATACCGGTCGTCCCCGGCGGCTTCCTCAGCCCCGAGGTCGAGGCGATCCTGTCCCACAAGCCCGACCTGGTCATCGGTCTGGAGGACACGCACGGCAAGCTCGCCCCCGCGCTGAAGGGCGCCACGGCCTTCTGGCCGGTCCAGCCCGGATCCTGGCAGGACAGCGTCGGCTACCTGCGGGACCTGGCCGCGCTCGCCGACCGCACCGAGCAGGGCGAGAAGGCGGAGAAGACCTTCCGGACCCGCCTGGCGCAGGCGGAGAAGGAGGAGAGCGACAAGACCTCTCTGATCGTCTTCGGCAGCGACGAGAACTTCGGCGTGGCCACCCCGGAGACCGATGTGGCGGCGGGCCTGTTCCCGAAGATCTCCCACTACCCCTGGAAGAGCCGGGGTGTCGACGGCAGCTACAGCCTGGAGGAGATCCTCGCCCGGGGCGTCGACGTCCTGTTCGTGGAGACCCTGTCCTTCGGCGCGCCGGACGGCAAGCTCTCCGACAAGCTGGCAGAGAACCCGCTCTGGTCGCGCATCCCGGCCGTGAAGAACGGCAAGGTCATCGAGGTCGACTCCGAGGTGTGGGCCAAGGGCCGCGGCACCCGCTCCCTGGGCGTCGTCCTCGACGAGGCGACGGCCGCACTGCGGTGAGGCGTCCGCCCGTGGCGCTGCTCTGCCTGGGCGGCGCGGCGCTGGCGAGCGCGGTCTGTGCGCTCAGCCTCGGCACGCCGTACGTCCCGCCCGCCAGGCTCCCGGCCACGCTGGGGTCCGACGGACTCGCGGGGCTCGTCGTCACCGAACTGCGGCTGCCCCGAGTGGTGTTGGCCTTGATCGCGGGAGCCTGCCTGGGGGCGGCGGGCCTCGTCCTTCAGGAGGCCCTGCGCAACCCGCTGGCCGTGCCCGAGATGCTGGGAGTCTCCTCCGGGGCCGCCCTGGGCGTCGCCGCGCCGCTGGTCCTGGCCCTGACCGTCCCGCTCGGGCTGCAGCCGTTCCTCGCCCTGGCCGGGGCGGCGCTCGGCGGTCTGCTGACCCTGGTCGCCGCCGGATTCGGGCGGAGTCCCTCGGCCGTCCTGCTGACCGGGGCCGCCGTCGCCGCCGCGCTCCAGGCGGGGCTGCTGGTGCTCATGGTCATGGCCGACCAGCTCGACCTCCAGCTCATCTACCGCTATCTGCTGGGCAGTCTGTCCGCCCGCACCTGGGACGACGTCACCGGTCTGCTGCCCTGGCTCGCCGTGGCCCTCCCGGCGCTGGTGCTGTGCGTGCCGGTGCTCGGCGTGCTGCGGCTGGGCGACGACGACGCCCGAGCGCTGGGCGTACGGGTGGAGCGGGCACGGGTGGCCGCGCTCGGTATCGCCGTCGTGCTCATCGCCCCTGTCGTCGCGGTCTGCGGGCCGGTGGCCTGGGTCGGCTTCCTCGCCCCGCACCTCGCCCGTCGCCTCCGCCCGGACGGCGGCGCGGCCGGGTGGCTCGTCCGGTCCGCCGTGTGCGGCGCGATCGTCGTGCTCTGTGCCGACCAGCCGGCCCGGCTCGCGCTCGCCCCGGTCGAGACGCCCGTCGGCGCCTGGACCGCCCTGGTCGGGGTGCCCGTCGGGGTCGTGCTGCTGAAGCGGGGGAGGCGGCCCGCCCGGGACCGCGGGCCCGTGACCCCCCTGCCCGTGCCCGTGCCGGGAAGTCCGCCGGACGCCCCCGCTCCCGTCCTGCGGAAGGCGGAACGATGACCCTCCTCGAAACGGTGCCGGGACAGGCACGACGCGCCCGCCGCGCCCTGCGCGGTCCGGGCGTCCGGATGGGCGGCCTGGCAGTGCTCGTCGCCGTGGTGGCCTGTGCCGGTCTGTTCGTCGGCCGGGGCGTCACCCCCGAAGGCGCACGGGCCGTGCTGTCCGGGGGCGGCGGCGATCCGACGGCTGAACACATCGTGATGCACCTGCGGTTGCCCCGGATGCTGGTGGCCCTGGTCGCCGGAGCCAGCCTCGGGGTGGCCGGGCTCGTGCTCCAGTCGGCCCTCCGCAACCCGCTCGCCGGACCCGAGGTCACCGGTGTCACCCCGGGCGCGGTGCTCGGTGCGGTGACGGCGACCGGACTCGGCCTCGCGGGCTGGGAGTCCCCCACGGCCGTAGTCGTGGCGGCCTGCCTCGGCGGCTTCGCCGGAGCGGGACTGCTGTGGCTGCTCGCCGGGCGGGACCGGGGCGACCCGGAACAGACCGCTGTCTACGGGGTCCTCGTGTCTGCGGTGCTCGCCGGACTCACCGCGGTCGTCCTGCTGGTGGCTCCCGGCGAACTCGGCAGCGTCGTCCAGTGGCTGATCGGCTCCACCGAGGGCCGGGTCCGGCAGCACTGGAATCTGCTCTGGCCGTGGGCCGCCTTCTGGGGCGCGGCGGCCTGGCTGCTCGCCGGGCCGCTGACCCTGCTGCGCTGCGGCGACGAACAGGCCTCCGCCGCGGGGCTGGCCACCGGCCGGGGCCGGGGCGCGGCACTCGTGTGCGCGGTGGCGCTGACGGCCGGCGCCGTGTCGGCGGTGGGCGCGCTCGGATTCGTCGGACTGCTGGTACCCCATCTGGCGCTGGCCGTCTTCGGCGCCGACCTGCGCGTCACACTTCCGGGCGCCGCACTGCTCGGTGCCGCGGTGGTGTGCGGGGCCGACGCCGCGGCCCAACTGCTGTCCCGGCTGCTGGCCACCGCGCTCGACGCGGACCGGCTCACCCTGCCGGTCGGCGCCCTGACCACCTGCGTGGGGGCGGGGCTGCTGATGGTCGTGGCGCGGCGACGGGCGGACGAGCGATGACGGAGACAACGCATGGGAGGAGAGCGGGAATGCCCGAAAGCCCGACAGACCGAGTGAACGCGGGTGCGGCGAAGAGAGGTGGCCGGAAAGCGGCCTCGTTCCCGTCCACGCCCCCGGACGTCGTTCGGGCGGAGGGGCTGACCTTCGGCTACCCCGGACGCCCGGTGCTGCGCGGGGTGGACCTGAGCATCCGGGCCGGCGAACTGGTCGCCCTGATCGGGCTGAACGGCTGCGGCAAGAGCACCTTCCTCAAGCTCGCCGCCGGTCTGCTCGCTCCGAGCGGTGGGCGCGTCCTGCTCGACGGCGACGACGTGTCGCGGGTGTCCCGCCGCACCGCCGCCCGGCGCGTCGCCCTGCTTCATCAAGCGGCACCAGCCGTACCGGGGCTGACGGTACGTCAACTCGTACGGCAGGGACGCTATGCCGCGCGGGGGCCGCTCGGCATGCTGCGGGAGGGCGACGACGAGGTGACGTCCCGGGCGCTCGCGGACGTCGGCGTCACCGCCTGGGCCGACCGGCCCGTGGACGCGCTGTCCGGAGGCGAACGCCAACGCGTCCGGCTGGCCATGGCGCTGGCCCAGGACGCCCGCGTGCTGTTCCTCGACGAGCCGACCACCTATCTCGATCTGCGGCACCAGCTGGAGGTGCTCCAGGCGGTCGTACGGCTGCGCGCGGAACGCCGGCTGACGGTGGTGATGGTGCTGCACGACCTCAACCACGCGGCCCGGTTCGCCGATCGGATCGTCGCGCTCCGGGAGGGCCGCGTCGCCGCCGACGGGCCTCCGGTCGAGGTGGTCACCCGCCGTCTGCTGGCCGAAGTCCTCGGTGTGGAGGGCCGGGTGGGGATCGACGACGAGGGCGGCTGGCCCGTCTGTTACCCAGATCACCCTCTCGATCCGCTCCATCTATTGCGGAATGAAAATCATATTCATTAGTGTCTGTGCTGCGGCACGCACCAACGCCGCGACCAACACCCGTCCGATCCGACCGAATGGAGACGTCACCTCATGGAGCAGAACAAGGTGTTCAGCCCGATCGCCGACCAGGGCCAGCTCGCCCACCTCTCCGCCACCCACTCGAACGCCCTCGTCGAGAACCCCTTCGACGACGCCGTCGAGGCCGACACCGCGGCCGAGAAGTAAGCGACTCCTGGCGCTGACGGCAGATTCCCCGCGCAGCGCGGGGGCGGGCCCGCCCGGCGACATCCCGGGCGGGCCCGCCCCGTTCAGCCCCGAACACCCCGTCCCCGCCTTCAGCTCCGCCTTTCCGCCCCGGAGGATTCCGTGACCAGCAGTCGACTCGCTCCCGGCACCGGGATCGTCACCGTCCCCGGTGCCGCCCCCGTGCTCCGGACCTCCGGAGGGGAATTCCTGCGCATCGACACCGGCGGCGTCACCGGCGAAGCGCTGGTGCGTCGGCTGACGGGCGAGGAGATGCCGGGCGAAGGCTCGAACACCGCCGAACTCGTCCGGCTCGTCGAGGCGTTCGAGACCGGCGGGCACGCCGTGTCCGCCCCGTCCCGGGCCCCGCTCGCCGGCCGCACCGTCCACGTCCTCGGCGACCCCGTGCTCACCGGCCCTGTGGCGCGCTGCGCCGGGGCGGAAGGGGCCGAGGTCCACCGGAGCACCCCCGACCGCGTGGCGGAACTCGCCCGGGCGGCCCCGGACCACCGCCCGGAAGGGCGGGTCGCCGTGGTGTGGTGCCTCGACTCACCCGTACCCGAAGGGCTCTGGGACACGGCGGACCGGCTGCCCGGCCGACGCATCGCCTGGCTGCGCTGCCACCGCGAGGGCTCGCACAGCTGGATCGAGCCCCTCGCCGCCGTCCCGGGAGACGTCACCTCCCGCCATGTCCGTCTCCGCAGACTCGCGGCCACCCCCGCCCATCGCGAACTCGCCGCGTACTGGGCCGGGCACCGCACCCCCGACACCGGGCCACACCCCACCGAAGCATCGGCCGCCCTCATCTCCGCGCTGCTCACCGCCGATCTGATCGCCTGGGCCGAAGCCGAAGGCACGGTTCACGCCGAAACCGAAGGCGTGGCTGAAAACGCGGTTGAAGCCGATGGCGAAGCCCGCCTCCCGACCCGCCGCCGGCTGCGCCGGATCGACCTGCGCGACCTCACCTTCACCGAGCACCCCGTGCTCCCCGTCCCGGACGTCGCCCCACTCCCCGCCCCGACCCCGGTGGGTGCGCGCGCCGGGGCCGGGACGGCCGAGGCCCGCCGATGAACACCCGTACCGTGTACGTCCCCACGCCGGACGGCACCGCGCTGGCCACCGACGTATGTCTCCCGGACGGGGCGCGCCTCCGTCCCGCCGCCGTGATCAGAACCCCCTACGGGCGCGGTGCCCACCGCGCCGAGCTGCGCGGCTGGGCGGCGCACGGATTCGCCGCACTCGCCCAGGACGTACGCGGACGCCACGGCTCACCGGGGGAGTGGCACCCCTACCTGGGCCACGAGAAGACGGACGGCGCGGCCACGGTCGCCTGGGTGCGGGCGCAGGCGTGGAGCAACGGAGAGGTCGTCGCCGTCGGTGCCTCCTACGCCGCGTACTGCGCCCTCGTCATCGCACTCGACGGCCCCGACACCGATGGCGACCGAGCCCCCGAAGCCGACTCCGTCCGCCTCGGCGGAGCCCCCGACGGAGTCCCCGATGCCGTCATCGCCGCCGTCCCCGCGCTCGGCCTCGCCGAGACGGCGCGCGAGCCCGGGGGCCCCGAGCGGTTGTGGGCCCGGGCCGGCTGGTGGGCGGCCCACGGCGACCGTCGCGACTCCGACCCGGACGCGTTGGAGCGCGCCCTGGCGGACGACCCCCGGTTGCTCGAACACCTCCCGGTCGCCCGCCTGGCGGAGCGGCTGACCATGGGCCTGGGGCGTGAACTTCCTTCCTGGCCAATGCTCTGGGCCCATCGGGAACGCGGCCGGCTCCTCGCACTGGGCTCGACCGCCCGCCTTCCGCTGCTCGCCGTCGGCGGCACCCGTGACCCCTTCGCCGAGGACACCGCGGCCCTGTGGCACGGCTGGGGCGGACCGGCCCGTCTGCTGCTCGGTCCTTGGGGCCACCGCCTCACCGCCGACCCGGCCGCTCCGCCCCGCGCGCGCGTCAACCTCGGTGCGCTGTACGTACGGTGGGCCCGCGCCGCGCTCGCCGGGAGCCTGGAACCCGCGCGACGCGGTGTCATCGCCCTGGGCGACAGCGGCCGTTGGCACAGCACCGGGACTCCGGAGGCGTCGACATGGCCAGAGGAGCCGTGGCCGACAGGGTCGGAGGCGGAGTGCCGCTGGGCCTTCGACTCGTCCACCGGACTGCGGCTGCTCCACGGGGCCGAGTTCAGCGCCGACCCTGACCGCCCCGTGCGCTCCGACGACCTCGCCGTCCCGGTCGGCGGCGACCGTGCCGACCGCTGTCTGCTCCTCTCGCCACCGCTGCCCCGCCCCCTCGACCTGGCAGGGGCCGCCGTCGCCCGGATCAACGCCACGGCGGACACATCCTGTGCCGACTGGGCCGTACGCCTGACCGCACTCGCCCCGTCCGGACGAGCGGATCCGCTCGCCTTCGGCATCGTCCGGCGCACCGGCCCGCCCGGCGAAGCCGCGTACATCACCGTGCCACTCGGCACGCTGGGCCGCCGGCTGCCCGCCGGGACCAGGTTGCGGGCCGAGATCGCCGGACATCACTTCCCCGCCCACGCCCGTAACCCGCACACCGGCGAGGACCCGGTCACGGCCACCCGGCTCGTTCCGTCCCGTCGCACCGTGAACCCCCGGGGCAGCGCCCTCCACCTGCCCGTCGTCGCCCGACGCCGCTACGTCGAGCCCGTACCGGAGATATGCCGTTGACCAGCGCCCTGCCCATGGCAGCCCTGCCCGTCGAAGCCCTCGTGGACCCCGTCAGCGGGATCGTCCGCGCCGTCGCACCCGTCGAGCACCCCACCGGTGCGCCGCCCCGCTACACGGCGATGACCGCCGACGTCGCCGACGCCCGCCGCCTCGGAGCCTGGCCCGCCGACCGGGTCTCGCTCGGCACCACCTTCGGCGACCCCCGGGGCGCGTGGATCGCCGCGGTGGCCGAGGCCGTCGAGCGCTACTGCGGCAACCGCCTCCCGCCGCCCGGTCACCCCCAGGAGCCCCGGCGGGCCACCGCGGCCGAACTGGCCGCCGAGGGCCACCGCCTCTACGGACCCGGGGCTCTGCCGGAGTACGCCCCCTGGCAGTACGGCCGCCCGGGATTCCCGTACGCCGAACTCACCCCCGACACACCGGCGCTGTGGACCCGGACCACCGAGAACGGGGAGCCCTGCTGGGCCCCCGTCGCGCTGACCCACCTCAACTGGCGTCAGGGGAAACTGCGTTCGCTGCCCCGCACCCACCACCTCAACTACGCGGGCATCGCCACCGGGCAGGGCCTCGGCGACGCCGTCGAACGCGGCATCCTCGAAGTCGTCGAGCGCGACGCGCTGGAACTGTGGTGGCACCTGGACGGGCCCACCCGCGGCATCGACCCGGCGAGCGTCCCGGGGCTCACCGAGGACCTGGCCGGCTGCGGGCTGGACGTGAGCATCGTGGAGATGCCCTCGGAGTTCGCCCCCTGTGTCGCGGCTCTGGTGCACGACCCCAAGCGCGGGATGTACGCGGCGGGGTTCGCCTGCCGGTACGACCCGGCGGAAGCCGCCCGCAAGGCCGTCCTGGAGGCCGTGCACACCTGGGTGTTCACCCAGGGCACGGTGGATGCCGACGGGTGGGTGTACCGGGCGGTGGAAGCCGGGATGCTGGCCCGCGGCCTGTACCTCGACCACCGTGCCGACCGTCGCTATCTCGACGACTGCGGGCCCGAGTTCGCCGCCGTCCGGGACCTCGGGGCCCATGTCCAGGTCTGGCTGGACGACCGGATGGCCCCGTTCGCCCGCCGCTTCACCGAACCCGCCCTGGGAGTCGCCCCGGTCACCGCGATCACCCCCGGCGACCGCGCCACGCTCGACGCGGCGCTGGCCACCGGGGGGCACCGGGTGATCACCGCGGACCTCACCACGGAGGACGTCGCCGAGACCACGCTGCGCGTCGCCCGCGTGCTGGTCTCCGGACTGGTCCCCAACGCCCCGGCGGCCTTCGGCTACTTCGGTTGCCCGCGCTTCGCGGAAGCAGCGCTCGCCCGGGGCTGGCGCACTCGACCGCCCGCCGGACCCGAGGATTTCACCCTCGCCCCGCCGCCGCACATGTGAGGGAGCGCGCCACCATGCCCGACACGCCGGACCGAACAGCCGCGCCCGCTCGCGGAGCAGGTGCTGTCCTGCCCGCCGCACCGGAGCTCCTGCGCCAGGCGCTCGCGGACGCCCGGTCTCCGCGTGTTCCGGCGCTCTCCCCGTACGTTCCAGAACGCCCGTTCCCCTGGAACGGCCCCGCGCTGCCGTTGGCGGGGAGCGGGAGCAGGGCCCGGCCCGGTGCTGGGCCCGGAGCTGAGGCCGGCGCCGAGCCCGGGACCGGGAACGCGATCGACCTCGCCCGGGTGCTGCGGCTGTCCCTGGCCGCGCCCACGGGCACACCGGGTCGGTTGCGGCCCGTTCCCTCGGCGGGCGCCCTGCACCCGGTGCGCGCCCACCTCCTCCTCGGGCCCGGATGTTCGCTGCCGCCCGGGCGTCATGCCTACGACCCGCGCACCCACCGCGCCCACCCACGCGGCCCGGCCCCCGACGACGTACCCCCGGGCGTCCTGGTCGTCCTCACGGTGGCCGCGTCCCGAACCGTCGCCCACTACGGTCACCGGGCCTGGCCGCTGCTCCTGCTGGACGTGGGCCATGCCGCCGCCGCCCTCGCGCTGGCCGGTACCCCGGTCGCCGATGTGCGGGTCTCCCTCGACGCGGACGGCGCTCTGCTGTCCGCCGCCGCCGGACTGCCCCCTGCCCCGGACTGGCAGGACGTCTGGCCCGGCACCGAGCCCGAACTGCCGCTCGCAGCCATCTGGTTGACACACCCGAGCGGCCGCGTGGACGCCGAAGCGCCGCTGAGCGCCTGGGCCGACCTGCCCCGTGCCGGGGCCCCGACGCCGCGACCCGGCGCCGATACCGCCCCGTCCCATGAACTCGACGCGGCACGCCACCTGTTGCATCACATCGCCGGAGCACCGGAGCGGCCCGGCGGCACCTGGCACCCGGCCCCGCTCCCCGGACCGGTGACCGATGCGACCCTGGAGGCGCGTCGGAGCGCCCCGACCGAGGACCTGAACCGCCCGCCCGGCATGGACCTGCTCGCACGGATCCTGGCCACCGCACGGGCCGTGCGGCCGGACGGCCCCGCCTGGGCCGCGGCCGTGGCGGGTGCCGCCCCTGCCCTGCAC
>NTHE01000114.1 GCA_002551355.1 Streptomyces sp. man185 | reverse complement strand
ACACCCCTCCCTCGCGCCATCAGAGATTGGTATAAGAGACAGAGGGTTACGGGGGCGGGTTCGGCGGGGGGTTCGGCAGCGGCCGGGGCGGTGGCTTCGGCGGCGGGCCGGGCAGTTTCGGCGGGGGCGGGACCCGGGGCCGCCGGGGCGGTGGCGGCCGCTTCTGACCGACCGGTCCTCACTCCTCACCCGATACCAGCGAACACGACTTCCAAGGAGCCATCCCATGGCCAAGCAGACCATCCTCGGCCGCGTCACCCAGCTCGCGAAGGCCAACATCAACGCCCTCCTCGACCAGGCCGAGGACCCGCAGAAGATGCTGGACCAGCTGATCCGGGACTACACGAACAACATCGCGGAGGCCGAGCAGGCCGTCGCGACCACCATCGGCAACCTCCGGCTGATGGAGCAGGACCACAAGGAGGACGTCGAGGCGGCGTCCGAGTGGGGCGGCAAGGCGCTGGCGGCCAGCCGGAAGGCCGACGAGCTGCGCGGGGCGGGGTCGGTCGCCGAGGCGGACAAGTTCGACAACCTGGCGAAGGTGGCGCTGGGCCGTCAGCTCCAGTCGGAGCAGGAGGCGAAGACGGCGGAGCCGACGATCGCCTCGCAGACCGAGGTGGTGGACAAGCTGAAGACGGGGCTCGACCAGATGAAGGTCAAGCTCGGCGAGCTAAAGGCCAAGCGGGACGAGCTGGTGGCGCGTTCGAAGTCGGCCCAGGCGCAGAACCAGATGATGGACGCGGTGAAGAACATCGACGTCCTCGACCCGACGAGCGAGCTGGGCCGCTTCGAGGACAAGGTGCGGCGCGAGGAGGCGAAGGCGCTGGGCAAGCAGGAGCTGGCCGCCTCCTCGCTGGACGCCCAGTTCGAGCAGCTGGACAGCCTGGGCGACAGCGCGGAGGTCGAGGCCCGGCTGGCGGCCCTGAAGACGGGTTCGTAACCGCTTCGGGCCCCGGGGTCAGTACATGCTCAGCAGCTGCTCCACGGAGAGTTCGGCGGCCGGTGCCCCGTCCGGCAGGGCCAGTTCGAACCAGACGGTCTTGCCGCGCGGGGTGCGGCGCGAGCCCCAGGCGGCGCTGAGCAGGCCGACCAGCTGGAGCCCGCGGCCGCCCTCGTCGGTGTCGCGGGCGCGGCGGCGGCGCGGCTGGACGAGACCGGCGTCCCACACCTCGCAGACCAGGGTGCGGTCGCGCAGCAGCCGGAGCCGGATCTCGCCCTCGCCGTAGCGCAGGGCGTTGGTGACCAGTTCGCTGACAAGGAGTTCGGTCGTGTCGACCAGGTCGTCGAGGTCCCAGGAGAGCAGTTGGCTGCGGGCCAGCTCACGGGCGCGCCCGACCGAGCGGAGTTCGCGCGGCAGCGTCCAGTCCCCGACCGCCTCCGCGGGGAGCCCCTGGATGCGGGCCATCAGCAGGGCGATGTCGTCCTCGCCGTGCCGGGTGTCCAGGGTGGTCAGGACGTGGTCGCAGGCGTCCTCCAACTCCATCTGCGGGCCGGTGAGGACGGCCCGCAGCGCCTCCAGCCCCTCGTCCAGCGGCTGGTCCCGGGACTCGACCAGGCCGTCGGTGTAGAGGGTGAGCAGGGCGTTCTCGGCGAGCTCGACCTCGACCTCCTCGAACGGCTCACCGCCGACGCCCAGCGGCATGCCCGGCGGTACGTCGATGAGCCGGGCGGGCCGGCCGGGCTCGACGACGGCCGGGGGGAGGTGCCCGGCGTTGGCGAACGTACAGCGTCGGGTGACCGGGTCGTAGACCGCGTACACGCAGGTCGCGAGATACACCTCGGAGAGGTCGGCCTCGCGGGACTTCTGCGCCGCGCGGGAGGGCCACTGCGCTCCCCCGCTGCCGCCGAGCCCCTCGCTGCGCTCGCCGGCGCCCGGGGAGCCGAGGCCGCGGGCGACCTCGTCGAGGGCGGAGAGCACCTCGGCCGGTTCCAGGTCGAGGAGGGCCAGGGTCCGCACGGCGGTGCGCAGTTCGCCCATGGCGACGGCGGCGCGCAGGCCGCGGCCCATGACGTCGCCGACGACGAGGGCGGTGCGGTGGCCGGGCAGCTCGATCACGTCGAACCAGTCGCCGCCGACCTCGGTGGCGGTGTTGCCGGGCAGATAGCGGCAGGCGATGTCGAGTCCGGCGGCCTCGGGGTCGCCGGGCGGCAGCAGGCTGCGCTGGAGGATCAGGGCGCGTTCGTGCTCGCGGCGGTAGAGGCGGCCGTTGTCGATGCAGACGGCGGCGCGGGCGGCCAGCTCGGTGGCCAGGGCCCGGTCGCGCTCGCCGAAGGGTTCGCTGCCCTTCGTACGGGAGAACTGGACGAGGCCGACGACGGTGTCATGAGCGACCATCGGCACGGCGAGCGTCGACTGCACGAAGCCCATCTCGTCGCCGGGGACGTCCTCGACCCGGCCGGAGCGCAGCGCCATGGCGCAGGGCGAGCCGAACGGGAAGCGGTGGACGGAGCCGAGCGCGGGCGGCAGGTCGTCCGGGCCCGGGGGGCCGCTGCCCGCCACGGCGGTGGGCAGGGCGTCGGCGACGGCGCTGGCGTGGGCCACCCGGCGCAGCTCCGCCGAGCCTCCGGCGGACTCGCGGTGGGCGGGCGCCCAACTGCCGGGCGCGGCCTCCTCGCCGGTCAGGAGGCCCTGGTAGAGATCGACGGCGGCGAGGTCGCAGAAGCCGGGGACGGCCACGTCGAGGAGCTCGCGGGCGGTGGTCTCCAGGTCCAGGGAGTTGCCGATGCGGGCGCTGGCCTCGTTGAGGAGGGCGAGGTTGCGGCGGGCGCTGGCGGCCTCGCGGGCCGCGATGTGCCGACGGGTGACGTCGGTGGCGAGCCCGGCGACACCGACGGGGCGGCCGGCGCCGCTGTGCACCCGGTAGAGGTTCATGGACCAGTGGCGGCGCTCGGTGCCGCCGGGGGCGGTGCCGACGAGCTGGAGGTCGGTGACCGACTCCCCGGTCTCCAGGACCCGTTTCAGGGTGGCGGACAGCCGGTCGGCCTCGGCCCGCGGCAGATAATCCTCCACCGTGCGGCCCCGGTGGTCCTCGGCGGCGCCGCCGAAGACGGTGGCGAAGCGCTGGTTGGCCCGGACGACGGCGAAGTCCGTACCGAACAGCACGAAGCCGAAGGGAGATTGGCCGAATATGGCTTGTGACGCGGCGAGGTCGGTCTCGATGCGCCGCAGGGCCCGGACGTCGACGACGATGCAGAGCGCGGCCCGCTCCCCGCTGCCCGTCAGACTCGGCATCACATAGACCTCGGCGACGCCGTGCGCCCCGCCCTCGCCCGGCATCCGGAACGGGACGAGGCCCGTCCACTCCTTGCCGTCGAGGATCTCGCCGACCCGCCGATGGCCGTCCGAGCGCAGCTCGGCGGGCATGAAGGCCTCCACCGGGTCGCGGCCGATCGCCTCGGTCGAGGTCATGCCGAACAGACCGGCGGCCCGGCTGCTCCACTGCTCGATCAGACCGTCGGGGCCGATCGAGAAGGAGGCGACCCTGATGTAGTCATAGATCGAGCCGGGCGGGCTGCTCTGCCACACGACATCGCCGGCCGTCCCGACCACATCGCCCGTTGTCCCAGGTATTTCGCTCACGCGACCGTCCCCTCCAGCTCACGCACCGGACCGGTCCTGCCCGCAGTATTCAGCACTACGGCCCCGACCGACACGGCGTTCACGATCACAGCAAGGTCTCAGTCCCTTTCAGCCAGGTTCTGCCCGACCTCTGGTGATCGCTGTGCTTCCCTTCACTCTCCTAACCAGGGAGAGCCAGCTCGAACCACACGGTCTTGCCACTCTTTCCGCGACGCGTCCCCCAGCGACGTGCGGAACAGGCCACGAGCTGGAGTCCCCGGCCGCCTTCGTCGTCGGGTCCAGCACTGCGTTCGGTGGGTGGATCCGGAAGCGGATCGGAGACTTCCACCAGCAGTCCCGGGGTTGCGGGAGGGTGGTCGGCGGAAAGGTGGCCGTCGAGCGGAAGGTCCCCGTCGGGGTGCGTGACGACCAGGCGTACGCCGATGGGGCCGGAGGCGTACCGGAGGGAGTTGGTCACCAGCTCACTGACGAGCAGGACCGCCAGGTCGCCCACCGCCGCGTCGAGCCCCCAGGAACCCAGCGCGCCCCGGACGGCGTGCCGGGCGCTGCGCACGGAACCGGGCTCCGCCGCGAAGGTCCACTCGGCGCAGTCGCCTTCGGTATCGATCACGCCGATCACTTCCCAGGGACGACCACGGGCGCACCCCCTGTGCAAATGGGGACTAAACAGCCCATACCCACCATTTGTTGCTCGCTACCGCGCAACCCTGCGTTTGGTGCAGACGGGCGTACGCGTACACACGACGGCGCGCCACACGACGGCCAGGGTCAGCTCAACGCGCCTGCGGCCCTGAGGTCATCGAAGAGCAACTGGTCCACGGGCGGCACGAGGGCCCGGTCGGCGAAGGAGAACCACGCCATCTCCTCGATCTCGCTGCTCGCGGCGAGCGTGCCGCGATAGTCGCCGTAATAGCAGCTCATCCGCACGACGGCGGCGCCGGGCCGGTCGTCCACGGGGGCCTCGTACGTCCCGGCGTGGACGACGGTCTCCCGGATCAGGCCGACCGTCAGCTCCTCCTCGATCTCCCGCAGGAGGGTCTGCAGATCGGTCTCCGCCCCCTCGCGCTTGCCGCCCGGGATGTAGAAGACGCCCTTGCCCCGGGGCCGCGCGCAGAGAATCCTGCCACCCTCGATCCGCACCCACGCCACCGTGTCGATCAGCACCGACGCCACTCCGCCATCACTCCGCCCCGCTCGCCGCACCTCCGGCGGCTTCCGCGCCCCCGGTCGGGCGGGACCCTACCGCCCGGGCGGCCGAGGCGAGGAATGCGGGACGGGCGGCTCAGGGGGGTGGAACGGTGCAGGGCGGGTGAGCACGGGAACGAAGCCAGGGGCCGATGCGCGCACACGGGCGTACGCGGGCGGTGGAGGCGCTCCGGGAAGAGCCCGGAAGGCCCGTGGGGCCCTGGGAGGCCGTTCGCCCTCCCAGGGCCCCACGGGGCCGCCCTTCGCGTCAGAGCCTGCCGCCCTGACCCACGCGCTCCACCCGGTAGACCTGGTGGCGGTGGCGGTCGTCGAGTCCGTCGGCGACCTTCTGCGCCTCGGCCTGCGTGGCGTACCTGCCCACGCGGTAGCGGTTGCCGCCGTCGTCCTGCCGTACCACCTGCCAAGGGAGCACGGCGCCGCTGTCGCTCATCGTGTCGCTCCCCCGCATATCGCCCCTCTTCCCACCGGCGTGCACGTTTCTAAGGATCCCCAGGAAACCGCAGTACGCATATGCCCGAGCGTACGCCTGACCTTCACTCAGTGCAGGCGGCTTTGCACAAAGAGATACACATCCGGCCATCAGGAAAGGGGCGCATCCGCAGAATGCGCCCCTCATGCCCCCGCCGCCCCACCTCACCCGGCCCGACGAGGCATCACCTCACCCGACCCGACGAGGCATCACCTCACCCGACCCGACGGGGCGTCACCCCACGCCACCCGGGCCTCACCTGACCGGCAGGTGGTACGCGATCCGGTACCGGTCCGCCGGCACCACCACGTCGGCCGTCTCCACGGCCCGGCCCGAGGCGTAGTACGTACGCCCGATGACGATGACCACATGGCCGGGCACGCCGCCGAGCGCCAGGAGCTCCTCCGCCAGCCCCGGGCGGGCGCCCACCTCCTCGGCGACGTTGTCCACGACGACGTCGATCGCGGCCATCCGGTCGACCACCCCGCAGCCCCCCAACGGGCCCTCCTCCGGCAGCATCACGGGCGTCCGGCCCGTGACGGCGAGCGGCTCCCAGGAGGTGGAGAGCATGATCGGCTCGCCCGCCTCCCGGAAGACGTAGTGGGTGCGCATCACCCGGTCGCCCGGCTCGATGCCCAGCCGCTCGGCGACCTCGGGGCTCGCCCCCTCCTGCTCACTGCGGGACTCCCAGGTCCCGCGCGCCCCCTCGGCCGTCTGCTCCTGCCGGAACGGACTGGCCCCCTTGTCCGGCCGGTAGCCGGAGCGGGCGATCATGCGGGGCACGGGGCGCTCGCGCACATACGTGCCGGAGCCGGAGCGCCCCTCGACCAGCCCCTCCGCCATCAGGACCTTCCGCGCCTCCAGGGCGACGGTGTCGGAGACCCCGTACTCCTCCCGGATGCGAGCCTGCGACGGCAGGCGGGTATGGGGCGGCAGCGCGCCGTTGACGATCTTCCCCCTGAGATCGCTCGCCACGCGCAGATAGGCGGGCTGCTCACCGAAAGTCACAGGCCACTCCCAACAGGTTGACAGTCTGCGACAGCCTGACAACCGTGGGTTGTACACCGCAAGCATGGGCCAGAGTTTCACCCAATGTGATGATCTTGTGGCGGTCCACGCATACCCCCAGGCCCCCGCATCATGCCCACCGAGGCGGCCGCGAAGTCCGACAACTCCCGGACTCTTGACCATTTTTGGTCCAGACCAATACCTTCCTGTGCACAGCACGGCTCCCGCCCTCCTTCCGCCTTCCTTCCGCTCTGCCTCCGCACCGGATCACGCACAGGAACGAGCCCCATGCCCCGAAGAAACCTGTCCCGTATGACCATCGCCGGCGTCGCCCTGGCCCTGCTGGCAGGCGTCGCCCCCGCGGCCACCGCCAGCGCGGGCCACGACCGGAACGACGGCGGCGACCGCGGCAAGGGCCACCACCGCCCCGCGTACAAGAGCATCGGCTACTTCACCCAATGGGGCGTCTACGGGCGCGACTTCCAGGTCAAGGACCTGGACACCAGCGGGGCCGCGGCCAGGCTGACCCACATCAACTACGCCTTCGGCAACGTCAGCGCCGAGGGCAAGTGCTTCACCGGCAACATCCCCGGTCAGGCCGACGCCTGGGCGGACTACGCCCGTCCGCTCGACGCGGCGGGGTCGGTGGACGGCGTCGCCGACACCGACACCCAGCCGCTCGCGGGCAACTTCAACCAGCTGCGCGAGCTGAAGGCCAAGCACCCCGGCCTCAAGGTCATGATCTCGCTGGGCGGCTGGAGCTGGTCCACCCACTTCTCCGACGCGGTCCGCACCGCGGCCTCCCGCAAGGCGCTCGTCGCCTCCTGCGTCGACCTGTACATCAAGGGCAACCTCCCGGTGGACGGGGCGCGCGGCGGCGACGGCGCGGCGGCCGGCCTCTTCGACGGCATCGACGTCGACTGGGAGTGGCCCGGCTCGGCGGCCAACGAGGGCACCGTCTTCCGCCCGGAGGACAAGAAGAACTTCACCGCCCTGATCCACGAGTTCCGCACCCAGCTCGACGCCCACGCGAAGAGCGAGGCGAAGGCCAAGGAGCAGGCGGCGAAGGGGAAGGGCCACGGGCACGGCAAGCCGAAGCCCAAGCACTACGACCTGTCGGCGTACGTCCCGGCCAACCCGAAGGCCATCGACGCGGGCTTCGACGTGAAGCGCCTCATGAAGGACTTCGACTTCGTCAACATCCAGGGCTACGACTACCACGTCTCGGGCGAGAAGAAGACGGCCCAGCAGTCCGCCCTGTACGCGCGGAACGACTTCAGCGTCGACCGGACCGTGCGCGACTGGGTGCGGCGCGGCGCGCCCAAGCACAAGATCGTGATGGGCATGCCGACCTACGGCCAGGGCTGGACCGGAGTGACCGGCGGCGGTACGGGCCTGGGGCAGCCGGCGACGGCCCCGGCTCCGGCCACCTGGGCGGCGGGCTACGAGGACTACAAGGTCCTCAAGAAGCTGGCCGCTTCGGGGACATACAAGATCCACCGTGATGTGAGGAACGGCCACGCGTGGCTGTTCGACGGTACGACGCTCTGGACGTACGACGACCCGCAGGTGCTGCGCACCAAGGCCTCGTACATCCGGGACAAGGGGCTCGGCGGGGCGATGTTCTGGTCGCTGGACGGCGACACGGAGGACGCCGAGCTGATCACCGCGGTCGATCGCGCGCTCAACCGCCGCTGACACCGCCGGCATCGCTGGCATCCCGCTGAACGGCCGAAGGGGCCGGGACGGTCGCACGACGCGACCGCCCCGGCCCTTCTCACGGTGTTCGGTGGTGCACCGCCGGGGCGGGATCGATCAGAACTGGAGCGCCCAGCTGTTGATCCGGCCGGTGTCGGCGTTCGCGTTGTCGCTGACCCGGAGCTTCCAGGTGCCGTTGGCGACCTCGGAGGAGGCGTTGACGGTGTACGTGGTGACCACGTTGTCGCTGCTGCCGCCCGAGCCGTACGCCTTCAGGTTGTAGACCGAACCGCCGGGCGCGACCAGGTCGATCTTCAGGTCACCGATGTAGGTGTGGGAGATGTTGACCGGGACCTGGAGCGCGGCCGGGGCGTTGCCGGTGATCCCGGTGACGGTGACCGGCGCCTCGACCGTGGCGTTGTCGTTGATCGCGTAGCCGATGGTGTTCTCGAACTTCTTGCCGGGCGGCGGGGTGGTGCCACCCGCGCCCACGTACAGGAGGCGGTTGGGCGAGCCGGTGCCCGGGTTGGTCACGACGCCCGGGGTGGAGGCAGCAACGAGGCCCGCGGAGACCTGGGCGGGGGTCGAGCCCGGGTTGTCGGCGAGGTAGATGGCGGCCGCGCCGGCGACGTGCGGGCTGGCCATCGAGGTACCCGAGATGGTGTTCGTGGCGGTGTCGCTGGTGTTCCACGCCGAGGCGATGGAGGAGCCCGGGGCGAAGATGTCCACGACCGCGCCGAAGTTGGAGAAGCTGGAGCGGGCGTCGGTGTTGGTCGTCGAGCCGACCGTGATGGCCTCGGCGACGCGCGCCGGGGACTTGGTGTTCGCGTTGGTCGACTCGTTGCCCGCGGCGACGGCGTAGGTGATGCCGGCGGCGATGGACCGCTGGACGGCCGCGTCGAGGACCGCGTCGGCGCCACCGCCGAGGCTCATGTTGGCGACGGCGGGCTTGACGGCGTTGGCCGTCACCCAGTCGATTCCGGCGACGACCTGCGCGGTGGTGCCGGAGCCCTGGTTGTTGAGCACCCGGACGCCGACGACCTTCGCCTTCTTGGCGACGCCGTAGGCGGTGCCCGCGACGGTGCCCGCCACGTGCGTGCCGTGGCCGTGGCCGTCCTGCGCGACGTTGTCGTTGTCGATGGCGTCGTAGCCGTTGGCGGCCCGGCCGCCGAAGTCGCTGTGGCTGATGCGCACCCCGGTGTCGATGACGTACGCGGTGACGCCCTCACCGGCCTTGTCGGGGTAGGTGTAGCGCTGGTCCAGCGGGAGGCTCCGCTGGTCGATCCGGTCGAGGCCCCAGGAGGGCGGGTTGTTCTGGGTGGCGGAGACCGTGAAGGTGCGGTTCTGCGAGACGGACGCGACGGCCGGGTCGGCGGCGAACTTCTTCGCCTCCGCGGCGGACGCCTCGACCGCGTAGCCGTTGAGGGCCGCGCGGTAGGTCCGTTCGATGCTCGCGCCGTACTTCTTCGCGAGGGCCCTGCCCTGGGCGGAGTCCGACTTCGCGGCCGAGTCCTTCAGCGTGACGATGTAGCTGTCGCTGATGGTGCCCGGGGCGCCCGCGTTCAGAATCACGCCTTCGGGAGCGCGCTCGGCAGCGGTCGCCGGGAGCGAAGCGGTACCGAGTGCGACGGCGGCTGCGGTGGCTATGACGGTCGCCGCGGCGAGTCTTCGACGGGCGTGGGGGGTGTGACGCATCACTGACATGTGAGGGGTCCTCCTCATCGGCGGTGCTCTGGTGGGGGGTGGTACCGGAGCCGAACGGCCAGCTCCCGACAGGGGCATGACAAACGAGCCGTCCGAGCGCCCCGCTTTCTGCGTCGTCCGGTGCGCGGCATGCCCTGCTGCCAGCGAAAGATTGACCGATCCATGGCGAACTCACAAGGGTGCCTTGGGGCGCGCCATACGCACGCCATTCACCTGCCATATGCCTGACATCCTGGCGGACATGACGACCTATCACTGCCCGGTGGACGGGACCCGGTCCGAGACCACCGCCCTGACCTGGTGCTGCCCGGTCTGCCGGGGGCCGTGGGACCTCGACTTCACCCCCGCCCGGGGCATCACGCCGAACGCGCTTTCCGGGCGGGCCGATTCATTGTGGCGTTACGAGGAATTCCTGCCGCTCGCCGACCCGACGATCTCCCTGGGCGAGGGCCGCACGCCACTCGTCGGGCTTACGGACACCGTCTCGGCGAAGCTCGACTACCTCATGCCGACACTCTCCTTCAAGGACCGCGGCGCGGTGATGCTCGCGGAGCTGGCCCGGCGGCTGGGCCCGGACCGGGTCGTCGCGGACAGCACCGGAAACGCGGGCACGTCGGTCGCCGCCTACTGCGCGCGGGCCGGGCTCGCGTGCACGGTGTTCGTCCCCGAGGGCACCTCGCCCAAGAAGACCGAGCAGATCCGGGCCCACGGCGCGCGTCTGGTGGCCGTACCCGGCGGCCGGGAGGCGACGGCCCTGGCCGCCCGGGCGGCGGCGGACGAACCAGGGGTCTTCTACGCCTCGCACGTCTTCAACCCGTACTTCCTGCACGGCACGAAGACGTACGTGTACGAGCTCTGGGAGGACCTCGGCGGCCTGCTGCCGGACGCGCTGGCCGTCCCGGTCGGCAATGGCACCCTGCTGCTGGGCGCGGCCCTGGCCACCGCCGAACTGCACGCGCTCGGCCTGATCGAGGCCCGCCCGCGCCTGATCGCCGTCCAGGCCGAGGCGGTCTCCCCGCTGGCCGCCGCCTTCCACGCGGGCGCGGACGACCTGCTCCCGCCCGGCGCCGGCGGCCCGGCCGCCCCCACGCTCGCGGAGGGCATCGCGATCCCCCGCCCGCCGCGCGCCCGGCAGATCCTGGCGGCGGTACGGGCCTCGGGCGGCACGTTCCTGACGGTGCCCGAGGACCGCATCCGCGAGGCCCAGCGGGACTTGGCGGCCCGCGGCTTCTACGTCGAGACGACGGGCGTGGCCTGCTGGGCGGCGGTACGGGAAGGGGGCGAGGCCGTGGCGGGCAGTGTGGTGGTGCCGCTGTGCGGGGCGGGGCTGAAGTCGGGGATGGCGGGGTAGGGGCGGTCGGGCGCGAGGGCGGCGCGGCGGCCCGTCGGCGGCCCGAAGTGCAGGGCCGGCGGCAGCCCGGCGG
>NTHE01000113.1 GCA_002551355.1 Streptomyces sp. man185 | reverse complement strand
CGGGCGCCCCGCTGCCGCCCGCCGAACGCGCCGACGTCGACCGCGTCACGGCGGCGGCGCGGGCGGTCCTGGACGCAGCGGCGTTCGCGGAGGCGTTCGATCTCGGGGGCCGGGACGGCCGGGAGAGCGCCGAGGACGCGGTGCGCGAGGCGCGTGAGCTGCTGGACCGGCCTGCGCCGCCGCGCACCTGACACAACACGGGCCCGCGCCGCGCTTCGCGCCTGGAGCCGCTCCGCCGTACTTCCCGGAGCCTGGCACCGCCGCCGTGGCACCCGCCGCCACGGGAGGCCGCGCGGGCCTCCCGGCGGCGGTGGAACAGGGCCGGGCCGCTCGTCCTCGGGGTCAGCGCAGGGTCGTCAGCATCTCCGCGGAGAACGGGATGATGTCCTCGGTGCGCCCGCGCAGGGACTTCGCCGCCCACTCGGGGTCGGCGATCAGCGCCCGGCCGACGGCCACCATGTCGAACTCGTCGCGCTCCATCCGGGCCAGCAGCTGCTCGATGCCGGTGACCCGGGAGTCGTTGCCCTGGAAGGCGCTGAAGAAGTCGCCGTCCAGGCCGACCGAGCCGACGGTGAGGGTCGGCCGCCCGCTGATCTTCTTCACCCACCCGGCCAGGTTCAGTTCGGAGTCCTCGAACTCCGGCAGCCAGTAGCGGCGGGTGGACGCGTGGAAGACGTCGACACCGGCCTCGGCCAGCGGCGTGAGCAGGGCGTCCAGTTCCTCCGGCGTCCGGGCGAGCTTCGCCTCGTAGTTGTCCGACTTCCACTGGGACATCCGGAAGAAGAGGGGGAAGGCGTCGGAGACGGCGGCGCGGCAGGCGGCCACGATCTCGGCGGCGAAACGGGTCCGGGCGACCAGGTCGCCGCCGTAGGCGTCGGTACGCCGGTTGCTGCCGGACCACAGGAACTGGTCGATCAAGTAGCCGTGGGCGCCGTGCAGTTCGACACCGTCGAAGCCGAGGCGCTCGGCGGCGGCCGCCGCGTCGGCGAAGGCGGCGATGACGTCGTCGAGGTCCTTCTGCGTCATGGCGCGCCCCTTGGGCGCGCCGCTCAGGGACAGGCCCGAGGGGCCGACCGGCTCGGCGTCCGGGACGGGCCCGGCGCCTTCGGTGCGGGTGACGCCCACGTGCCAGAGCTGCGGGATGATCGCGCCGCCCGCCCGGTGCACGGAGTCCGCGACGTCTCCCCAGCCCGCGAGCGCGGCCTCGCCGTGAAAGCGCGGGACCCGGTCGCTGGTCCCGGCGGACTCGTGGTCGACGTAGGTGCCCTCGGTGATGATCAGCCCGACGTCACCGGCTGCCCGGCGGGTGTAGTAGTCCGCCACGTCCTGCCCCGGAACGCCGTCCGGGGAGAACTGCCGGGTCATGGGCGCCATCGCGATCCGGTTCCGGACGGTGAGCCCGCGGACCGAGAACGGGCGGGAGAGGGTGGCCGCCGCGCGGGCGGCGGCGCTCGCGTCCGCCGGCTCCCGCACGCCTGCCGGGGCTGCCGTGGCCGTCACGTCTGTCACGTCTGTCACGTCGGGTTCCTGTCCGTTGTGGGGGTGGTCCACCCGGCCCCAACGCGCTCGCGCCGTGTGGCCATCCCGGTATCGGCGCCGATGCGGGCAAAGAGTAGGCAAAGAACGGAGTCTGCCTCCGGTGCCTCTGGTGTTCCTGCTGCCCCCGGGGGGCTACGCCCCGCCCCTGCTCAGGCAGCTCGGGCCGCTCAGGCCGTTCGGGCCGTTCGGGCCGCTCCGGCTTCTCCGGCAGCTTCAGGTCCGTGCAGGCCCCGCGCCGTACCTGATCCGTCGCGAACGCGGACACGTACTCGCGCAGCAGCACCCGCTGTTCGTGCTGCACGGCCTGGGTCGGCGGCACGTACGTGGTGCCCGGTTCTCGGTTCGGGGTGGGATAGTCCGGACCCCAGTGCGCGGCGAAGCCGACGTCGTCCCCGTCGCATCGGGCGACGGCCCACGCCCGGTCCTCGGTGAGGGCGGGCCTCCGGCCGGTGCCCTGGCCCATCGGCAGTGGTCGGGGCCCAGGCCCCAGTCACGGACCCGCGGGCCCCAGTCGCCGAGTCAGGCGGTCGGCTCGACGATCGCCTCACCCTTTCGCGCGTCCGCGTACGTCTCCGTGGCGCGCAGGGTGCACCGGCCGACGATCCCGCCGTCGGCGATGGCGATGCGGACCTCGCCGTCGCGCCCCGCCGCCGGGACGCGGGTGGCGGCGAGGGCGTCGCAGGCGGTGCCCTTCGCCCGGGCGCGGGGCACGTACGTCCCCTCGTCCGGCACCACGCCGTCCGCCGGGGCGGGCAGCGGCTCGCCGCCGCAACCGAGCTTCTCGGTGACCACGTTCGTCATGTGGACGGCGAGCCGCAGCATGGCCGCCTTCTCCGCAGGGCTACGGGCGACGTACGTCCAGGTGCTCACGAGCAACCGGATACCCGGGCGCTCAGGTCCGGGCGCCGGGCGACGGCATGGCTGTGCCCATGACATCCGTCATGCCGATCCATGACAGTCGGCATCCCGCCGGGCCGCCGCACCCGGGCAGGTTGGAGTTACGCACACGAGCACGGAGACCGCCGGAGCGGTGGGGCACGCCACACCGCCGGGCGACAACCGGGGAGTTGATCTCGCACCATGACGGCATCCGTACACCCCTCCCGCACCGGGACCGGAGCACAGGAACCGGGCGGCACGCCGGGGAAGCACGCGAAGCAGCAGACCGCGCTGGACCAGCTGGGCGGCCCGGCCGGCCTGGTGTACACGATGCTGCCGGTCACGGCCTTCGTCCTCGCCAACGCCGCCCTCGGACTGACCGGAGCCATCGTCACCGCCCTCGGCGCCGGTCTGGCGATCACCGTGCTGCGCCTGGTCCGCAAGGAACCCCTCCAGCCCGCCCTGTCCGGCCTGTTCGGCGTCGCGGTCGCCGCGTTCGTCGCCTGGAAGACGGGGTCGGCCAAGGGCTACTTCCTGCTGGGCATCTGGTCCAACCTCGCGCTCGGCGCGTTCTTCCTGCTCTCGGTCGTCGTCCGCCGGCCGCTGGCCGGAGTCGTCTGGGGCGCGCTCAACGGCACCGGGACCGCCTGGCTGCGGGACAAGCCGTCGCGGCGCGCCTACGACATCGCCACGCTCACCCTGACCGCCGTCTTCGCCGCCCGGTTCGTCGTCCAGCAGTGGCTGTACGACGAGGACCGGACCGGCTGGCTGGCCTTCGCGAAGCTCGCCATGGGCTACCCCCTGCTCGCCGTCGCCCTTCTCGTCGTCCTCTGGGCGGGCCGGAGTTCGGCGAAGCGACTCAAGGCGAAGGCGGCTGCCCCGGCCGACCGGTGACCCGGGCTTCCGGCCAGGACCAGCCCAGCGCAGCACGGCCCCGACACCACACCACCAGGGAGGAACAGTTGAAGCCCCACCGAACGGCCCACGCATCCACCCATGCATCCACCCCCGCATCCACCCACCGGCCGACCCACCGAACGCCCGGCACGCACCGGGCGGCCGGCCTGGCCACCATCGGTCTCATCACCGCCGTCGCCCTGACCGGCACCCTCGTCGCCCCCGCCGTCGCGGCCCCGCCGGAAGCCGGGACCGCGACCGCGACCGCGAAGGAAGGCGTCACGCACGAGGAGAACGACCGCGTTCCCAAGGGCGCGGTCTGGACCCAGCACTACTTCCCGTCCTCCGACGGCTCCGGCACCGAGCTGCATGCCGACGTCCTGCTGCCGGAGGGCCTGGCCAAGGGCGAGAAGGTGCCGGTGATCCTTTCGGCGGGCGCGTACTTCGGGCACGCCGGGGAGATCGTTCCCGAGGACCACGAACGCTCCGGCCCCTCGGCCCGCTTCCAGGACTTCATGGAGGGAACCGACCTGTTCAAGAAGGGCTACGCGTTCGTGATGGTGGACACGCGCGGCTTCGGCGGCTCCACCGGCTGCCTGGACTTCGGCGGCCCCGGCGACCGGGCCGACATCAAGGCCGCGATCGACTGGACCGCGGACCGCCCGTGGTCCACCGGCGCGGTGGGGATGTACGGCAAGTCCTTCGACGCCCTCACCGGGCTCATCGGCAACAACCTCGACCAGGACGCGCTCAAGGCCGTCGTCGCGCAGGAACCGGTGTGGGACGCGTACCGCCTCATCCACTCCAACGGCGTGCCCCGCCCGAACGCCGTCGCCACCGCCAGTACGTACAACTCCATCGCCGCGATGCCCGGGATGAAGGACGACGACGCCCGCTACCGGGCCAACGCCCGCTGGGAGGAGAAGCACCCGGAGTGCTTCCCGCTGAACTCGGACGGCTACCGCATCGCCGACCCGGCCAACCCGTACTGGACCGAACGCGACCAGGCGGAGAAGGCCGAGGGCACCGACACCCCGCTGTTCTTCACCCAGGGCTTCATCGAGTCCAACACCAAGCCCGAGGGGATGCGGGAGTTCCTGGCCAACCACCACGGCCCGCAGCGCGGTTGGCTCGGCCCGTGGGACCACGTGAGGGGCAACGAGAAGGACGAGAAGGGGCGCCTGGCCATGGGGCGTGCGGGCTGGTTCGAGGAGACGATGTCCTTCTACGACCAGTACCTCAAGGGCGAGAAGCCGACGTCCTCCCACCCGCCCTACGCCATCCAGGACTCCACCGGCGCCTGGCGCGCCCAGAAGACCTGGCCGGAGGCGGACCGGGCGGTGACCGTGCCCCTGGGCGACGGCGTCTACGTGGACGACGGTGAAGCTCCCTCCACCGGCGGGACGCCCGGCAAGACGCCTGGGAAGAAGCCCGGGGAGACGCCCGGCGGGACGCCCGGGAAGACCACGCAGCGGACATCGGAGCCCGCCAACAGCTATGTCGTACGCTCCCGGACCCTGGACCGGCCCACCCGCGTCACCGGCACCCCGCGGATCTCGATGACCGCCGAGGGGGAGGGGAACGTGATGGTCAAGCTGTACGACGTGGCCGAGGACGGCAAGGCCGTCGTATTCGATGAGCAGGTCTCCCGCCTGGACGCGGACCGCCTGGCCCTGGACCTCAAGTCGGCCGACTGGACCCTGGAGGCCGGCCACGCACTGGCCGTGGAGATCGGCACGATCGGGACCGGTGACTGGCTCGACACCCCGTCGAAGCAGACCGTACGGATCAAGGACGCACGGCTCGACCTCTCGCTGGACGACCCGTCCGACGACACGCCCACGGCCGGCGAGCGCGCACCGTACCTGGACACGTATCTGAGCGCGTACACGACCCGACTTCCCGCAGGGAAGCCGACGTTCACGCTCCCCGCCCCCAGCTCCCGAGGCTGACGGTCCCCCCGTTTGTCGCCGACTCCCTGCAGAAATGTCCGTGGTCCGTAACGGAGGGATCCTGCCCGGGCCCGCGCGTGTCTGGATGGGCGCAGGGCATCGGTGGAGACGGCGGCAAAAGGGGCGGGCGGACATGGCAAAGCACAAGGGACGGGCCTGGCACAGCCGGCTCCTCGCGGCGGCGCTCGGCGTGACGGCGATGGCCGCCGCCGCCTCGGTGTGGACCGCGCAGGCCGACACCACCGGAGGGCAGCCGCAAGGGCGTGTCTCGTCGCCGGACGCCCGGGACCGGCCGGTGGCGGAGGTGGCGGCGGACATCGCGCACGCCTCGGACCGCGGGGCCCGGGGCGTCAACATCACCATCGACGACGGACCCGACCCGGTCTGGACGCCGCAGGTCCTGCGCCTGCTGAAGGAGCGCGGGGTGAAGGCCACGTTCTGCATGGTGGGCACCCAGGCCCGGGCGTACCCGGACCTGGTCAAGGCGGTCGTGGCGGACGGCCACCGGCTGTGCAACCACACCGTCTCGCACGACACCACCATGGACACCAAGTCCGAGGCCTACCAGTCCCAGCAGATCCTGAACGCCGAACGCATGATCACCAAGGCGTCCGGCGGTATCCGTTCGCAGTACTACCGGGCCCCGGGCGGTGCCTTCACCCCCTACAGCCGGCAGCTCGCCGCCTCCCACGGGATGCGGCCGCTCGGCTGGAACGTCGACACCAAGGACTTCGAGCACCCGGGTGCGGACACCATGGTCGCCACCGTCAAGCGCGAGATCTCGGGCGGCCCGACCGTCCTCTTCCACGACGCGGGCGGCGAACGCTCCGAGACCGTGGCCGCCCTGCGCGAGGTCCTGCCCTGGCTGGAGGAGCAGGGCTATTCCTTCGGCTTCCCGGTGCGGTGAGCGACTCTCCTCCGACCGGTCCGGACGCCCGGGCCGCCGCTGTACGGCCCGAGCGGGCCTGGCGATCACAAGATCTGCACACGCCAGTAGAGTGCGATGCTTGTTCGATTCGCGCGAGGCGGAGGGGGATGGATCGTGAGCGCACAACTGCGCAGCACGGCACAGGAGTTGGCGGACGTTCTGTGGCGTGAGCACACCGTGTACCGGGAGCGGTCCGGGGGGATGGTCATCCGGGGTGAACACGTACGCCGGTGGATCAGCCTCGCTCCGGCAGGCGGCCGGGACGAGATCCTCGTACGCGCCGGGCGCATCCTGGACGGTGGCACCACCGCCCCGGCGCGCTCGGAGGCCGTGGTGCCCCTCTCCGCCGGTACGGACGTGCTCGCCGCAGCCTGCCGCCGCCTGCTGGCCGATGCGGCGGCCGACGCGGTGCGGGTCACGCCGGGCGGGGCGTCGTCCGGGCGGGCCCACCGGCCGGGGAAGGCCGCGAAGCGAAGAGACAAGCAGCGCGGAGACGGGCAGCGCAGAGGCAAGCAGCGAAGGGACGAGGGGAGACACACCGGTTTCAGCTCGTGGGTGATCCTCGTCTGCGTCGCCGGCGTGATCGCCCTGTACGCGTACAGCAGCGCGATGCACGGCTAGCCGACGCCACCGGGGACGGGCCGGCCGGTCCTGACCCGGGTCAGGACCGGCCGGTGGTGACGCGGGTCGGAGCCGGCCGGTGGTGACGCGGGTCGGAGCCGGCCGGTGGTGACCCGGGTCGGAGCCGGCCGGTGGTGACCCGGGTCGGAGCCGGCCGGTGGTGACCCGGGTCGGCCGGCCCGCTGGGACCAGCCCGGCTTCATGGGCGGCGATGGCCGCCTCCCTCCACCCGTTGCGCATCCCCGACTTCGCGGGCACGGCGTCGGCGAATCGAGAAGCGGTCGGCCGGGCAGGCGCCGGTGGCACACGCAACGCGGGCGCTGAATGAGGGACAGAACCCCCCATGGGACGGCAGGCCGCTGGGATCAGGCCTGGAGAGGCGCGAACAGGCCTGAGAGGTGCGGATCCGGCACCTGTTCGTGCCGCCGCCCCCCCCGGCGACGGCAGTGCGGGCGTTCAGGCAGACGCCCCACTGTCGACGACCAGGTCGGTGCCGACGACCGAACCGGCCAAGGGCGAGGCGAGGTAGAGCACCGCGGCCGCCACTTCCTCGGCCTCCGAGACCCGGCCGAGCGGGTTCTCCGACTTCACCCGCTCCGCCCGGTCGGCGTCGGTCTCGCCGGGCAGGAGTGACATCGGAGCGGCGGAGGCGCCCGGGCTGACCGCGTTGATGCGAATGCCCTGGTGGATGTGGTCGAGAGCGGCGGCGCGGGTCAGCGCGGAGACCGCCGCCTTCGACGTGATGTACGCGGCGGCGTTGGGGATGCGCAGGTGCGCGCCGAGGTTGGAGGAGATGTTGACGATGATCCCGCCCCCGTTCTCCTTCATGTGGGCGATCTCGTGCTTCATGGCCAGCCAGACGCCGGTGACATTGGTCCGCAGCACCGCGTCCCAGTCCTCCTCGCTCACCTCTCCGACGGGGCCGGCGCCGCGGAGTATCCCCGCGTTGTTGACGGCGATGTCGAGCCCGCCGAAGCGGGCGACGCTCTCCCGCACGAGGTCCCGGAGCAGGTCGGAGTCGGTGACGTCGGCGGTGATGGCGGCAGCCGTGCCGCCGGCGGCCTCGATGAGGCGAACCGTCTCGTCCAGGGAGGAGGCGGTGCGACCCGCCGCGATGACGGAGGCGTCCTCGGCGGCGAAGGCGAGGGCGATCGCGCGCCCGAGACCGGAGCCTGCGCCAGTGACGAGCACGGTCTTACCGGTGAAGCTGTTCATTGTTCGGCAACTCCTCTGAATCTGAGATCAGTTGAGCAATGGATGGATGAGCCGGTGCGTGGTGGATGAGGACCGCGAAGGCAAGGGCGGACGCCATCCCGACAGGGAGAGGACGCGGCCGCTCACCGTGAGCAGAGGGGCGAAGGCGTACCGGTGCTGTTGTGCGTCGGCGACACGGGTGACTCCCTCGGCAGACGCATTCTTCCTGCTACTTGAACGATCGGTCTAATATTCGGGCATGCGAGAGCGAGTGGCCGGTGACCCCGGCGCGGTTGACGCGCTCCAGCGGTAAGTCGGAAGGCATGCAGAGTGGATCGGGTGAACGACCCGGACCAAGGGTGATTCAGTCCAGCAGGGTCAGCGCCTGCTCGGCCGCATCCCGCACCCGGGCGGGGTCGCTGGACGCCTTGCCGACGACCCGCACGCCCTGCAGCAGGACGAGCAGCATGCGGGCCAGGGCGCGCGGATCGCGACCCTCGGGCAACTCGCCCTGGGCCCGGGCCCGTACCAGCGCGGAGTGCAGGAGGGTTTCCAGTTGCTCCCAGCTGATCTCGACCCGGCGGGCTGCCGCAGGGTCGTGCGGGGCGAGTTCGGCCGCCGTGTTGGTGATGAGGCAGCCGTTCAGCCGCGCTTCGGGGGAGGAGGCCTCCGAGGCGAAGCGGCGCACCACGGCACGGACCGCGGGCAGTGCGGGCCCCGGCTGGGACAGGGGGGTGAGGAGGAGTGGGTCGCTCTCCTCGGCGTACCGGTCCAGGGCCTTCAGGTACAGCTCGTGCTTGTTGCCGAAGGTGGCGTAGATGCTGGCGCGACCGACGCCGAGGTGCTCGACGAGATCGGCGATCGACGTCGCTTCGTAGCCGCGCCGCCAGAACAGCTCAAGGGCCGACTGCAACGCGGCGTCCGGATCGAATTCCTTGGTCCTGGCCACATCGGAGACCGTAGACCAATGCAGAACGATCGGTCAATAACTTGCCCGCTTCAGGCGGACTGCCGCCCGAGGAGGCCGAGTTGACGAGGTCGGGGCGGCCGAACTGCCGCCGGTCGCGACGGAGAGGGCCACGTCGGGCAGGAGGCGGCCGAACCCTTCGGCGGGGGCCCGCGGTTACAGGTCGTCCGGAGTGGCGTCGACTGCCGGCCCGCACCCGGCAGGAAGATGGGCGGCGACCAACGCGTACGCCTCGTCCAGCGTGCCGACCTCGCCGAGAAGGGTTCTGTCGGACTCGCGCCGCACTCGGTACCCGCCGCCGACCAGCGGATAGGCCGTCCCGACGTCACGCGTCCACGGCCACCGGGTGCACCGGCTCAGATACAGAACCCCGTGGCTGACCATGGGGTAGAGCTGCCGCAACGGCTGGTGGGCGTAAGCGGCTGCGGGCACGGCCGGATCGATGGTGTCGAGGCCGCAGGCCAGGACGTCGGACCACGCCGCGGCAACGATCTCGGCGGCGGTCCGGGGCGTTTCATCGTTCACCATGCGCTGGGTCTCCTCGGCTGCCCTGGAGGCTTCGACAGGTTCCGGCGGCGCCGGGAAGGGGGAGTGCTCGGCCACGGGGCCCGGCCCCGCTCTCACCGCTGGTGGCAACACCGGAACACGGAACACGGAACACCGGGATGCCGCGCCTGACGTCACGCCGGAGCCGGAGCCTTCGCGCAGGCGATCCCCAGGAGTTGAACAGCGCGCCGCCGGGCCCCGACGGCGCTGGGGCGCAACGCTCGGTGCTACAAACCCCTCAACGCCTCGTAGAAGTCGGCGTAGGCAGACCAGCAGTCGACGGTCCCGTCATCGTTGAGGCTGCCCATGTACCAGTCCTCGCTGTCGACCGGCTTCAGCAGGCAGAGCCCGTGGAACCCGATCACGATCTCCGGCCGTATCGTCTCGTCATCCGCTGGGCCGCCTCGCCATGCTGCCGTGCGATCCGCATCGAGCACCACGGCCTCTCGGTCTCCGGAGACATCGCGGATCCGCGCAAGGGTCCAGCCGGGAGGAAGCCGCTCGCTAACCATGGCGTGATCATGCCATGACATCGAAGGCCGCCCTGGACCGCGAAAGAGGCCCGGGACGGCGAGAGGGGGCCCGGACGGCGACGGAGAGCCTCGACCGCGACAGAGCCCCGGTCCGCGGGAAAGACCCGTGCCCTGCCCCGTACGGCGCTGCCGCCCTCGGTGGCGGCGGTGGGTCAGCTCTGCGCGGTGTCGTCGTCCGTCTGCCCGGAGTCCTCGGTCGCGCCAGCCTTCTCGCGCATCTTGCGCACGAGCTCCGCCTTCTGGTCGGCGGCGCCCTTGCGGTCGAGATTGCGGTGCGGCCCGTTGTTCTGCCGTTCGGCGCGGGACAGCCTCTTGCGCTGGCCGCCGCCCATGCCCACGGGGTTGTTGATGTTCTTGCTGACAGTCATGGGTTCTCCCGGAATGAGGTGAAGTGATCTACGGATTCAGTGGTGGGGGACAGACGCGGCGACGTCGAGTGACGTCGGCAGGGGCCCATCACGCTCTCACTCGTAAATCGGCGCCTGGAAGAACATGACAAAGACGTTACCCGGTTCCGTCGGCCCCGCGCGCCAAGCCTTTCGCCGCCCCGGCACCGACCGGGCTGCCGGGGAGCGCCCGGGTGCCGGCCACGTCCTTCCAGGAACCTCAGCACCCGCCGGTGCCCGCCCGTACTCACTGGCGATCAGTGGTTGCGACCACATGGGCGACATGAGCATCGGATCTCATGGGGCAAGAATGAACTAGGTGAGCGAGCCGGTCCCCCGGCAGGACTGCAGGAGAGGCCACCGTACGTGCGCAACGGGAAATATGAGCAAGAATGAACATAATTCAACGCCTATGGGAAGATTTTGAGCTTCCCGTCAGGGATGCCCTGTATTTTTCCGACGGGATCTCCTGTGATGTTGCCCTCGATTCCGATGTGCCGAGCGGTTTGAGGGTGCTCGCCCCGTTCGGCCTGGATGAATTTCTGGAGAGTGACCCGTTCTGGGTGTCCGCGGTCGATGGGCTGGTGGCAGTAGACCTGGGGAGTAAGGGGCTGCTGTGGGGAGGCGAGGGTTCGTACGGGTCGGAGGGGTTCATCGCGCGGTTGACTGAGCTTCTTCAGCGTTGCCGCTCCAGTGTGAGGACTGCCTTGGCGATTGACGTCATGCGGTCGGGGCTGCATCGGGACCTGCGGAAGATCCGCCAG
>NTHE01000112.1 GCA_002551355.1 Streptomyces sp. man185 | reverse complement strand
AGCCGGCGCCGGGGCCGGGGCCGGGGCCGGAAGCCGGACCGGAAGCCAGGCCGGGGCCGGGAACCGGGCCGGAAGCCGGGCGGGGCACCGAGCCGGGCCCCGGCGGCGGAAGCTCGGGGGCGTGTGGCGGCCGCTCGGGCGGCGCGGCGGCGGTCGGCCGGGCTGTGGGGGGCGGCAGTTCGAGCGGACGGTGGGCCGGGGCGGTGAGGCGGAAGCTCATCCGGCCGAAGCTCACCTGGTCCCCGTCCCGCACCGGGATCGAGCCGACGAGCCGCTGGCCGTTGACGCAGGTGCCGTTGGTGGAGCCGAGGTCGCGCAGCAGCCAGCGGCCGTTCAGCGCGTGGAGTTCGGCGTGCAGCCGGGAGACCGTCTCGTGGTTGAGGCGCAGCCCGTTCGCCGGGTCGCGGCCGATGAGCAACGGATACGGTCCGGGCACGGGGAGCAGCAGCTTGGGGAGCCGCTCGGTCTGCCAGGCACGGCGCAGCCGTCCGGGGAAGGCGGAGATGCCGCCCACCGCGCGGACCAGTCCCTGGGACCAGTGACCGCCGGTGTCGAGGTCGGAGGTGAGGGCCGCCAGCTCCTCCGGACGCCGGGCGACGAGGGCGAGTTCCATGCGGCGCATGAAGGTGTCGTGCGACAGCTTGCCCTGTGCGGCACCCTCTCTGAGCACGCCGAGGACACGGTCGCGCTGGGCGTCCGAAAGCCGCGCGGGATACGTGTGGAACTCGAAGGAGGATGTCACGTCGACGATTGTCGGGCCGAAGGGCCCGGAGTGTCCAGACGAGGCCGTGTTTCCTCACGCGCTGACCTGCGCCGCTGCCGCGCGGGCCGTCTTGCTAACGTCTGCGGCTCACTGATCACGAGGAGACCGTGTGCCCCCTGCTCCCTCCCGATTGACGGTCCGTCCGCTGTCCGGACCCGGCGAACTCAACCTGTTCTGTTGCCTTTCGTATGTTCTCGACCACGAGCTGGCCGACGATCTCGCCACCGGGCGTCGTGTCCCGGAGTGGATGTGGATCGCCCTGGACGGGGAGCGGGTCGTCGCCAGAGCCGCCTGGTGGACGAACGCGACGGGCGGCGAGCCTCTGGCGCTGGACTTCTTCGACCTGGACGACACGCTTCCGGCCCCGGAGCGCGTCGCGATCGGCGTCCGGCTGCTGGAGACCGCGGCGGCGGCCGTGCTGCCGGCCGGTGCGCAGCGGCCCGAGTACGGAAGGTTCGTGCCGCCGGACTGGCGCGAGGACCCGGTGGCGCGGGACGCCGTCGAGGCCCGGATCGCGGTGATGGAGGCGACCGGGGCCCGGATGCTGGTGGAGCGGCTGCGGCTGGAGTGGCGGGCCGGTACGCCGGTGCCCGGGGACTCCGGTCGGCTGGTGTTCCGGCCGGTCACGGGCCGGGAGGACCTGCTCGCGCTGATGACGCCGGTGATGGAGGGCACCCTCGACGCGCACGGGCAAGGGGACCTGGCGTCCGGGCTCGGTGCCCGCGAGGCGGCCGAGAAGCACTACGACGAGGAGCTGGCGGGGTACTCGACCCCGATGGCCTGGTGGCGGATCGCCGAACTGCCCACCGGTGAGCCGGTCGGGTTCGTCGTCCCGGCCCGCAACAACTACAACCCGATCATCGCGTACATCGGGGTGCTGCCCGACCGGCGCGGACACGGGTACATCGACGATCTCCTCGCCGAGGGGACCCGGGTGCTGGCGGCCGAGGGCGTGGAGCGGATCCGGGCGGCGACCGACCTCGGCAACGTACCGATGACGAAGTCCTTCGAGCGGCTCGGGTACGTCAACTTCGAGCGGGCGTTCAACATGGTGTGGGACGCGGAGAAGGGCGAGGACCGCGGCTAGGGCCTGTCCGAGGCCGGTTCCCGGATATTCGGTGGACGGCCGGTGCGGGCGGCGGCTACGGTCTCCACCGACATCCCGACATCCGACGCCCGTCGTGGAAGGAGGCGAGAGACATGCGCGCGAACAGCCGCACCACCATCCGCAGTTCATCACTCCCGCGCTCCCGTCCCGTCCACCGGGCGGTGTCGGACCTCGTCTGACCGGGAACGCGGCATTCCGTCCCGGAGGACACCTTCATGACCGATCCGGTCATCCGCGCGCTCACGCCGAGCGACGCCGCACTCTTCACCACGTTCCAGGACAGCCCCCTCGTCGGCCGGGCCGCCTTCGGCCACCGGTACACCTCGACGGCCGACGGCGGCGAGTACCGCCCGGAATGGTCCTGGGTCGCCCTGCGCGGCGACACCGTGATCGCCAGGGCCGCCTGGTGGTCCGGGCCCGATGACTCCGAGCCCGTCGTGCTCAACTGGTTCGACTTCGCGGACGGGGAGGCGGAGGCGGGCGCCGAACTCCTGCGCCGCGCCCCGTTCGACAAGGAGTACGAGCTGATCGCGCCCACCGGATGGCGGGACGACCCGGCGGTGCGGGCCGCCGTCGAGGGGCGGGTCGCCGCCGCGACGGCGGCCGGCATGAAGCCGCTGGTCGAGCGTTACCGCTATCGCTGGACCCCCGGCTGCCCGCTGCCCGAGCGGACGGGCCGGCTCACCTTCCGCCCGGAGCCGGACGACGAGGTCATCCTCGATGTGCTGCGCCGCGTGCACTCGGCCACCCTGGACGCCCACGCCCGCAAGGCCATCGAGGGGCCCGGAGGTCTGGAAGCGGCGGCCCAGGAGGAGTTGGACTTCTTCCACTGGTGCCCCTCGCCGAGGGAGTGGTGGCAGCTCGCGTACACCCCGGACGGCGAGGTGGCGGGCATCCAGGTGCCCGCGCACAACCCGTCGGGGCCCTGCGTCGGCTTCATCGGGGTCGTGCCCGAGGCGCGCGGGCACGGGTACGGCTACGACCTGCTGGTGGAGTGCACGCGCTTCCTGGTCGAGCGGGGCGCCCAGTTCGTCGCGGGGGCTACGGACCGGGGGAACGTGCCGATGGCCGCCGCGTTCGCCCGCGCCGGGTACCCGGTCACCCAGGAGTGGATCCATCTGGCGTGAGGGCCCCGGCCTCCTCGGCCAGCCAGTCCAGGCGGAGTCGCTGCTCGGCGGGGATCGTCGCGTCCTCGCCGCGCGGCCCCACATTGAGCAGGACGTTCCCGCCGTCGGCCGCCGTGTCGCGGACCAATGAGGTCAGCGTCGCGCGGTCGATGAAGGCGTCCGGCGCCGAGGCCCGGTTGTAGCCGAAGCTGTGGTCGACGCCCCGGGTGATCTCGTACGGGTCGGAGCCCTCGTACCGGGCGTACTCGGGGGTGCGGAAGTCGAAGACGGGCGGTGTGCGCGGGACGAAGCCCTCGCCCTGCGCCACCGTCCGGCGGTCCCACCAGTTGTACAGCGCCTTCGCGCCCGGCAGACGCAGGCCCCGCCAGTGCGGTGCGTAGGGCAGCAGGCGGTCGTTGACGACGCCGTGCGGGACGGTGAAGCGGTAGAAGTCGACCAGCGAGCGGATCTCGTCGGCGGCGGCGGGCCAGGCGATGTCGTTCCAGAGGATGTCGGGGCGGTAGCGGCGGATCAGCTCCCGCATCTGCTCGTCGGCGTAGGCGGGGTAACTGCCGCGCGGGACGGCGGAGAACATGTCGGCGGCGGTGCCGATGGGGCGGTCGTCGAAGGTCCAGTCGAGTCCGCCGGAGTAGTAGACGCCGAAGCGCAGGCCCTCGGCCCGTACGGCTTCGGCGAACTCGCCGACCACGTCCCGGGTGGTGTGCCAGCCGGTGCGGTGCGGGTTCTTCGTCCCGGAGGGCCAGAGGCAGAACCCGTCGTGGTGCTTGGTGACGAGGATCGCGTAACCGGCTCCCGCCTCCCGGAAGGAACGGGCCCAGGCGGCCGGGTCCCAGCCGGCGAGCCCGTCCTCGAAGTCACGGCCGAAGTCCGTGTAGGGGCGCTTGCCGTAGGTGGCGCGGTGGTGGGCGGCGACCGGGGAGCCGGGGAAGCGGAGCGCGTTCTCGTACCACTCCGCGTACGAGGTCCAGCCCAGCGGCGCACGCCGGCCCGCCGCCGGGAGGTCGGCGGCGGGGACGTAGGGCGGGGCCCAGCCGGGGACGGAGGCGGGTGTCCAGTGAACGAAGATCCCCAGCCGGGCCCGGGACCACCATGAAGCGACCATGGCGGGAAGTATTGATCACTCGGGCGGCGTGGCGTAAGCCCTTTCGACCGCCGGGTTCCGGTTGTGTGTCTTCTGGGCGCGGATCAGGTCGCGGTACCAGGCGTAGGACCGCTTGGGCGTACGGGTCAGGGTCTCGTAGTCGATGTGGACCAGGCCGAACCGCTGCGAGGCCCCCTCCGTCCACTCCACGTTGTCGGTCAGCGACCAGGTGAAGTAGCCGCGAACGTCCACCCCGGCGTCCATCGCCGCACGCAGGGCGGTCAGATGGCTCTCCAGGTAGGCGATGCGGCGGTCGTCGGCGTGGGGTTCCTCCAGGGCGCAGCCGTTCTCGGTGATGTACAGGGGCGGGAGTCGGTCACCGTAGCGGGTGTGCAGCGTGGTGAGGATCTCGGTGAGGCCTTCGGGCACGACGGGCCAGCCGAAGCCGGTCTTCTCGTACCCCTCGATCTCCCGTATGCCGAAGGGGAGTTCGGCGGGCATCGTGAAGCCGGAGAAGGTCTCCAGCGCCTCCGGCCGGGGCGCGCCGACGAGGGTCGGGTTGTAGTAGTTGATCCCGTACCAGTCGAGCGGGGTGGAGATGACCTTCAGGTCGTCGGCGACCGGGCCGGGCATCAGGGCGGCGAGGTTCTCGTCCGGGTAGCGGCCGGTGAGGACGGGGTCGGCGAAGAGCCAGTTGGTGAGGGTGTCGTACAGCTCCGCGCCGAAGCGGTCCTCGTCATTGTCCCCGGCGGTCCAGACCGGGGCGTGCGAGAAGGCGGCCCCGATGTTGTCCGCGCCCGCCGCGCGCAGGGCGCGGACGGCCAGCCCGTGGGCGAGGAGCTGGTGGTGGGCGGCGGGCAGGGCGTCGAAGAGCAGGGTGCGGCCGGGGGCGTGCTCGCCGAGTGCGTAGCCGAGCAGCGTGACCTCGGCGGGCTCGTTGACGGTGATCCACATCGGAACCCGGTCGGCGAGGCGTTCGGCGACGATGCCGGCGTACTCGGCGAAGCGGTGGGCGGTGTCCCGGTCGAGCCAGCCGCCCGCCTCCTCCAGCGGGAGCGGGGTGTCCCAGTGGTAGAGGGTAGGGGCTGGGGTGATGCCGTGGGCGCACAGCTCGTCGACGAGCCGGTCGTAGAAGTCGAGCCCGTCGGCGTTGACGGCTCCGCTGCCGCCGGGCACCACGCGGGGCCAGCTGACGGAGAACCGGAAGGCGTCGGCGCAGAGCCCGGCCAGCAGGGCGACGTCCTCGCGGTAGCGGGCGTGGAAACCGGTGCCCCGGGTGGTGTCGGTGCCGTCCTTGATCCGGCCGGGGAGCGCGGCGAAGGCGTCCCAGCCGGAGGGGCCCTTGCCGTCCGCGTCCACCGCCCCCTCGGTCTGGAACGCGGAGGCGGAGGCTCCCCAGAGGAAGCCGGGCGGGAAGATCGGCAGGGTCATCGCGGCCTCCAGCAGCCGTACGTGGAAATCCGTATGAGCGGGCGCCTCGCCGGGCAATGATCAGGACCAGACCTTAATGGCCGGTGGCGGGCGGCAACAGAGTCCGTCGCGTGGATCGTGGAGCCCGCCCCGGGCGACCGCGCGCCCCGCCCAGGGACGAGGAGTGGTGGATGCAGTTCGAGGTGTGGGCCCCCGATGCGGACTCGGTCGTGCTGGAGGCGGCGGACGTCCGCTCCCCGATGGAGCGCGACGCGGGGCGCGACGGCTGGTGGACGGCCGAGGCCGAGGCCTCGGACGGGGACCGCTACGGCTTCCGGCTGGACGACGGGCCGCTGCTGCCGGACCCCCGCTCACGCCGTCAGCCGGACGGGCCCGACGGCCCGAGCGCGGTCGTCGACCAGGAGGCGTACGCCTGGCGCGACGGGTGGGCGGGCCGGCGACTGAACCGGGCCGTGCTGTACGAGCTGCATGTGGGGACGTACACCCCCGAGGGCACCTTCGACGCGGCGGCGGCCCGGTTGGGCCATCTGGCGGAGCTGGGCGTCACCCATGTGTCGCTGATGCCCCTCTGCCCGTTCCCGGGCGTCAACGGCTGGGGGTACGAGGGCGTCTCGCTGTGGGCGGTGCACGAGCCGTACGGCGGGCCGGAGGGGCTGAAGCGCTTCGTCGACACGGCGCACGGGCTGGGCCTCGGGGTGGTCCTGGACGTCGTCCACAACCACCTGGGCCCCACCGGCAACTACCTCCCCGTCTTCGGCCCGTACTTCACCGACACCCACCACACCCCGTGGGGCGCGGCGGTCAATCTGGACGCGCCCGGCTCGGACGAGGTGCGGGCGTTCCTGCTGGGCAGCGCGCTGGCCTGGCTGCGCGACTACCGGCTCGACGGGCTGCGACTGGACGCGGTGCACGCGCTGGCCGACACCCGGGCGCTCACCTTCCTGGAGGAGCTGTCGGCGGCGGTCGACGCGCTGGCGGTGGAGCTGGGGCGGCCGCTCGGGCTGATCGCCGAGTCCGATCTCTGCGATCCGCGCACCACGACCCCACGCCCGGCGGGCGGCCTCGGGCTGCACGCCCAGTGGAACGACGACTTCCACCACGCCCTGCACACCGCGCTGACCGGCGAGTCCCAGGGCTACTACGCCGACTTCGCGCGTGCCCCGCTCGCCGCCCTCGCCAAGACGGTGACGTCGGCCTTCTTCCACAACGGGACGTGGTCCAGCTTCCGGGGCCGCACCCACGGCCGTCCGGTCGACGTGACGCGCAGCCCGGCGCACCGCTTCGTCGGGTACGCGCAGACGCACGACCAGATCGGCAACCGGGCGCTGGGCGACCGGCTGGCCTCCTCCCTCTCCCCCGGCCTCCAGGCGTGCGCCGCCACCCTCGTGCTGACCGGGCCGTTCACCCCGATGCTGTTCATGGGCGAGGAGTGGGGGGCGCGCACCCCGTGGCAGTTCTTCACCGACCACACGGACCCGGAGCTGGCCGAGGCCGTGCGCAACGGCAGGCGGCGGGAGTTCGGGGAGCACGGCTGGGCGGAGGAGGAGATCCCCGACCCGCAGGACCCGGCGACCCGGGACCGTTCCTGTCTCGACTGGGCCGAGCCGGAGCGCGAACCGCACGCGCGGCTGCTCGCCTGGTACCGCGAACTGATCGCGCTGCGGCGTACGTTGCCCGATCTGCACGATCCGGACCTGGCGTCGGTGAAGGTCGCCTTCGACGAGGACGCGCGCTGGTTCGCGTACCGCAGGGGCGATCTGCGGATCGTGGTCAACCTGGCGGACAAGCCGGCGGCGATCCCGCTCGGTCTCGGACGCCACCGCCGTTCCGGTGGGCGGGTGTTGGCCGCGTGGGAGCAGGTGGAGGCACCGGGGGCGGACGGGGTGCTGCACCTGCCGCCGGAGTCGTGCGTGGTGCTGGCGGACGACTGACCGCCCTCGGGCCGTTCTGCAACTTCCTTGCCTTCGGGTGCACTTCAACCCATAGCGTTCGGGACAGTGCACGACACCACGGGAGGAACACCATGAAGCAGCGATTCCTGGGCCGGTCCGGGCTGCGCGTCAGCGAACTGTGCCTGGGCGCGATGACGTTCGGCCAGGACACCGACGAGGCGACGGCCCATCGGATCCTGGACACGTTCACGGAGGCGGGCGGTACGTTCGTCGACACTGCCGACGTGTACCACCGGGGGGTCTCCGAGGAGATCGTCGGCCGTTGGCTGAAGGGCCGCCGACGCGACGATCTCGTCGTCGCCACCAAGGTGTTCGGGACGATGGGCGAGTCCCCGAACGCGGGCGGGCTGAGCCGCAAGCACATCGTGTCGGCGGTGGAGGCGAGCCTGCGCCGCCTCGGCACGGACTACATCGACCTCTACCAGACGCACGTGTGGGACGCGACGACCCCGGTCGAGGAGACGCTGTCCACACTCGACACGCTGGTGAAGGCGGGCAAGGTGCGCTACCTCGGCGCGAGCAACGTCTCCGCCTCCCAGCTCCAGCGCTCCCAGGACCTCGCCGACCGCAACGGCTGGGAGCGGTATGTCTCCCTCCAGCCGCTCTACAACCTGCTGGCGCGCGAGATCGAGTGGGAGCTGATCCCCGTCAGCGCGGCGGAGGGCGTCGGCGTCATCCCGTGGAGCCCGCTGCAGGGCGGCTGGCTCACCGGCAAGTACCGGCGCGGGATGACCGCCGCGGCCCCGGGCACCCGGGAGGCCCGCTACCAGGAGGAGTTGGGCCGGGAGGCCTGGCGGGAGCGCGACAACGAGGAGACCTGGCGGGTCGTGGAGGCGGTCGTCGCGGTGGCCGAGGAGGCGGACCGCACCCCGGCGCAGGTCGCCCTGCGCTGGCTGCTCGGCCGGCCCGGCGTCACCGCGCCGATCGTCGGGGCCCGCACGGCGGACCAACTGGCCGACAGTCTCGGCGCGGTGGGCTGGGAGCTGACGGCGGAGCAGGCCGAGCGGCTGGACGCGGCGAGCGCCCGGCCGCTGCCCTATCCGTACGACGTCCTGCACCGTTTCCGGGACCGCGAGCCGCACGACGACTGAGCCGGGCGGCCCGGTCATCCCCGCCCACCGGCCCCGGGGCGTCCTACTCCACGAGGGCCAGTTCGCGGGCGGTGGTGTTGAGCCGCCGCCCGCCGTCCTCGGTCACCGCCACGATGTCCTCGATCCGGACGCCGAAGCGGCCCGGGAGGTAGATGCCGGGCTCCACGGAGAAGCACATGCCGGGCACCAGCGGCTGCTCCTCGCCCTCGATCATGTAGGGCGGCTCGTGCGTGGTGACGCCGATGCCGTGACCGGTGCGGTGGATGAACCGGTCGCCGTAGCCGAACTCGGTGATCACCGCGCGGGCCGCCCGGTCGATCTCCTGGCAGGCGACGCCGGGCCGGACGGCGGCGCAGCCCGCCTGCTGGGCCTCGCGGACGATGTCGTGGACCCGCTGCTCCTCGGCGGTGGGCTCGCCGACGTGGACCGTACGGGAGGTGTCGGAGCCGTAACCGTGCTTCAGCCCGCCGAACTCGAGGACGACCATGTCGCCGCGTTCGATGGTGCGTTCGCCCGCCTCGTGGTGCGGGTTGGCCCCGTTGGGGCCGGATCCGACGACGGTGAAGTCCACCTGGGAGTGCCCGAACTCCCTGAGCAGGGCGGCGAGATCGGTGGCCAGATCGACCTCCCGACGGCCGGAGAAGCGCGTCTTCAGGATCTCCGCGTACGTGGCGTCGGCGGCGGCACCGGCGGCGGCGAGCCGTTCCAGCTCGGCCGCGTCCTTCACCGCGCGGAGCATCGGGAGGGCTTCGGTGAGCGCGGTGTAGGAGGTGCCGGGCAGCTCCCGCTGGAGGCCGAGCAGATGCATTGCCCAGGCGTTGTCGCTGACGGCGAAGCGGCCCTGGGCGTCCAGCAGCGGGGCGGTCACCGCGTACGGGTCCTTGCCGTCGGTCCAGTCCCGCAGGGCGAGGGCGGGCGCCCCGGTGGCGGCGGCCGCGTCGGGGGCCTCCAGGGTCGGGACGACCAGCACCGGGTCGTGGCCGGCCCGCAGCACGAGGAGGGTGAGGCGCTCGGTGCTCACAGGGCGGTAGCCGGTGAGGTGGACGAGGTCGGGCCCCGGCGCGACGATCACCCCGGCGAGCCCGGCCTCGGCGGCGGCCTCGGCGGCCCGTGCCATCCGGGCCCGGTAGTCGTCGGCGGTGAAGGGCGGGGGCGGTGCGGACTGCTGGGCGAACGGGCTCGGGCTGGACATCAGGCCTCCTGGCGGTGCGACACGGCACACAGCATCCTGCCCGCCCCGCGGGACGGACGCGACCGGCTTCCGGCCGGGGCTGTCAGCCGCCGCCCGTCCGGCGTCGCCCGCCGGGCAGCCGCACGACCAGGTCCGCCCGGTCCCGGCCCCGCTCCACCAGCCGGGCGTTCGCCTCGTCGGACCGGGCCACCCACTTCTCCGCGTCGCGCCGGGGCCTCCCGTGGTGCACATGCCGGTCGACGAGCCGGCGCACCCGGACCTCCGGATCGAGGTCCACGAACCACACCTCGTCCAGCAGCCCGCGCACCGGGGCCCACGGGCCGTCGTCGAGCAGCAGGTAGTTGCCCTCGGTGACGACGAGCGGGACGTCCGGCGATACGGGCAGCGACCCCGCGACCGGCTCCTCCAGGGAGCGGTCGAAGGCCGGGGCGTAGACCGCGTGCACCGGGTCGGGCGCCCGCAGCCGCCGCAGCAGGGCCGCGTACCCGGCCGCGTCGAAGGTGTCGGGCGCGCCCTTGCGGTCGGCGCGGCCGAGTCGGTCCAGCTCCGCGGCGGCGAGGTGGAAGCCGTCCATCGGAACGAGGGCGGCGCGTCCGTCCAGGGCCGCGACCAGCCGGTCCGCCAGAGTGGACTTCCCGGCTCCGGGCGGGCCCGCGATACCGAGGACGCGCCGCTGTCCGGCGTCCGCGAGCCCGCGGGCCCGGTCGATCAGGGCGGCGCGACCGCCGGTGCTCGTAGCGTCCACGATGTCCATGCGGCGCATTGTGCCCGGGACCGGGGCCCCGGGCGCTAGTGTTACGTATAACCTCACCGCCGTAGAAGCTGTATAGGCCGTATAGGCCGTAGAAGCCGTAGAAACTCTGGAAGGGCTCCGCCATGTCCCATATCGCCCTGGTCACCCTGGTCGTCCGCGACTACGACGAGGCGCTCGTGTTCTACCGCGACGCCCTCGGCTTCGACCTGGTGGAGGACACCGACCGGGGCGACGGCTCCCGGTGGGTGGTCGTGCGCCCGCGCGGGGCCGCGCCCGGCACGGGGCTGCTGCTGGCCCGTGCGAAGGACGAGGAGCAGAGCGCGGCGGTGGGGGCGCAGACCGGCGGCCGGGTCGGCTTCTTCCTGCACACGGAGGACTTCGCGGCCGACCACGAGCGGATGCGCGCGGCCGGGGTGCGCTTCCTGGAGGAGCCGCGCCACGAGACGTACGGCTCGGTCGCGGTCTTCGAGGACCTGTACGGCAACCGGTGGGACCTGCTCCAGCCCGCCGCCTGAGCCGTCGCCATTCGGCCCACAGCCGAGGCGCGGCCGGACACCGTCCGATGACGATGGGTCCATGGAGTCCAAGGAGTCCACGGCGAGCGCCGCGCCGGCCGAGCGGCACGCCGGCTGGAACGAGCTGTTCTTCGACCTCGTCGTCGTCGCCGGGGCGGGCCAGCTGGCCCATCTGCTGCACGACGGCCCCCACCTGGCGGACCTCGCCCTGTACGCGGTCCTCTATCTGGCCTTCTGGACCAGCTGGGCCGGGTTCGCCGTCTACGGGGACATCGCGGCATCCGAGACCCGGGTCCGCACGCTGCTGATCGCGATGTTCGGCATGGCCGTGATGGCGGCCTCCGTGCACTCGGTCCAAACCAGCCACGCGATCGCCTTCGTCATCGCCTATGTCGCGCTGCGCCGGCAGGCGGGCCGGGTCTGGCGGCGGGGCAGCGTCGTGGTGGACTGGCCGCTGGCCCAGTTCGGCGCGGGCGCGGTGCCCTGGCTCGTCTCGCTCTTCGTGGACACCCCGCTGCGCTACTGGCTCTGGGCGCTCGGCATCGCGCTGGACATCGTCACCCTGCTGGTCTCCACCCGCGACCGCACGCTGCGGCGGGCGGGCGAACGGGCCGCGCGCCGCCGCGACGGCCGCCCGCCGCCGGGCCTGTCTCTTCTACACATCGCCGAGCGGGCTGCCAAGGCGGACCGACAGTGATCTCGNGCCCACCAAGCCCTACCCGCCTCCCTCGCGCCATCAGAGTTGTGTATAAAATACCGGGCGACCGGGCCGCGCGCCGCCGCGACGGCCGCCCGCCGCCGGGCCCCGCGCACGGCCCGGTCGCCGGACCGCCCCGGATCGGCGAGTCACGGATCGACGCCGCGCACATGGGCGAACGGCTCGGGCTGTACGTGATCATCGTGCTGGGCGAGGGCGTCATCCAGATCATCGGCGCCGCGTCCGAGCACGACAGCTGGGACGGGCCGCTGGCCGCCACCGGCCTCGGGGCCTTCGGGCTGCTGGCCGCGATCTGAACGCTGAGCCTGCTCTACGGCACCAACGGCATCCCCCATCTGCGCAAGGGCGTGCTCGCGCCGAGGCTGGCGATGCTGCTGCACGCGGTGATGACCGGCTTCCTGGTCGCGTTGGCGACCGCGCTGGGGTCGGCCGTCGCGCATGTCGACGACGTCCTGCCGAGGGGCCAGCACTGGCTGCTGTGCGGGGCGATGGCCGGGTACTTCGCGACCGGCCTGGTCGCGGCGCTGCCGCTCGCGGACCGGTCCGACCGGGTCTGGCTCCTGGGCTGGGCGCTGCCCTGTGTGGCGGTGTCCGTCGCGCTGGCACCGCTCGGTGTGGCGCTGCCTGCCTGGGCCACGATCTGGATCCTGGTGGCGCTGGTCTGCTGGCAGATCTCGTACGACCCGGGGCCGCCCAATACCGCACCGCCGGGGCGGCGGGGGCGAAGGTTCCGGCGTACGGCCCCGCGCACCGCCTGAGCGGGGGTGCGGGTCCAGGCGCGACGGGGCGGTGGGCGGGGGCGGCGGGGTCAGGCCCGGGCCGCCGCGTCCGCTTCCCGTACGGCCACCGCCTCCATCGCGTCCAGCAACTGTCTTCTATACACAACTCTGNCAGAGATGTGTATAAGAGACAGGTGGGCGGGGGCGGCGGGGTCAGGCCCGGGCCGCCGCGTCCGCTTCCCGTACGGCCACCGCCTCCATCGCGTCCAGCACCGGCCGGATCAACGGATGGCCCTCGGCCCCCTGGCGTACGGCGGCGAAGACCCGGCGGGTGGGGGCGCTGCCCTCGACCGGTCGGACGACGACGCCGGAAGGTTCCATCCCACGCAGCGCGGAGCGGGGCACCAGGGCCACTCCGGCGTCCGCCCCGGCCAGGGCGACCACGGCGTGGAAGTCGTCCGAGGAGTGTTCGAGGCGCGGCGCGAACCCGGCGTACTCGCAGGCCAGGACCACCACGTCGTGGCAGGGGTTGCCCGGGTACGGTCCGATCCACGGGTCCTCCGCCAGGTCGGCGACCGCCACCTGGGCCTGGTCCGCGAGGCGGTGGCCCACCGGCAGCACCGCGTCGAACGGCTCCGAGTACAGCGGGACTCGGGTGAGGCGGCGGTCGTCCTCGGCGGGCGCGCCCCGGTATTCGACGGCCACCGCCACATCGACCTGCCGGTCCAGCACCATCGGGACGCTCGCGTCGCCCTCCGCGTCCTGGACCTTGACCCGGATGCCGGGCGCGGTGCGGGCCAGCTCGGTGAGGGCGGGGGCGAGGACCAGACCGATGCCGGTGGCGAACGCGGCGACCGTGACCGTGCCGGCGACGCCCGCGCCGTAGTCGGCGAGCTCCGCCTCGGCCCGCTCCAGCTGGGCCAGGACCAGATTGGTGTGGCTGAGCAGGATCTCCCCGGCGGCGGTGAGCCGGGCGCCGCGCGCCCCGCGTTCGACGAGGCGGTGGCCGGTCTCCTGCTCCAGGGCGGCGAGCTGCTGGGAGACGGCGGAGGGGGTCAGGTACAACGCGGCGGCGGCCGCGGTCACGGTGCGGTGGTCGGCCACCGCACGGAGGATTCGCAGCCGCCGCGCATCGATCATGTGCCCATTGTCCCAGGTCGCGACGGACCGCCCGACCCGATGACCGGTTACGCCTCCAGGGCGGCCCGCGCGTCGATGAACGCGTCCACGGCGCGGTTCACGTCGGCGGTGGAGTGCGCGGCCGAGAGCTGGACGCGGATGCGGGCCGCGCCCTGCGGGACGACGGGGTAAGAGAACCCGATCACGTACACGCCGCGCTCCAGGAGCAGTTCCGCCATCCGGCCCGCCTTGCCCGCGTCCCCGATCATGACGGGGGCGATGGCGTGGTCGCCGGGGAGGATGTCGAAGCCCTCCTCGGTCATCCGGGTGCGGAACAGCTCGGTGTTGGCGGCGAGCTGCTCGCGCAGGTCGCCGGCGGACTCCAGCAGGTCGATGACCTTGAGGGAGGCGGCGGCGATGACCGGGGCGAGGGTGTTGGAGAAGAGGTAGGGGCGCGAGCGCTGGCGCAGCAGGGCGACGATCTCCGCTCGGGCCGCGACGTAACCGCCGGAGGCTCCGCCGAGCGCCTTGCCGAGGGTGCCGGTGATGATGTCGACCCGGTCCATGACGCCGTGCAGTTCGGGCGTGCCGCGTCCGCCGGGGCCGACGAAGCCGACGGCGTGCGAGTCGTCGACCATGACCATGGCGTCGTAGCGGTCGGCCAGGTCGCAGATCTCCTGGAGCGGGGCGACGTAACCGTCCATGGAGAAGACGCCGTCGGTGACGATCAGGCGGCGGCGGGCCCCGGACGCCTCCTTGAGCTGCGTCTCCAGGTCGGCCATGTCGCGGTTGGCGTAACGGTGGCGCTTGGCCTTGGAGAGCCGGATGCCGTCGATGATGGAGGCGTGGTTGAGGGCGTCGGAGATGACCGCGTCCTCGGGGCCGAGGAGCGTCTCGAAGACGCCGCCGTTGGCGTCGAAACAGGAGGAGTAGAGGATCGTGTCCTCCTGGCCGAGGAACGCGGAGAGGCGCTGCTCCAGCTCCTTGTGGACCTCCTGGGTCCCGCAGATGAAGCGGACCGAGGCCATCCCGTAGCCCCAGCGGTCCAGCGCCTCGTGGGCGGCGGCGATCACCTCGGGGTGGTCGGCGAGGCCCAGGTAGTTGTTGGCGCAGAAGTTGAGGACCTCGCCGGGGCGCCCGCCGGAGGTGACGGACACGGTCGCGGACTGCGGGGTGCCGATCACGCGCTCGGGCTTGTGCAGCCCGGCGGCCCGGATCTCGTCGAGGGTGGTGCGCAGGTCGTCGCGTACGGAGTCGAACATGCGGGATTCCTTAAGGGATCAAGGGAAGCGGAGCGGTCGGAAGGTCAGACGGTCCAGTCGAGGATGACCTTGCCGCCGAGGCCGCTCGCGGCGTCGTCGAAGGCCGCCTCGAAGTCGCGGAAGCCGTACCGGCCGGTGATCACGGGGGCGAGGTCGAGGCCGCCCTCCAGCAGGACGGACATGGCGTACCAGGTCTCGTACATCTCGCGGCCGTAGATCCCCTTGATGGTGATCATGGAGGTGACGATGCGGGACCAGTCGACGGCGAACTCCTCGGCGGGAAGGCCGAGCATCGCGATCCGGCCGCCGTGCGTCATGTTCGCGAGCATGTCGCGCATCGCCTCGGGGCGGCCGGACATCTCCAGGCCGATGTCGAAGCCCTCGCGCAGGCCGAGTTCCCGCTGCCCGTCCGCGATGGTGCTCTCCGCGACGTTCAGGGCGAGGCTGACGCCGACCTTGCGGGCGAGGGCGAGGCGGGCCTCGCTGACGTCGGTGATGACGACGTTGCGGGCCCCGGCGTGCTTGGCGACGGCGGCGGCCATGATGCCGATCGGGCCGGCGCCGGTGATCAGGACGTCCTCGCCGACCAGCGGGAAGGACAGCGCGGTGTGCACGGCGTTGCCGAACGGGTCGAAGATCGCGGCGATGTCGAGGTCGACGGGGACCCGGTGCACCCACACGTTGGAGGCGGGCAGGACCACGTACTCCGCGAACGCGCCGTCCCGGCCGACGCCGAGTCCGATCGTGGAGCGGCAGAGGTGGCGGCGGCCGGCGAGACAGTTGCGGCACTTGCCGCAGACGAGGTGGCCCTCGCCGCTGACCAGGTCGCCGACCGCGACGTCGGCGACGTCGGAGCCGAGGGCCGCGACCTCGCCGACGAACTCGTGGCCGAGGACCAGCGGGGTGGTGACCGCCTGCTGGGCCCAGCCGTCGTAGGCGCGGATGTGCAGGTCGGTGCCGCAGATACCGGTGCGCAGGACCTTGATCAGGACGTCGCCGGGGCCGTACTCCGGCTCCGGCACGTCCATCAGCCACAGTCCGGGCTCGGCCTTCTGCTTGACGAGTGCCTTCACGGCTGTGGCTCCCTGACGTCGGTACGCGAGTGGATACCCCGGGCCTCGGGGCATGTCGGAGGAACCCTGCGGCCCGGGGTGGATCTTGGGTGTCCCCCACCATGGTGGGGGTTCGGCGGGACGGGACGGAGCATCTCGAAAGGCTCCACGCGCCGACCCCGGCCGTCACCGAGAAGGCTGCCGTACGGCGGGGCCCCTGGTCCATCGAGGATTTCTTAAGCGCCGCCGCAGGAGATCTTCACACCTGGCCGTGGCTTCACGGACCGCTGCCGTTCTCCGGCCTTCGTTTCCTCGGCTACAGCTCGCCGTACGGGCCCAGGAAGCGGGGGCGGCCCTGCTCGATCCGGTAGAGGAAGATCCCGTTCTCGTACCGCACCTGCCGGGTCGAGGCGTGGAAGGCGAGGGGGCGCACGATGCCCCGGTGCTCGGTCCGCACGAGCCGTCCGCCGATGCCGTTGCGGACCTCCCCCGAGGCGCTGGTGGTCCCGGCGGCGCGGGCGATCAGGCCGACCGCGTCGTACGCCTCGGCCGCCCAGGTCGCCGGGGGTGCGCCGAAGCGCTTGCGGTGGGCGGCGGTGAACGCCTCGGCCGCTTGGAGGGCGGCCGGGTCGGCGTACGCCTCGGCGAAGACCCAGCCCTCCGCGGCCTCGCCCGCCCCGGCGAGGAAGGCGGGCCCGAGGGCGGGTCCGGCGGCGACCCGGGCCCCGGTGAAGCCCTCGTCCGCCAGCGCGGTGGCCAGCCGGGCGGCCCGGGACGCGTCGCCGCCCGCGAGCACCAGCCCGTCCGCCCGGCTGCTCACGGCCTTCCGGGCGACCGCGCCGAAGCCCGCGTCGCCCCGGGCCAGGGGGTGTTCGAGGAGGGTGGCACCGGTGAGGGCGGCGTTGCGGAAGGTGCGCCCGACCTCCGCGCCGAGTCCGGTGTCGGCCGCGTCCTCGACGAGGAGGATGCGGGTGGCGGGGCTGGTGCGGGTGAGGTAGCCGATGAGGCCGGGCGCGAGCATACGGTCCAGGGGGCGGGTCACGCAGAGGTGGAGACCGGTGCCGGTCCCGACGGTGCTGGAGCCCGCCGCGACGACGACGGTGGCCAGCCGCGCCGCACCGTACCGCCGGACGACCTCCTCGCGCAGGACGTCTGCGGTCGGCCCGAGGACCGCGACGACCGCGGTGTGCGCCGCCAGCCGCCCGGCCGCCCGCAGCGCCGCGGCCGGGTCGCCCGCGTCGTCCTCGGTGCGCAGGGCGAGCCGGAACGCCTTCTCCTCGCGGGCGTTGTGGTCGGCGACGGCGAGCTGGGCGCCGCGCTGGTGGGCCAGTCCGGTGGCCCGGCCGGGTCCGCTGAGGTCGGCGTGGAGGCCGATCGTGTATGTGGGCGTCGCCCCGGCTCCCGCCGAGGGACCGCCCGCCTCCCGATCGCTCCCCCGCAGGGCGATCCAGGCCGCGGTGGACCCGCCGGCGAGGACGACGGCCCCGGCCGCGCCGGCGGTCAGGACCCTGCGACGGGTGGGACCGCCCTGCCGGCCGACGACTCCGCCCCCGCTCGCTTCGTCACCGGCCGGGGTGAGCGTGGTGGGGAGCGGTTCGGGGTCCGGCAGCGCGAGGGCGGCGGCGGACCGCTCGGCGATCAACGCGGGCAGCCCGGCGGGCATCCGCCAGGGGGCGAGGGCGGGGGCGGTACGGGGGGCCTGGCCGGGGACCGGGGTGCGCCGCGGGGCAGGGTGCGGGGCCTCGCGCCGGGG
>NTHE01000111.1 GCA_002551355.1 Streptomyces sp. man185 | reverse complement strand
CTTCCCGCACTGGAACACCGTCTACGGCTACTTCGCCCAATGGGCCGATGAGGGCGTGTTCGCCCAGCTCAACGGCCTTCTCCGGCAGCTCTTACGGGAGAAGGAGGGACGGGACGGCGAGCCGTCGGCCTGCGTGATCGACGCTCAAAGCGTCAAGACCTCCACCAGCGTCCACGTCTCCGGTCAGGGCGTCGATGCCGGGAAGAAGATCGTCGGGCGGAAGCGGAGCATCGTCACCGACACGCTCGGACTCCTGCTCGCGGTGCTGGTCACCGCGGCGAGCGTGCAGGACTCCGTCGCCGGCACCACGCTGCTCGACCGGGTCGCCGCCGAGCACCCCGGCATCCGCAAGGTCTGGGTCGACGGCGGCTATCGCCGGCACCTCGTCGAGCACGCCGCCACCCTCGGCGTCGACATGGAGATCACCACCCGCAAGCCCGGGACCAAGGGGTTCACCCCGATACCGAAGCGGTGGGCGGTCGAGCGGACCTACGGCTGGCTCATGCTCCACCGCCGCCAGGCCCGCGACTACGAAACCCTGCCGACCCGGTCCTAAACGGTGGTCCACATTGCCATGACCGACCTCATGGCCCGCCGCCTCACCGGCGAGAACACGATCTCCTGGCGCGACCCGAAAAGAACACAGAACATGCCATCTCGGGATGAAACATCGGACGAAAACGACCTCTCGCCGGGACAGTGCTCCGGTGAGACGGCGGCCGGGCCGCCCTCCGTCTGCTGGGTGAACCGCAGACGGCCGCTGGTGGCCCAGGTCGTGCGGCCGGTCCGGTCGGCGACCGCGCGAGGCAGATCCAGGCCCCGTGCACCCGCCTCCGGGACCAGCAGGACCACGGGGTTGCCGTCCGGCAGACCGGCCAGCAACGTTTCCAGAGCGAGCAGTTCGGCGAACACCTCCGTGGTCACGCGGTGCGGGGTGCCGTCACCGTCCAGCACCACGACGCGGTCGTGGCCGCCTTCGGCCGCCAGGACGACGTACGGCGCCGGGCCGGCCTCACCGAGCGGGGGCACCCCGTACGGCTGCTGGGCCACCCCGACCGCCTGTGACGTGTCCAGTTCCCTGAGCCTGCCGCCCGTCCAGTTCCTGCCCCGGCTGCCACCGGTCCGGGGCAGTGTGCGGGCGACGGAGAACGGCGAGGCTGGCGAGGCTCCGGGCCCCTTCCACGTTCTCGTCGAGTGCCACCCGGAACAGCTCGCCTCGCTGCACCTTGGTCACGGCCTCCCGCTCACCCAGACCGAGGACGTACCGGGTGACCGCGTCCAGGTCGAACGGGCCCTCACGCAGTGGCGATCCGGTCACGGCCCGGCGCAGCGCGTCCAGCCGCGCCAGGGTCTCGCGCAGTGCCGGATGGAGCGGGGCCTCGCCGATCCCGGGACCGTGGAGGTCCTCCAGGATCCCGGTGGTGGTCCGGCTCGGCGGACCGGCTGTCCTCGTCGCCGTCCTCCCAGTCCATGATCATGTCGAGGGAGTCGGCGCTGCTCCCGGGGACGAGGGTTCCGGCGAGTCGAGCAGCAGCCGCGTGGGCGCCGAGGTGTCGGGCTCTCCCCGCTGCGCCCGGATGAGCCTGTGCTGCTCGGGCGTCAGCCCCAGTTCCTCCACGGGCAGTTTGTCGCGCAGGAGCGCCGCCTGTGTGGACTGCGCCAACGACAGCGTCATGCCGATCGCTTCGAGTTCCGCGACCGACACCATCCCCTTCAACGGCACCACCGGCGGTGGAACGACGGGGGCGGGAGGCTGACCGGACGGCGCCGCCGTAGCGGTCTTGACCTGTTCGGGCACGACCCGCACGCCGAGCCGTTCCGCCAAGAGCTCCGCCACCTCCCGCAGCCGGCCCGCCGCGACGTCCGGGCCGAGGCCGGGCCGAACGGATTCGCTCCTGTAGCGGCTCAACTTGTCGTTTACCGTCCACCGCTTCAGCTCCGGGCTCCACCGGACCTCGCCGGACCCCCGGCTCATCCCGGGCTCCGACCGTCCGGACTCCCCGAACCGGGCCGCGATGCCCGTGTGCCCCAGCCCGTCCAGGTCCTTCCGCAGTCCGTCCGCCGTCAGGTCCGGAGCCACGCTCCGCATGCCAGCGCGCAGCGCGTCGAACTGCTCCGGCGTGATGATCCCGCTCGGCTGCTCGCTGCCCAGCAGGATCTGTCCGTCCTCGGTCACCGTGTAGATCCACACGGTGTCCGGGTTCGCCGTGACCAGCAGATCGGGATCGACATCGTCCAGGGGGATCCACAGCGGATTCACCCGTACGTCGCCCTCACCGTCACGCTCCTCGGGCTTGCCGCGCTTGGGGGCCACGCTGTCGCCGTAGACGAGCAGGTCATGCGCTTCGGCGCTGCTCCCGTTGTAGTGGTCCACGCCGTTGTAGTGCACCTCGATCACACGGGATGCACCGCTGGGGCCGGCCCGGCGGGCGTCGGCCAGACGACCGTCCCAGGCCACCTCGACCCGGGCCCCGAAGGTGTGGGCGAGCAGGGGCAGGAAGATCTCGCCCACGTCGGTGATGTAATCCTCCTCCCAGCGGGCGACAGCGCGCATGACCGTACGCATCTCCGCGTCGTCCAGTGGCGCCGCGCTCGTCGGGTACAGAACGGCCAACTCCGCGCGCAATCCCGCCTCCGAGCGGTCGATCAGCATGTCCGCGTCCACACCGTGGTGCGCGAGCAGCGAGACAAGCCCCGCCCGGTGCAGTCCCGCGATCCGGGCCCCGAACTCCGCCGTCGTCGACAGGCGCAACTGCCCGATGACGGATCGGGGCAGACGGCCTCCGCTCCCGGTCACATGGGCCTCGACGGCCTTGCGCATCGCGCTTACGACGGCGGTCTCCGGGCCGCCCGGGTAGTGCCCGGTGGTGGACTGGACGACCGCTCTGCCGCTGAGCCCCCCGCGTACGGCGTCGGCGTCGCCGAGCCAGGCGTACGCGGCGGGGTCGGACTCCGCCAGAGCGGGCAGCCGGCTGCGTACGTATCCGGGGTCGCTCGCGATGAATGAGTGGAAGAGACACTCCCCGGTGGCCGGAACCCGAACGGGCCGCCCCCTGGCCGCACCGTCCGGAGGCAGGGCAGACGAGGGCTGCACCGGCTTCGGCTCCGGCTGAGTCCTGGCCTCCGTCTTGTCCTGGACCTTCGGCTCCGGCTGAGTGCTGGCCTCCGTATTGCCCCCGGCCTTCGGCTCCGGCTTCGCGTCCGTCACCGCCCCCTCCCGTACCGCCAGCCGGTAATGGCGGTCCGCCAGGCTGAGCACCACGTGCGGCCGCGGGCCGCCGGGCGGCAGGCCCAGGGTCCCCGCCAGGTGGCCCGTGGGATCGGACGGTCCCGGGCCGAAGTCCTGGAAGCGCCCCGCGTCGTCCACGACGGTGATGTCCACCCCGAACGTCCGGGCGGCCAGCACCGGCAGCAGGTCGGCCGCCCCGTGGTTCCAGCCCGCCTCGCCCTCCGTGTTCCCCGGGCGCATCAGCTGGGCGACGGCCAGCGCGGCCCGGGCCGCCGGGCCCGGGGTCACGGAGTGCGGCATCAGTCCGCCCAGCCCGTCGAACTCGCGGCCTCCAGGAGTGTCCGCCGCCAGCGGCCCGGCCCCCCGCAACCCCGCCCCGGTGACTTCGGCGTCTCTGAAGGCATCCATGACATCGGGGGCGACGGCTTCGAGCAGGTCCGCGTCCGAGGGGTCCATGAGCCTGGCGGTGAGCATCCGCAGCACCGCGTCGGCCGCCGCACGCCGGTCGCCGAGGTCCACCCCCTGATCGGTGAGCAGGCCGGGCGCGCTCCTGCTCAGCCCCTCCACCAGCGCGTGCAGGAAGGCGTCCCCGTCCTCCGGCACCTCGTGCAGGGCGTACGTGACCTCGTCGGGCGAGGTCAGCCGGGCGTCCGGACCGGTGCCGGTCCTCGTGTACGCCGGGAGCGCGGGCGGCACCGGGGGCGCCGGCACCGCGGGCTTCAGGTATGTGACGGCCGGGGGCTCGGTCCTGCCCTCCAGGCGCTTCCGGCCCTCGACGGTGGCCGCTTCCTGGTGCCACCGGGTGAGCTGGTCCGTCCCCGCCCTCACCCGGTGGTACTCGGCCGCGGCGTCCTCCGCCGTCGTCCTCAGTGTGCCGAGCAGCGTGCGCCGGTTACCGAAGGCGGTGACGGCGGCGTCGTGCCGCCGGGTGGCCGCCCCGACCCGGCGGTCCGCGGTGGCAAGCGCCCTTCCGGCCGTGTTCACCCGCCGGTCGGCCGCCGCCTTACGCTCCCGCAGGGCGGCGATGTGGACCTCGGCGGGCGAAAGCCGTTCCCGGGAGGTCCGTTCGGCGGCCGCCAGGGCCGCACGCGCCTCCGCCATCTCCTCGCGTGCCAGCTCCGCCCAACCATCGTGGGCGGCCTCACCGGTGTCCGAGGCCTCGGCGGCTTCGAGGGCTTCGCGGGCCTCGCGTATCGACTGCTGACCGGCGCGCCGTATCCGGTCCATGCGTTCCTCAGCGGCCTCCACGGCGTTGTGGGCCGCCTCGGCCACGTCGTACGACTGGGCCAGCCCTCGGCCGGCCGCCCCGGCGGCGGTCTCCGCGTCGTCGAGCGCGATCCGCGCCGCGTCCCGCTCCTCCATCCGGCCGATCGCCGAACGGCGCTTCTTCCAGTACGCCTTGTCGGCGTCGACCCACGCCTTGCTCGCCTCGCCCACCGCGTCCCACGCGGCACCCACCCGGGCGGGGAAGTTCGTGTCGTCGATCAGGCCGAGTTCCCTGGCGACATCGTCCCTGACCCAGGTCAGGGCGTACGCCTCCGAGCCGACCGCCTTCGGGCCGGGCCTGACATGGCCGAAGGTGCCTCCGACGAAGCGTCCGACTCGGGTGTCCTTGATGCCCCGACGCACATCGGCGACGCTCAGCCACGAGGTGGGGACGGCGAACAGGAACACCCGGCCCGTCTTGGGTTTCGTGTTGATGGAGGTCAGCTGGTCCGCCGAGGTGGGCAGGGTGTCGCCTTCAGCGGCGTACGGCCCGGTGCCCGACCCGCCCATCTGGTGCATGCCCGTCTTGTCGGAGCTGATCAGCACGCCCGCCCCGAGCGCGGAGTCCTGGACGTTCTCCCGTCCCACGGACGACGCCGCGCCGGCGCCGGTCCGCCGGAGCATCTCCATCTTCTGGCCGTCGGCGACGGTCAGCAGCCGGGCGCGGCTGAAGTCGGGCTTGGCGTACAGCTCGAGCTGAGCGCTCTCGGTGCTGACGATGTTCTTCTCGGTCAGCCCGGGGACGCCGTATCCCTGGGGCGTCACCGCACGGTGGTAGTAGGCCGTGAGCGCGGCGTTGCCGGCCCCGTCCTCCAGCGCCTGGGCCGAGCCGGTGCCCAGCCGGGTCAGCCCGGTGTCCCTGGCCCGGCGTGCGGCATCGGGTCCGTCCACGGAGAACCCCGCGTCGTACGACAGGGCCAGCGCGTAGGTGTTCGCCACCTGGATGTCCGCGAGGCCGACGATCCGGCGCACGTCGAAGCCGGTGGCGGGGAAACGGAACGGCTTGAGGGTGCCGTCACCGTGCAGGGTGTCGGGCCCCAGCACGTACGGCGGGACGCCCTGCCTCGGTGCGGCGAGCCCGGTCAGGTCCGGGGGCGGCAGCAGATCGGCGTCCGGCTCCCCGTCGGGGGCCATCAGGCTCAGGGGGACGTGCTCGCGCAGGGTCCCGGCGGGGTGCGCCACGCTGATGACCTGCTTGCCGCGGAACCGGTCGAACCCGGTACGTACGGGCCCCCGTCGCCCCGGTGCCGGGTCGTCCGCCTCCAGCGTGATCCGGAGCGTGTAGGGCGTGGCGATCTCCGCGTACGGTTCCGTCGAGGCCGCCCGGAACACGGTCAGGGTGGATTCCGTACGGCTCTCGCCGCTGGACTTCCGGTCGGAGCCGGTCTCCGTGAACGTCGGTCCCGCCGCCACGGCCCCCGTGGGGTTCTCCGTGTGGACGGCCTCCCCGACGAGGTAGCCGAAGTCGGCACCCTTCGTGGACTCGGCACCTTCGGTGACCGTCTCGATGGCCCGCCGGTTCTCCTCCATCTCCACGCTGTGGTCCAGCATCTCGAACGTCGGCGTACCGGGTTCGAGCTGGACCCTCATCCGGATCTGCCGCTTGCCGATCCGGACGCTGTGCCAGCCCCACGCTCCGGTGCGGGCCGGGACCGAGGAGCCGCCGCCCGTGGTCTCCTTGTCCAGGGATCGCAGGACCCGGGACGAGACCAGGGTGCGGACGCGCTCCCGGCCGACGTCGTCCAGCCCGAGCACGGCCACCTGCTGTTCGAAGGCGGCGAGCGCCGCGGTCGGGTCCAGCGCGTTGACGGCGTACGTACCGAAGTGGTCGTCCCGCAGCCACGGTTGCGGGGACCAGCTGTGGCGGGTGTAGCGCGGCACCTCGCCCATGCCGTCGTCGATCAGCCCGACGAGGTGGGCGCTCTTCTCCGGCACATGGGCCAGCCAGCCGCCGGGCACGGTCGTCATCCGTCCGGCCGCCGCGGCGATCCAGTCGGGAACGAGCGGCCTGCCCGCGGCACCGGAGCCGAGCAGGCTCGCCGTCAGGGCCAGCCAGTGCTCGGCGGCGCCCGACACGAGGACCTGGTGGCCGAAGCCCTTGCGGTTCATGTCGTGGACGAAGGAGCGGGTCACGGTCCTGCTCGACTGGTCCGCCGTCGACCAGGGGCTGGCGACCAGGCCGTAGGTGCCGAGCAGTCCGGGCCCTGCCGCGTGGGAGCGCGCGTAGACGAGCTGCCCGCCGACGAAGAAGGTGCGGGTCTTCGTCAGCTTACCCGCCGTCTGGCCGGTGCCGCCCAGCACCATTTCCGTGTCCATCGGCACCGACCCGGTCAGCGCCTGGATGCCGTCCACCGCCGTCAGATGCCGGAAGGTGGCCCAGAGCGTGGCGTACGGGCCCTTCCCCATCAGCCCTGAGGCACTCCAGCCCAGTGGCCCGGAGCTCTGGTCGAAGTTGGCCGTCAGGTACTGCGGCTGGAAGGCACGGAGTACGGCCTCGCGGGTCGGCGCACCCTCCTCGGTGAGCTGCCAAGCGCCGCCTGACCCGGCGGCCATGGCCTGCCCGAGTGCCGAGACCAGGGCCGGTGACGGCATCACGCCGATGGTCAGGAACGGATGGTTCTGCAGGTCCCGGAACATCTGCGAGCCCCGGCCGTCCGGTGTCACCGGGCCCGGGTCCCCCACCAGGTCGGAGGCGCGCACCAGGCTGCCCGGCCTGGACAGGTCGCCGAGGGCGAGTGCCCGCGCCCGGTCGGGCCGCAGGGTGCGTACCGGCTGGAGGGCGACGCTCGCGTAGGGGTTGGCAGCAGCCCGGCGGTGCGGGTCCACGGCTGGCGCGTGCGTGGCGGGGATGCTGATGAGCACCTGCCCGGTCCGGGGCCCGCCGCCCACCTGACGGCCGCCGGGGGCCGTACCGATGAGCAGGTCCTGCGGCTGCCGGAAGACGAACGGCTGGGTGCCGAGCAGCCCCAGCGTCGCTGTTCCGCGCAGCAGGCCCCGGAACCGCCAGTACCCGCCGCGGTCCACGGTGATCGAGAGGTCGTAGCGGTAGAGGTGCGACGGACCGGCACTCACCGTCATCGGCTCGTACGTGGCCGTCGCGCCGAAGCTGGTCTCCTCGTCGGCCTGCCAACCCCAGCGCACACCGGCGCTCGGCCCGCCCGCGTTGTTCGGTGCGCCGATGTCGTCTGTCATGGGGTCACGGAAGGCGATCAGCCCCTCGACGCCCGCCTCCCCGATACGCTTGGCGCTCCTCTGGCCGTCCACCCGCTCCACACCGACCGAGCTGTAGCGCAGCTTGAAGTCGTCCTGCACGCCCTCGAAACGGCGGTTGGTCAGCTCCCCGTGCAGCCAGATGTAGCGGTGGCCCTGTCCGATCCGGCCCGGCTCGTTGAACCGGATCCGGATGCCGGTCGTGGTCAGCGCCTCCAGGTTTCCCGCCATGCTCCGGTACGACAGGGCGCTGAGGACCTCCAGGGTGTTGGCGAGGGCCGTGCGGTACTCGTCGTCGTTCTTCCACCGCGTCGTCGGCGCGGGGCGTGCGCCGGCGGGCGGGCCCAGAACTGCGTTCGCCCGCTCCCGCCAGGTCCTGTGCTCCGGCGGCGCCAGCTGGTCGAGCCGTGCGACCAGCCCGGGATAGGCCGCCGCGAGAGCCGTCAGCACCTCGTCGGCGAGGGTGTCCAGGAGGGTGCGCTCCCGTCCCGCGGCTCCGGTCGGCCCGGTCTTCGTACCGTCGCCGAAGGCGAACTCCTCCACCCGGTGCATGCCCAGGGTGGGCGGCCTGTCCGGGGTCAGGTACGCGGGGGCGAACGGTTCTGGTGCTCCCGCGCGCAGCGCACGCCGCAGGCCGTCGTCCCAGCCCGCCAGCCGACGCGCCTCCGTGCGGGTCATCCGGTCCACGCTCCAGGTGTGGAACTGCTGCGGCCGGGAGCCGCTGCCGCTGCGCTGGACGTACACCGTCTTCCGGACCAGGTAGAGACCCGTCGCATCGCCCTTGACCTGGCCGGCCGTCTTGATCGCCCCGGAACCGCCGAGGCCGGCGGTGCGCGACACGGAGAAGAGGTAACGGAACGCCGCGCCGAACTGGAGCCGGAGATCGAGGGCGCCGTTCCCCAGGTCGAAGAAGTTGAAGGCCGGGCCCGCGACGCCGTCGATTCCGAAGGCAGCCGTCTTCTGGACACTCCGGTCGTTGCGTACGGCCAGGGTGTTGATGTCGCGCATCTCCGCGTCGGGCGTCTCCGTGATCAGCGTCGCCCGGCCCGGCACCACATCGACCACGAAGACGCCCAGCGGCGTACGGGTCCTGTCGTCGGCGAAGAGAGGCACGGTGGTGACCCGTCCCCTGGACAGTGCGGGGCTCTGCCGCTGGAAGCTCAACGAGGAGAAGAAGGAGTTCAGTTCACCGTAGGCGGTACTGCCCGGTGCCACGCCGATCTCCTGGGCCGCCCAGTCCCGCATCCGGGAGACGGGGCCGAACCCCTCCGTCCGGACCAGCCGGTAGGCCGACTGCCGGCCGAGCTCCATGGAGCGGGGGATGCGCCCGGGGGCGGCGGTCGCACTCATCACGCTGTCCGGCAGCCGTACGGACAGCCCGTCCCTCACCGCGAACCCGAAGACCGCGGGCTCGGGACCGGTCACGATCCTTCCGTCCGCATCGGTGACCCGCAGGTCGTAGTAGACGTGGTCCAGATACACCCGCGAGCCGTCGAGCGCGCGGGTCTCCGTCTGGCTCGTCCCCTGTTCGGTCTGTCCGTATCCCACCCGGTCGGTGAAACCGAGCCGCAGACCGAGCCGGCCGAAACCGCTGAATGCCGCCGCGCCCACGGGCCCGATGGGCCCGCCGAGCGCGATCTGGAACGCCGACTGCATGGTCTTGCTCTGCCCGGCGGTGAAGACCGAGCGGTGCATCCCGTCCACCTTCACGGGGCTGCCGTAGGTGTCGGTGAACTGCTCCCAGTCGCCGTAGTGGCGCGCGACGACCGACAGCTTCCGCGCACTGCCGTCCTGCGCCGTGTACGGGAAGACGCGCCCGTCACCGGCCAGCGTCTTGGGCTCCTGGGTGAAGGCGTACGTGACGTCGGCCATCAGGCTCGAACCGGCCGGGCGGCCCTTCTTCGGCTGCTCGGGCCGCACCCCGTCGGACCCTGTGGACAGCAGCCGACCGATCTCGGCCAGCGCCTCGCCGGTGCCGCGCAGGACGACGTCGCTGTGCCCGAAGGTCATGCCGCCGGAGACCAGTTCGAGGAGGACCTCCGGAGGGGCGTCCTGCACGAGCTCCTGCACGTCGTCGATGTACGCGGGCATCCGGGAGCCGTTACCGAAGTCGGTCCGGTCCCGCCGCCCGCCGAGCGGCCGGGGCAGGTCCCGGTCCAGCACGGGGGGCCGGGTGCTGGGGAGCACGGGCGCGTACGGCTCGGCACCAGGGGCACTGCTGGTGGTGGCCGGACGGCGGACGGGCGGCGGGGAGGCCACAGTCGCCGTCGCGGACACGGTTGCCGTCGCGGTCGTGCGCGCGGATGCGGATGTGGGTGTCCTGGTGGGTGTGGGCGTGAGGTCCCCGATGAGTGTGCTGATCAGCTGCAGATGGCGGCCGCGCAGCCCGCCCCGGGCTAGCCCCTCGGGGGCCGGGCGCCGGTAGTCCCCCAGGAGGCTCCCCTCCACGTCCGGGCGTTGAGGTGCGACCGCGTGCCGGGACTCGTCGCGGAGGCCGAGCATGTGTGTGATCTCGTGCGCGTAGTCGACGGGGTCGGCATCCGCCCACCAGGCGGACCGGGTCATCTGCTTGTCGCGGCCGACGAATTCGACGTTGAGCCCGTTGGGGTGCGGGTCGCTCTCGACGCGTACCACCGTCACATGCAGGAGGTCACCGTTCGGCAGCCGGTGACCCGGTGCGTTGATCGCGGTGTCGACGCCGCTGAGCACCTTCGCCCAGACGCCGTCGGGCATCCGGTCCGGGCTGCCGACACCGACCTCGACGGTGAGGTCGGTGAGATGGTCGCCGCCCACCCCGAAGCGGCGTACTTCGAACTTCGACCTCACCACGAACTGAGTTGTCCGACCCTGCTGTTGCGGATCCGGTGGCGTCGACACCGGGTCGACCCAGGTGTGCGAGCGCGGCACCGGTTCCACCCCGGCGCGCGCCGCCTCCCAGGCGGGCGACCCGGGGGCGGCGTCGGCGGTGGTCCCTGAGACGGCGCCGGACGCCCCTACCGCCTCGGCCCCGTCCGGGGCCAGGTCGGCATCCGGGCCGGAGAGTCCGGGCAGGTCCCCCTGCTGGGGCCCTGCCCCCGGAGCGGGCAAGGACGACGAAGAAGTCGGCAGAGCGGTCGGCGGGGAAGGGGAAAGGGGCGGGGAGGACAACGGTGAGGACATGCCGGGGAAGCTCGACGACGTAGCGGACGGGCCGTCGGACGCCTCGGCCGACGAGGTGTCCGGCGACACGGCCGGTGCTTCCGGCGCCGTTGTCGGCACCCCCGGAGCGTCGTGGGTCCCGGCCCTCCGTTGGTCGGGGCGCACCGGATCGGCGATGGGCAGGGAGGGCTCCGGCGTCGGCCCGGTGAGCGCGTCCGCGCCAGTTTCGGCGTCCGTGCCGGTGTGCTCGGCCGGGGCTTCGCCGGTCAGCGGTGCCGCGTCCGGTTGCGGTGCTTCGGAGGAGGTACGCAGCCCTGTCGGGGGCGCCGGGTCGCCTTCGGGCACGGTCGTGGTCGTGTTCGTGTCACGGGGTGCCGGGGTGAGCGACTGGTCCGTACCGTCGGACAGGTACTCCTGACCGTTTCGGTCGGCCTGCTGGTCAGGCAGGCCGGTCACATCGTCGTCTGTCAGGCCTGTCGCGTCGGTCCCGTCTGTCAGGCCTGTCCCGTCGGTCCCGTCTGTCAGGCCTGTCCGGGAGGACTGCTGTGACTGGCTTCCCGGCGTACCGGGCGATGCGTTGTGAGCTCCGGGGGCGGATGGGGGTGCTGTCGTGTTCGGGCCGGCCGAGGTGCCCAGGGGCGTCGGCGCTGTGACGGTGTCGGATTCGGCGTCGGTTGCCGGTGGGGCACCGTTCACCTGCTGGTGTGTGCCGTGTTCCGTGCCCGGCTGGGCGCCGGTGTTCCGGGCGGGCTGTCCTTGCTCGGGCAGGTCCTGCCCGGTGGTTTCGTGAGGGACGTCCCGTGTCCCGTCCTGGCCGAACGGTGCGTCGCCCGGGTCGGTATCCACGTGCGCGGCGTCCATACCGCCCGGGGTGTTCGAGTCCGGTGCGGTGGAGGAGCCCTTCGGCGTGGTGAGCCCCTGGGGGAGGTCACTTGTCGATCGTGGCACGTTCGAAGGCGTGTCCGGCGTGAGGCCGTCGGCGAGGTCCTGCGGCGTGAGGTCCGGTGTCGTGAGGTCGGCGTTCGAGACGGACGACGGCCCGGAGGTGCGCCCGGACGGCAGCGTGGACGGGGTGAAGGCCGACGAGGTGGACGGCGACACGTAGGGGGCCGGTGACCCGCTCGGGTCGCCGAAGCTGTTGCCGCTGTTGAAGCCGTGGCCGCCGAGGTTGTTCGTGTCGTTCGGGCTGTTCGAGTCCCGGGTGGTGAGGTCGAAGGGTCCGGACAGTACGTCGCGGCCACCGGTGGGCAGGATGTTCAGCGCGGACGGCGACGTGTACGGCGGCGGGGGCGTGTACGTGGGCGGCGGGATGCTGAGACCGCTGCCGATCCCGCTCGGGAGTTCGGTCGAGACGGTGTTCGGGAAAGGCACCGCGGGACCCGGGGTGAACAGGTCGCTCTTCACCGTCGACGGGCCCTTGACATCCGGGCCCACATCCGGCTTCCCGGACCCCGAACCGCCTCCCAAGCGGCTTTCAGGGCCGGGCAGTTCGTTGACGTCGGTGAACCGGTCGTTGTTGAAGTAGTTGTTGTATATGGAGAAGGCCCCGGCGCCGACGGCCAGCCCCGCGGCCATGTCGAAGACGCTGCCGGTGCCGGAGCCGACGAAGGTCTCCCACTTGAACTCCCACTTGTCGTAGAAGGCCCCGTTGACGATGACCTCGGCGGTGCTCTCGGCTGCACCGCCGACCACGAAGGTGGTGACCACGACCGGCGGACCGTTCACGATCCCCTTGAACACCAGGCCGTCCGGGTCGATCCTGAACTTGCTGAAGACGTCCCCGAGGAGGTCCTTGAAGATGTTCTTGATGGGCTTCAGGAACTTGTCGAAGATCTCCATGAAGCCGGCGGTGAGCGCGCCGGAGGCGGCGGCGACGCCGACGTCCTTCCAGTCCACTCCCCCGGGCTTCCGGCCCCCGGTGTTCAGCCCGATCTGCGCCAACCGGACCGCCAGCGCCTGGA
>NTHE01000110.1 GCA_002551355.1 Streptomyces sp. man185 | reverse complement strand
GGACCACCCTGTCCATGACCTCTTCCCCGGCCTGCCACGGCAGAAATGGAAACGCCGTTCCTGCGGCAATGGTGCCCACGGACCACGAATCTATGACTGAGCGTTTTCAGCTTCGCCACTCCAGGGTGACGCCGCGGCCCTCGCTTGAGCCTGGAAGCTCCTCGGCTGGGCCCGCTCACGGTGGGTTGTCTGTGAAAAGTCGCGGGCGGCACTTCGCTGAGGGACCGGTCCTGCGCTTCGGGGCGGAAGGTGATTGTGGGGAGGGATGGAACGCATGCTCGAAGTACTATCCCTGCAAGGTTCTCCGGCCAGTGCTTCCCAACCTCCGCAGTGGCGTAGTCGGACGGAGACATCCCTGTAGAGAGGGCAGAGGGCATAGGGCGATGAGTGTTGCTGAGAGTTGGTCGCGTGTGATGAGCCTTCTTCGAGAGCACGCGCCGGCCGATCACGCGGATCTGCCGGGGCCCGCTACGGAGCAGATGCTCGCGGCAGCCGAGGAACGGATGGGGATCTCCCTTCATGGGGACCTGCGGACGTGGCTGTTGCAGAACAATCTGGATCTGCCGGAGGAAGACGTCGACGACGACGTGATGTGCTGCGGCCTCGACGGGTTCCCCGACGAGGGAAGCTTCTTTCTGGGCATCCGGGCGATGGAGAGGCTCTACGCGAATCACCCCTTGTCCGGTGGGAGCGAATGGCGCGAGGAGTGGATCCCGTTTCAGTCGGACCGGGACGGCTGGATGGGACAGTTCATCGACGCGAGGGACGGACGTATCGGCAGATGGTTCGTGGGTGCGCCCACGGTCACCGGCGAGTACGCGTCACTGGCTCACTACTTCGACTCCGTGGCGGAGATGCTGACGAGGATCGGCGCGGGGGACTATCCGGTCTGTTCCGTTGCCGAAGGGCGACTTGTCTGGTCGTAAACGGTTCCCAACTGGATGACGGCCATTGCCAATCCGTCCTCACCCTGGAACGGCCATGAGATTCATCAGCGTTGACGTTCCAGGGTGAGGATGGCTGCGGCGATGACGGTCATCCGGTTGGGGCTGCAGCGGGCCCGGCGCAGGATCTGCCAGGACTTGAGTCGCGCGATGCTGCGTTCGACCGGTGCTCGTGCCGCTGACAGGGCTCGGTTGATCGTCTGCTGGGTTGTGGTGAGGTTCTGGCCGGGAAGCCGTCTGATGGGTGTGGTCACCCAGGGGCCGGCGCCGATGTAAGCGCGGTCGGCGAGGACGGGGACGCCCTGGCGTTCGCAGATCCGGATGATGCGGTGGGTGCGGGCCGCGGTCAGGTCGTGGGTGCGGCCGGGCAGCGCGGGTGAGATCCACAGCAGCTTGCCCGAGGGGTCGGCTACGACCTGTACGTTCACGCCGTGACGGCGGTGCTTCTGGGAGAAGTCGGCCCGGCTGTCGCCGACCCGGTCGCACTCGGCGAGTGTCCCGTCGAGCAGGACGTAATCCGGGTCGGTCTCGCGCAGGACACGCAGGAGGCCCGGCGCCCGGCCGGAAAGGTGCTGGACGACGGCCGTGACGTAGGCGTGGGCGGTCCCGACGGATATGCCGAAGCCGGCGGCGATCTGTGCGAGCGTGTCGTGTTGGCGAAGATAGACCAGGCCGACGAGGGCACGCTGGTGGGGCGGCAGCTTGCAGCGCCGGTCACCCTCACGGGTGACGATGAGCATGGAGACCCACTCGACCAGAGCATGAGGCAGGTCGAGTGCGGCAGGATGGGGAACCAACAGGGCTCCTGTGCCGATGGGTTGAGACTTCGAACACCTCCCTCAACGGCACGGGAGCCCTGTGCGTTGCGGTCCTCATCCTGACTCGGCCAGGGTCACTCGATCAGTGGCCACTCTGAAAGAGCTCCGTGTCCAGATCGACCGCGAGGTACGAGGGCTCATCCGGTCCGCTGCCACACCCGTCAATCCCTGTGACAGTGCCCGGCGCGGCCTTCTCCCGGCGCGTCACCGTGACCGAGATGTCACGGACCTCAACCGATGAGCCGGCGTCGCCGTGCACCGTTACGGCAGCCTCCAGAATTCCTGCATGAACGGCTCGCCCCTCCCGCGCCCACTGCGCAAGCTGTTCGGAATTCGCCCGTGCCACCTGAGCACTTGAGGGGGCACTGCCAGGGATGTACCAGCGGTTCAGACAGGCCTGCTCGTTCGGCTCGACGAGCAGTGTCGCCGAGTCCGGGGGAAAGATCTTTTGCCAGGCGGAGACGAATGCTGGCGAGGCAAGACCGATCGCGGTGACCACCAGTGCCCACAGTGCGATCTTGTCGGTCGTTGAGGTGCCCCGGTAGCGTCGACGCACCCGCTGAAGACGAGAGTCCGGCTGCACCCTGGGTACCGGAGGCGTGGGACGAGACGGAACCGTTGGCGGGGCAGGCGTTCCCCCACGGGCTGGGGGCAGCGAGGGGCTTCCGCCGTCATGCTGCCGTGAGTCTCTCGAACTGCCCAAAACAGTGCCCCCTGGTGTAGCCATCTTCAAAGTTCGAACCCAGCTCAAAGGCCAAGACCGAACACCGCAACATAGCAAAGGACCAGAATCCTGCTGGCGGCAGTGCGTCAGCACCTGATCGTCTCGGTACACCGCGTGACGAGGAAGCTGAGCAGGCCCGGCTCGCACCGTCAGCTCGACGTCATTGAGGACGCCGCCGGGCTCGTCATAACCGACGTTGGTGACGTAATTCCCGGCGTCTGTTTGTGCTCTAACGAGGGCTCGCCGAACTGGTGTGTGCTTCGACCGCGGCACACAGGGCGGTGCGCCGCGACGCCCAGGATCAGCCGGCCGCGCGGTCTGGACGGCGGCCAGCATCCAGACGTTCAGCTTGGTGTCGATCACCGGAAGGATGGGCACGCACATATCCTGCCGTGCCGCCTTCTCCGCTGGCGTGCGTTCGGCGTTTGGCTTCTCAGGGGACAGGGTTTGCGGCGCGGCCGGACGCGACGGCAGCTCTCGACCAGCCCCGTCCGCGCGCACGTGGCAGATCGTTCCGCTGTTCTCCGACACTCGGCCGTTCGGGGCGTCCCGGTGCGCGCCGCCGTCGCGGCGGGGGTTGCTCGTGCGTTGTCCGGTGCGGGTTCAACCAATGGGTGGTCGTCGCTTCGTTGCCCGGGGGTTGGTGTGTGGGGTGGTGTGGGGGTGTTGGGTTTGCTGGGTGGCGCGGCGCGCCGTCGGCTGGTTGGTGGCGTGTCGGTCGGCTGGCGGGTTTCACCGGCCGTCGTGGGCTGGGCGCCGTGCGCGTGTCAGCGGGCCGGGGGCGCTTTTTCAGGCATTAGGAAAGGGGAGCCAGTTAGTGCATAACGTAACGTTAAGCACTTTTCCGCGCTGCGGCTGTGCCCTGATCAACCCGCCTCCCGCCCACTTTTTCCGAGAGGGGAAATGGTGAGAATCGACCGACCCGATAAGCCATGCCGCCGTGAGCGGCAGGCCGGTAGCACCCGCGCGAACCGGGTGAACATGTCGTTCGACGACACAGAGATGGAAGTCATCCGTACCGCTGCCCGCAGGGACGGTCAGATGGCACTCGGAGCGTGGGCCGGGCGTCAGCTGATGGCGGTCGCGCAGGAGGCACTGGTCCCCGTTTCCCGGGATGCCGGGGACGTGCTGCGCGAGCTGATCCGCTCCCGTCTCCACCTCCAGTAGACGGTGGCCGCGCAGCATGCTCTCGCGACACCGGCCGCACCCTTCACCGTCGCTCCCGGCGCCCCGTCCTGCCGCCCCCGTACCGCTCTGCCTCACGCCCCCGATCCGGCTTTCCCGGACCCGGTCCGCACGGTTCTTACACAGGCTCTGGGCCTTGAGATTTATCCCGTAGAGGCCTTCGGTGCTTGGCTCGCATACTGGTCTGATGAGTTCGATCTCTGCACACCATCGGTTCCGGGACCCGCGCAGCACGAAGTACGACTTTCTCGCGTCGGTCCTCGTGTGCTGTCCCGGCTGCGAGAAGGTCGCGCACGTCGTGGCAGGTCCGGAGTCGGCCGGGGTGCACGATCCGGACCTCTTTGCACCAAGGCATCTCGTATGCCGGAATTGTGGGGTGGCGAAGGAATGGAGCCGTGGAGGTGTGGCCCTGCACCGGGATCGGGACGAGCCGGCCACGGACCCATACTTCGGCGTCCGTCTGTGGCTGCAGACCGAGACCCGGCACGGGTGGGTATGGGCCTACAACCTGGAACACCTGGACCTGATCAGGCGATTCGTTCAGGCGCCGCTGCGTGAAGGGATTCCCTGGCACGACCACGGCCGGAAGATGACCGTGGTGGCCCGCCTGCCCGCATGGATGCAGCAGGCCAAGAACCGCGACGAGGTGCTGCGGGCCATCGCCCGCATCCATGCCTCACTGCTCCACGCCTGATCCGGGAACACTGAGCTCATCGCGTGACGCGTCTGGGCTTGGTGCCCCTCTTGTGATGGCTGGGGCGCGAGTGTGGTTCGCCGGTTTTGAGGACTAAGGGTTGTCCCGCTAGTGATCTCAGGGCGCGTTTGAGGTCTGCCGTAGCCACACGATCTGGGCCTCGCCCTCACAAGGGGACTACAGGCGGTCCGGGTCGGCCACTGTTTCGATCGCCAGAGGTGGGCAGACCTCTTCTTCCCTGGTCAGGTACGCCAGCTCGGGTGGCGGCTCGGCTCCGTTTGGGACGGCCATGACGTAGGTCCTCGCCTCCTGCAGGCTCAAGCGCGGAGCTTCCTTGCGGAGGTGATGCATCGCGGCCACCGTCCCGGCGGAGTTCATCAGCGCGAGCACGGAAGCGGCCAGGGGGTCGGGCGCCCGTTCCCCCTTAATCTGCCGGAGGTAGAGCTCCTCCCAGTCCTCGCCCACCCACGTGGTGACCGGGATGTGGTGGACGCTCCCGTCATACCGGTCCACCAGGTAGGGGCCGCCGCCGACGAGTAAATCGCGCAGATCGCGGGTGCGAGCGTACTCCGCCGAGTTCCAGAAGACGAGCCAGCCCAGCGGGTGCTCCTTCACCTCGTGGACGACCAGCTCGTGCGCCAGCCGCATCGTGGCCAGCAACGACTCCACCCGTTCGACGGCACGCTCCTTGGAGATCACGCCTTCATCATCCACATCAGGTCAACCAGATTTCCCACCACGCCAGCACTGCGCACTGAGATCCCTAACGCGGTCGCAGACGCAGTCCTATAGGCATAGATCGGCTAGCCGGTCAGGGCAAGGTTGTGAAGGTGGGCGATGCCGAGCATGGCGTGGTGGACGCCGTCGCCTTTCACGCGACAGTCGCGGAGAATGTTCCAGGTCTTCATACGGGCGAAGGCGTGCTCAACACGGGCGCGGACCTGGCGGTGAGAAGCGTTGTGGTCTTCCCTCCAGGCCGGCAGTTCGCTCTGCCCGCGCCCGCGGCGGTGCGGGATGACCAGGCCGATGCCCCGATAGCCCTCATCGGCGATCACGGTGGTGCGGCCGACGGCTTCCTCAGCTCCGGACAGTGCCCACGCCTTGCAGTCGTTGCGATTGCCGGGCAACGGCCGACCGACCACCGCGACCAGGCGGGTGCCGGCGTCAATGACCACCTGATGGTTGGTGGAATAGCGATAGTTCTTCGACCGCTCGGCCATGCTGTGGTCCCGGGTGGATACCAAGGTGCCGTCCACGATCAGCACCGCGTCTTTGGCGAACCGCCGACGAGGGCGCGGCGCAAACCTCGGGCCGAGGTCGTCGACAACCCGGTCCACCGTCGACTTCGACACTCCGAACAGCAGGGCCAGCTGCCGCATCGTCAAGTTCGTCCGCCAATACGCGGCGACCAGCAGCACCCGGTCCTCCAACGACAGCTTCCACGGCCGGCCCCGACCCTGGGATTCGGCACCCTCGCGACGCAGCGCGGTCACCAACCTGCCGAAGACGCGGGGACTCAGACCGGTGAACGGAGCTATCCATGACGGCTCGGACGCCGTGATCACGCCTGACACGGTCGAGATCATCGCAGAGCAAGATCACTTCCGGGACAACCCTTAGACCGACGTCCCGAACGGGGGCCCGGCGTCGGTTTTTCACGCCGGGCGGGCGGCCGGGGCCGGGCGTGGTGGGTTTGGGTGCATGGGCTGGCAGGGGGCACTTCATGCGGAGGTTCCTGAACCCCCGTCTCACCCGGGCGGGGGTGAGCGTGTTCGGCAGAGCCGGCCGTTCCCAGGGGCGGCGGAGGTCGGTGACCAGGCTCCGGACGAGGCGGAGTTGGGTGTGAGCGGCGACGATCAGCCAGGTCCACCGGTCGGCGGCCTCGGGGTCGCGGAGCTTCGGGCGGGTCCAGCCGAGCGTCTGCTTGATCATTCTGAAGGTGTGCTCAAGATCGAATCTCCGCAGGAATGCGTGCCAGAGCCGGTCGACATCCGTCTCACTCGCCCCGGTGCCCGACCACCACAGCCAGACCGGCTTGGGATCCGCGCCGTTGGGCAGACGGTCGACCTTGAGCCGGATCACGGTGCCCTCGATGATCGGCAGCTCGGAGCTGTGGGTGAGCCAGGCCGCGCGGCGGGTCAGTCGCGGGTGGAGCCGGTCGAAGGCGGTGGCCACCGCGGTGCCGTACCGCTCCGTCTCCGTGACCGTCCGGATGTCGGGCTCGCCCCAGGTGTCTGGCTGGCCGAAGACGAACTCACCGCCGTGCTTGGGCGGCCGTCCGCCCTTCGGGTCGTAGACCCTCGGTGGTGTGGGTCGGCGCATCACCCGGTCCTACCGCAGCCTGCCCAACAAATCGACCGGCAGGTCCGCCAGCAGGAACGACAATCGCTGAACGTCGTAACCGGCGTCCAGGACCAGGAGAATGTCCAGGTCACCGGGTTTCCACTGCCCGGCGGCGACCAGGCGCTCCACGACCTCGCGGACCTGAACGGCAGTGACCGCCGCAACGTCGGCGCCCGGCTCCAGCCGGACCGCGTCCAGCAGCGCGGTCCAGGAAGTGCGGCCCACCTCCAGCGCTGCGACGATCGAGTACGGCCAGTCCGGGATCATCCGATGCTCGTTCTTGCCTCGCCCGTAGGTGTGGCAGAACGAGCGGTCTGGGGAGGTGTTCGCGTCCGGCCGCAGCCACGGGCTGACATCCGCCGCGAGTACCAGGCGCCCGTCTGTGGCCCGAGGCCGCCGCAGTCCGGCCAGCGTCCTTCGCAGCCGTGCGACGTCGACGCGGCCACGGTTGAGCCCGCCGTACAACGCGCCGTGCCCACGACGGTGTTCAGGCGCAAGCGCCAGGTCGACCAGACGTCGGAGCACAGCAGCGCGTCGCAGAGCTCGAACAGTTCGTCGCCCCGTCTGGTCAGACACGCATAGAACGCCGACCGGAAGTGTGTCGCTTCCGCGAACGCCTCCCGGCGGACATCGCCCAGCAGACTCGACTCCACGGCCTTCGCTACGGTCACGTGCGCTCCTTGGTCGGAGCACAGGATCGGGCGAAGGCCGCCCGCATGTCCGCTGAACTGCGAAAAGACGGCTCAAGTTCGAGGACCGTTCGGCACCAGGGCGATAGACGACAAGTTGAGTACCTGTTTCTGAACCTCGGCCCGAAATGTGATGAGGCTGGGCGGACGCGGGGCATGGCGGATGGCGCCGAGCCTCAGTCGATGCCGCCCTTCAGTACCTCATTCGGTTGTCACTCCGTCACTTGAAGGGGTGGTACACCAGTTGGAGTTGCGAGAAGCTGATCCATCACGGTGGATCTTCAGCGCGCGGAGGCTACGAGTTCATGGCGATACCGGGGAACCAGTCCTTGCCGGCAACAGGTACGTACGACATCGATCCAGCGGTATCAAAGGTCCGTTTCGACACACGTGCCATGTTCGGGCTGCTCCCAGTCCGCGGCACCTTCGCTATCGGTCATGGCCGGATCACTGTTGATGAGCTTGCAGAAGAGCTGTCGATACAAGTCGTGATGGAGGCAGCGAGCTTCGGGTCCGGCAATCAGCAACGTGACGAACACGTCAGGTCCCCCGACTACCTGGACGTGGCTCGACATCCCGAGATCGGCTTCCGGAGCCAACGCCTGGAGCGATCCGCCTCAGATGCCACCTTGCATGGGGAGTTGACTGTCTGCGGGGTGACTCGACCGGTCGCCGTCGCGCTCGACACCGTTGCCCACGAAGGCAAGCGGATCACGGCCAGCGGGACTGCCACGGTCGATAGGTACGCCTTCGGCGTCACCAAGGCCAAGGGCATGACGGGGCGGCATCTAAAGATCACTTTGGAGGTCGTCGCCAATCGCTGAGCTTGGAGTTCAATCTCTGCGGGCTTGGTGTTTCTTGATCGATTCGGCGCGTTCGACGGTCTTGCCGACGTCGTGGTGCCTGGCCCGGTGTGTGTTCTTAGAACCCTGAGGCCGTCCGGGGCCGGGTTGGAACGGTTTCGGTGCGGCTGCCGGGCGGGCCTCCGCGGTCGCGCGGACGTTGCGAAACCCCCGCCTGACGCGGGCGGGGGTGAGGCGACGAGGTGCGGCTCGTCGTTCCCGGGGCCGCCGGAGGTCCTCGGTGAGGGGCCGGGCGAGACGGAGCGGAATATGCGCGGCGATGATCAGCCGGGTCCGCAGATCGGCGGTGTCGGCGCGGCGGATCTTGGGTGCGGTCCAGCCGAGGGTCTGTTTCATCAGCCGGAAGGTGTGCTACAGGTCGAAGCGGCGGAGGAAATGCCTGCCACCACCGGTCCACGTCCGCCGATGTGGTTGAGTGCCTGCTCAATCTTCGGAGCAATGTTCCCCCAGGTCGGAATGTGAACAGAGCTGATTCGCGGGGGCTGGCAGCGGAGTTCAGCCAGCTGGTGAGTGCTGTTCGCCTGTCGGGTGGATTGCTGTCATGGGAGGCTGGGTTCGGTCACCGACTTGGGTCGGTCCGGATGGCGTTCGCCATGGTGACTGCCCTGACAATCCGGCAGAGCAACACCGAATCGGGCAGTCCTGTTGGGCTTCGCGGGATGACGGTTGCCCGGCCCGGCGGGACTGGCGGCGTCGCTGGCGTGCCGGCGGACGTGCATGACCCAGGCGATCGACCTCTCGACGACCCAGCGCCGGGGCAGCAGGACGAACCCCCCTGCGTCCGTGGGCCGGTTGACGGTCTCCAGAGTGAGGTTCAGGTACTTCTTCGCCCAGGTCACGAGCTGTCCGGCATAGCCGGAGTCGGCCCAGACGGTCGTGATCTCGGGGTGCATGAGGCGAAGCTGGAACAGGACTTTCTTGGCGGCGTCCCGGTCCGTCATGTCGGCCGGGGTGACCATCACGAACAATGGCAGGCCCTTGGTGTCCGCGACCATGTGACGCTTGCGGCCGTTGATCTTTGTCGCGCCGTCATAGCCGCGTGAGTCGCGCCCGACGGTGTCCGCGGCCTTGACGGACTGCGAGTCGATGACGGTGGCGACCGCTCCGGGGGCCCGTCCCATGTCGCTTGCGGGCCCGTTTGCGCAGGTGGTCGCGGATCTGGCCCACGACACCGGCCGCGGCCCAGCGGGCCATGAATCCGTAGCAGGTCCGCCAAGGCGGGAAGTCCTTCGGCAGGGCCGACCACTTGCATCCGGTGTCCACGACGTAGCGGATCGCGTCCACGATCTCGCGCCGCGGGTGCTTCTCCGGCCGCCCGCCGGTCCTCGTCTCGCAGGCCGGCGTCGGCAGCAGCGGTTCGATCAAGGCCTACTCGTCGTCCCAGGTGTCCGAGGGACAGCAACGCCGCCGGCCCATCCGCATCAGGCGTTCGACGGTGCCCCGGGCCACGGGGTGGCCCTGGCGCTGCAGCTCGCGCCATACCTTCCCGGCGCCGTGGACGCGGAAGCTGGCCTCGTGGATCTCGGTGATCAACTTCTTGAGGGCAGCATCGCGCACCCGCCTGGCCGAGGGGTCGGCGGCGCGCTTCTTCGCCGCGCAGTAGGTGAAGGGGGCGATCTTGCAGTCGTGCTCGGTGAGCACGCGGCAGATCGGCTCGACACCGCCGAAGCGGGCCCGGTGCTCGTCGATGAACGCTACGAGTGTGTGTGGCCGGTCGAGCTCGGCCGCGAAGAAACTTGCCGCAGCCTTGAGGATGTCGTTCGCTCGCTTCAGTTCGGAGATCTCCTTCTTCATCGCCTTGATCTGCGCGGACTCCTCCGTGGTCGTCCCCGGCCGCTGACCGGAGTCGATCTCGTCCCGCTTCCCCAGTTCCGCAGGGTCTCGGCCGAACCGATCCCGAGTTTCTGGGCGGCCGACTCGTTCGGATAGTCACCACGGACCTCGGCGACCATACGGACCGCTCGTTTGCGCAGCTCAGGGGGATAGGAGGAAGGGCGCACCATGACTCAATCCTTTCGCGGATCGAGTCTCTACCGAACACGGGGCGGCTCTGTCTGATGGCTCGGGGGACTCGGTCGCGGACTCGGTCTGGGGTATGCGGGTGCTGGTCATCGGCGCATTTTCCTTGATCAGGAGTTGCGCCGGTGGTTGTGCGGTCCTGTTACGGATGGGCGGAAGAGTGTTGTTTCGGGTTACCGGCCCCGTGGCCAGGTGTTGAGGGGGTGGTGTCGTGGCGGTGGGGTGGCTTTGCGTTGGGGAAGGCGAGGGCGGGGTGGGGTAGTGGGTTTTTGGGGTTGTGTGGTGTGGTTTGTGGTTGGTGGTGTCTTTGTTGTTGTGGTGGACGGGGTGATGTGCTGGGCGTTAGTCTTGTTTCGTGTTTTGGGTGTGTTCTGGATTGGGCGGTGGTCTGCCTGGTCCGTTCCGGGTTCTTCGTTGATTGCGGGGGGTTGGCCGGTATGAAGGGTATTGTTCTGGCGGGGGGGAACGGGACGCGTCTTTATCCGCTGACGCATACGGTGTCGAAGCATTTACTTCCCGTTTACAACAAGCCGATGATTTATTATCCGTTGTCGGTTCTGATGCTCGGTGGTATCAGGGATGTTCTGGTGATATCGACTCCGTCGTATGTCGGTCTGTTTAAGGGGCTGTTGGGCGATGGGAGTCGGCTCGGTCTTTCGATTGAGTATGCTGAGCAGTCGCAGGCGAATGGTATCGCGGAGGCTTTCGTTATTGGTGAGAAGTTCATCGGGGATGATTCGGTCGCGTTGATTCTTGGTGACAATATTTTTCATGGTCCTGGTCTTTCAGGTCTGTTGAATGATGAGTGCCGGGATGTTGACGGGTGTGTGCTTTTCGGTTATGCGGTGAAGGACCCGGAGCGTTATGGGGTCGGGGAGGTCGATGGTCGGGGTGAGTTGGTGTCGCTGGTGGAGAAGCCGGCCGATCCGCGGTCGAATCTGGCGATCACCGGGCTTTATCTTTATGATAACGGGGTGGTCGATATCGCGCGGGGGGTCAGGCCGTCCGTGCGGGGTGAGCTGGAGATCACCGATGTCAATAGGGAGTATCTCCGGCAGGGCAGGGCCAGGCTCGTCGATCTGGGCCGGGGGTTCGCGTGGCTCGATACCGGTACGCATGATTCGTTGCTCCAGGCCGGGCAGTACATACAGGTCCTGGAGGAGCGTCAGGGTGTACGGATCGCTTGTCTGGAAGAGATCGCTTTCCGTATGGGGTTCATTGATTCTGCTGCTTGTTACGCGTTGGGCGGGCAGTTGGGGAATACGGACTACGGTGCTTATCTCATGGCCATCGCGAGTGCGGATCGCTGAGGGGGCGGCATGCGTATCGTCGTGACCGGCGGAGCCGGGTTCATCGGGTCTCACTTTGTCCGGCAGGCCCTGACCGGTGTGTACACCGGTGGTGCGGTGCCCGAGGTGGTGGTGCTGGACAAGCTCACCTATGCCGGGAACCGGGCGAATCTGGCCCGGGTCGAGGATGATCCGCGGCTGGTCTTCGTGCACGGTGATATCGGTGACCGCGCAACTGTGACGGACGTCCTCAAGAGGGGTGACCTGGTGGTGCATTTCGCCGCGGAGTCACATGTGGACCGCTCGATCAGCGGGTCCGAGGATTTCATCCGGACGAATGTGCTCGGTACCCAGGTCCTGCTCGAGGTGTCGCTGCGTGCCGGGGTCGGGAAGTTCGTCCATGTCTCGACCGACGAGGTCTACGGCTCGATCGATGAGGGGTCGTGGAGTGAGGACCGGCCGCTGGAGCCGAACTCTCCCTATTCGGCGTCGAAAGCGTCCTCCGATCTTCTGGTACGGGCGTTCCACCGTACGCACGGGCTGCCGGTGTGTATCACCCGGTGTTCCAACAACTACGGGCCTTACCAGAACCCCGAGAAAGTGATTCCGCTTTTCGTGACGCGGTTGCTGGAGGGGAGGAAGGTGCCGCTCTACGGGGACGGTAGCCATGTGCGGGACTGGCTGCATGTGGATGACCACTGCCGGGCCGTCGCGCTGGTCGCGGAGAGCGGTGAGGCGGGCGGGGTGTACAACATCGGTGGTGGTACCGAGTTGGCGAACCGTGAACTCACGGAGCTGCTGCTGCGTATGACTGGTGCGGATTGGTCGATGGTGGAGCGTGTGGCGGACCGCAAGGGTCACGACCGCCGGTACTCGGTCGATATCACGAAGATTTCCACTGAACTCGGTTATCGCCCGCAGGTGTCTTTTGACGAGGGGCTCGCGGAGACCGTCGAATGGTACAAGAAGCGGCGTGACTGGTGGGAGCCGTTGAGGGGGGCCGGGTAGTCGGTTTAGTAGTCCGGGCCGGGTGGTTCTGTGTTCCGGATGGTTGTGGTCGGCTGCCCTGTGTCCGTTGCGGGGTGGACGGGGTGGGCGGAATGTATGCCGGGGCAGCACTTGTGTATTCCGGGCGGGGGGATAGGTGTGCAGGACTCCAGCGTGATGACCCGCTGCCGGTGGCGGGTGGTCGTGAGGTAATTCCTGCTCGGGCCGGCGATGTATTTCCTGTCCGTCGGGTCAGGGGGCGGTATGTTGTCCGGGAGCCGGTATTGCGGCAGGGCGAATTGCTGTCGCGAAGGTTTCGGTGGCTCGGTGTTGGCTTTCGTGTGCTGAGATGCTTCCCGGGGTGCCCGGACGCTGAGGGCCCTCCCGTTCCTTCGTTCCGGTGGGTTTGTGGCGACCGTCGGGGAGGGGGATGCGACGGCCTGGGCGGTGGGTGGCAGTTCTGGTGGGGAGTGTCGGCTGCTC